>CAMVGT010000001.1 GCA_947167125.1 uncultured Erysipelotrichaceae bacterium
CCGGGATTTCTTCTTCAGCGGTTTCTTCTGTTTCACTGATTTCCGTCTCAGCGGCTTCTTCCGTTTCATTCACCGGTTCTTCCGGCAGAATGTCAAAATCTTCCGCGTGAACGGAAGATGTTAAAAGCCCGCATAGGAAAACAGAACATACAGTGACTGCTGTTTTTCTGTACCAGTTCATTTTAGTCCCCCTCAATCTGCCATGAACAATGCAGGATCTGTGTAGAATACATTCTGATCAATCGGAATGCTTGTGTACTGATGGATGACGCATCTGTCTTTCAGATTCTTATTCCATTTGCCGTCATTGGGTCCCCAGTTGGCAATCCATTTCGGATACGGCAGTGATTCATCAATGTAATCATCAAACCATATTTCCGATGCGTAGATGCCCGCTTTATAGCCTGCTTTCCCGACCCTGTCGCAGAACAGATCGCAGTAGCGGGTAATGATCTCTTTGTTCGGCCAGTTTTCAATCCTTGACTCTTTGTAATAGTCATATTCGATATCAAACCAGACGCCGAGTGCCGGATTTCTCCCCTTGATGACATCCAGCACAAAGTCTGCTTCGCTGAGCAGCTGTTCTTCATCAACCGCATAAGAATAGACATAGACGCCGTACGGAATCTGCAGCTGTTCGCATAAATCCATATTGTGCTGTGCCAGTGTATCCTCATTGGTTCCCCAGGAAGCACGGATGATCACAAAACCGTTCTGATAATCCGTCAGATCCATTTTTCCGTTATGGGAACTGACATCGATCCCTTCCCAGTAAATCTCATCGGTAAACAGTGGCTGCTTGTGAATGATCTCTCCGGTTTCCGGATTGACCTGGTAGTAGGTCTGTTCGTATTTGAAATTGCGGCGGACGATTCTGCCGTTTTTGTAGAAGACCTGAATGGTCTTTCCGGTATTTCCTGTTAACAGCTTGAAGGTTCTGTCAATCATCGCGCCGGTCTTTGTGTCAAAGTGATAGACGCTGCCGTCAATAGTCACTTCGCCGGTTGCCATCTTTCCGGTTTTCGGATCCAGATAGATGGTCTTCTTGCTTTGGGGAATGTAGTGGAAGCCTTTGATCATATCCCCTGTTTCTTCATCAAAACAGTACCAGCTGTCTTTGTCATAGACCAGGCCGGTCAGTTTTTCACCGGTGTCCTCGCTGATGTAAAAGGTATGGTCCTTTTCTCTGGTGATGCCGGAGGAAATGGCTCCGGTGTCCTGATTGAAGTAATAGGTCTGATCTCCGACAGTCTGCTGTCCGGTTGCCATCTTTCCGGTGGCAGGATCGTAATAGACCGTCATCTTCAGTTCTTCAATGTAGACAAAGCCGGTTTTCATCGTGCCGGTTGTTTCATCAAAGGCATACCAGTTATCATCGATGAACTGTTCGCCTTTGAGCATATGTCCGTTTTCCGGATTGAGATAGATCTTTCCGGCACTTGTATCCGCAAAACCGAGCACCATGGCGCCGGTCTCCTCATTGAAGAAATAGGTATCTCCTTCAATTTCCGTTAAGCCTTTATGGAGGGTGCCGCTTTCCTGATCGAGATAATACGTACTGTCTGTTTCTTCTTCATAGAGGAAGCCTCTCATTCTTTCTCCGGTGACCGGATCAAAATAATAGGTTTCATCCTTGATCTTCTGCCAACCGAACAGCATCTTTCCGGTTTCTTCATCAAAATAGACAGTGATGTCATCTTCTGCCAGTTCATAGAAGCCCGTGACCGGTTCGCCGGTCTCTTCATCGAAGTAATAGAATTCGCCGTCGATGAACTGAAGTCCTCTGTTCTCTTCTGTTTCCGTTTCTTCTTCCGGTTCAGCCGGTTCTCCCGTCTTTTCCGGAACTTCCGGTTCAGTTTCAGGAATTTCCTCCTCTGTTCCGGGTTCTTCTGTTTCTTCTGTCATTTCCTCATCGGAAACATCAGAAGAATCTTCCGCATTCAATACATACGGATGCGCGCCGAAACACAATACGGCGGCCAGAATGAAGGATACTGCAGAACGTTTCTTTGTGATCTCCATGAAGCCTCCCTCCCAAAGCCGGGTTTAACCGGCATATCTGTACATAAATGTGACGATGTGTTCTCTTAAGCAGTCAAGCTTCGGTCCGAAGCCCCCTGCATATTCTCCTTCGGAATAGCCTTTCGCGATTCCATTTGCGTTTGCCCATAAGGCCGCATTGTAATAGTAATCTTCCGCCGTGATGTCATTGAACGGATTCTCAACCGTATTGACTGACGGTTTATCCGCAAAGCGGTACAGGAATGTGACAACGTGCTCTCTTAAGCATGTTTCATCCGGACGGAATGTGCCGTCATCATATCCGTAGGTAATTCCGTTTTCCGTTGCCCAAAGCACTGCCTTGTAGTAATAGAGCGATGAATCCTGCAGATCTGTGAATTCAGAAGAAGTCTTCTGAGGATTCGGCTTTCCCGCAAGTCTCCATAAGAAGGTGACCATCTGCGCTCTTGTGCAGCTTCTTTCCGGTCCGAAGCATCTGGCAAATCCGTCCTCATCCGTAAATCCTGATGTGATGCCCTGGTCTGCCGCCCAGTAGACAGGATTGCAGTAATAATAGCCGGATGCCGGCACATCGGTGAACAGAACACGCAGTGTAGTGCTGGCGCTGTTTCCGGTCGGGGAAGAAGCCTTGATTGTTGTGACTCCTGCTCTGCGGCATGTGATATTTCCATACGCATCCACACTTGCGATATTCGATGCGGAAGATGTCCATTTCGAATAATTTTCCGTGGCGGAGCCGATTGTCAGGGAAAGGTTCAGCGAACCGCCGACCTCACCATAGACCGCCTTGCCGGCTCCGAGCGAAAAACCGCCCTGTTCATATTTCTGTACAGCTGCCACTGCCTCTTCATAGGCTTTTTTCGCCGCATTGTAATCATTCTTTGTGCTGACGATGTAATCATTCAGACGCTTTTTGTATTCCGCCACGGTATAGGTTTTCCCATAGCCTCCGGAAAGCCTCTGCATGCACCACTGGCCTCCGAATGTCTGAACATAATGCGTATAGTCTGTGGCTGAATTGATGCCGAAGCCTGTGACAATATAGCTTTCTCTTCTGATGTTTTCAAAATGCCCGGTTTCGCCGCTTCCGTTTTCCGCATTCTGCTTTTCTTCAACATACCAGAAATCATACGGATCGTCCCACCAATATGCATAATTTTCTCCTGCTGAATAAGTGGAAAGATGAGAAAACCAATGGGTATACATTTCTGTCGAATAGTTGGTATCCGCCTGGGCAAGTGCCATCATGCGGTCGGTTACCAATAAATCCGTACCGCCTTCCTTCCTGCGGTATGCATTTCCTTCCGCCAGGAAGTCCATGGATTTCACCATGTTGTCAAGGCTTGTCGCGTCTCCTGCGGCACCGATCTTTGTGACGCCATAGGTCAGTCCCTGGTTTTTCGCGTTTCTGATACTGTCGGTAATAATGGAAGCGGCTGTCGTATCGCCGGATGCTTTAAAGAATCCGACTGAGCCTTCATCCAGCTGCTTTTTCAAAGCCGTCATCTTTTCATACGATTCCTGAGCGGCTTTTACCGCCTGTTCATAACCGCTGTCTTCCGCTTTCACGCTGAATGCGTTTGAAAGCAGAGCCGACACGGCAAGAGCTGCGGCCAGCAGCGTTCGGTTCAGTCTGTTGTTCATTCATCTCCTCTTTCTTCCCCATGCGGGGACTGAAAGACAGACCGGGATTAATATCTGTACATGAAAGTCACAATATGTTCTCTCAGACAGTTATTCTTCGGACGGAATGTCTTGTAGTTATCGTCGGAATAACCGTTGGTGATTCCGTTTTTCACAGCCCATAAAACTGCTTTGTAATAATAATCGGATGACTTGACATCAGTAAAGGTATTTTTAACACTTGCGTTCGGTTTGCCGGCATATCTCCATAAGAATGTCACTGCGTGTTCTCTTAAGCATGTGGCATCCGGACGGAATGTGCCGTCATCATAGCCGCTTGTAATGCCTTTTTCAGCAGCCCATAATACTGCCTTGTAATAATAGTCGGAAGTATTCTTCACATCTTTGAATTTGCTGGAGGAAGATTTCGGATTGGGTTTGCCTGCAAGTCTCCATAAGAAAGTGACCATCTGCGCTCTGGTGCAGCTTCTTTCCGGTCCGAAGCATCTTGCAAGACCGTCCGCATCCGTAAAGCCATAGGTGATTCCCTTATCAACTGCCCAGTAAACAGGCTTGGAATAATACGCGCCGCCTGCCGGTACATCGGCAAACAGAACACGCACATTCATTGTCGCGCTGAGTCCGTTGGAGCTCTTTGCGGTAATCGTTGCAGTGCCGACTTTTCTGCCGTAGAGACTTCCGTTTGCGTCAATCGTTGCCGCATTTCTGTTGGAGGAAGTCCATGTGATTTGCTTTTCCGTTGTGTTGGTCGGATTGAAGAGAATGCCGACCGGAATGGATGAGCCGACTTCCACATAGGAGGATCCGGCGATGGAAATGGATTCAGGCTGAATCACAATCTGCTGATCGAAAACAATGTTGGCTTCTGTCAGTTCTTCATTGCCGGTCTGGATTTTAATCGCATCCCAGTCTTCAGCTGAACCTTCAAAATAGACAGTCTGCAGATTTTCACATCCATGGAAAGCATATCTGCCGACACTGTTAATGCCTTCGCCCAGAGCGATTTCCTTTAATTCAGGGCAGTCAAAGAAGCTGTAATCGCCGAGCTTGACTGTGCTGTGGGGAATTGTGATCTGTTCCAGGCTTCTGCATCTCATGAATGCATAGTCGCCGATTTCCGCGACACTGTCGGGAATGGAAACGCTTCTTAATGCATAGCAGTCGGAGAATGCGTATTCGCCGATCAGCGCAACGCCGTCAGGAATCTGGATATACTGCAGATTTTCGCATACGGAGAATGCGTAATCGCCGATTTTGACAAGTCCGCCCGGCAGGGAAATATTGCCGAGATTCGTGCATGCTGAGAAAGCGCCGTTTTCAATGACGGTGACACCGGTTGGAACATTGACGGATGCCAGCACATCGCAGAGTTCAAATGCGCCTTCGCCGATTCTTGTAACAGTGCTGGCGATGGAGATTCTGTTCAGATTCTGGCAGTCGCTGAATGCGTAATTGCCGATATTGGTCACACCGTCCGCAATCGTAACGGAACGGATGGTTCCTCTTTTTTCATACCATGGAGCTGTCGCTGTGCTTTCATGCGGGTCGCCGTAATCCGTCATGGCACCGCTGCCGCTGATCGTCATGGCGCCTTCATCGCTCAGCGTCCATTTGACGCTGCTGCCGCATGTGCCGCCGGCGGCATCTGCAGCCTTTGCCTGTACAAGCGATGTGCATGCGATCATCAGCGCAATCACAACTGTCATCAAAGCTCTGAAAGCTTTTTTCATCCTGTCCATTGTATTCATTCCCCCTTATTCTTTTCCGGTCAGTTTTTTGAAATAATCCGGTGTTCCTCTTCTGCAGGCTGCGTAATCCGCTCCCCTTCTGATCATGCGGATTACATGCGAATCCTTTTCAATATGGAATACGCACGCCTTCAGTTCCTGTGAAGCAATCAATGATGCGGCTGATTCTGTATAATGCCGCTCTCTGACTCTGAGATAGCGGACTTTGTTGGCGCGGCAGTATTTCACCGCGTCCTTGATCTGCTGTTCTGCCTTGCTGTCCTCGATTTTCGGGAAATAGAGAAGTTCATATCCCGCCTGGAACAGCAGTCCCTTTTTCGCGCTGATCGCGGCTTCGATATCCGCTCTTGTCTCAAAGCAGAGAACCACTTCCGAAAGCTTTACTTTGTTTCGCTTCAGAATCGTGATGATCTGTTTGAGAATCACCGGAAGCTCTTCCTGCTTCGGCTTGCCCGGAATGATGAACAGCTTTGTTTTCTTTCCGGCTGTTTCCCTGGAATATGCCGCGATCATCTGTTCAAATGAAGCGGTATGGAAACGGTTGTAATACATTGCCTTTGAGAACTGATCAAAAGACATTGCCGGCTGATATTCCTTTTCTTCATCGGGAATCGGAATATTCATCATGTGATAGGTTTCCCGGTGCCACCTGTCAACACATACAAGTTTCTGATCGCTTGTCAGGCGGACTGCCAGAGTGAAGTTTTCAAATCCGTGGGCAATCGACCATTTAAGCGCTTCGACACTGTTGGTCCTGGTATAGCGCAGATCCATGCCGCCCATGTTCAGTGCGGCCATGTGTCTGGAATAATCCAGTGTCCTGACAGGCTTGTCAGGTCTTTCCTTAATATATGTGTCCGCAAATTCCTTCATTGCCTCATAAACAGGCATCTTCTGCGAATCATCGGGTTCTTTTGGATCGTCGATGTATTTCAGCAGTCTGTCAACCGCGTTTTCAGCCGTCATCTCATCCACAGTCAGATAGCGTTCCAGGGTTCCTGTCTTCTTTCCCCAGAAAGTAAGCTTGCGGTTCCAGATGAAGCCGACGGATGTAATGCCTAATGCATAGGCAACGATGTTGGAATGCATACGGCCGGCAATCACGCCTTTGAATTCGGAAATCATTGAGACAAGATCACGGTCATCCATCGGTGTGCGCTCTTTCTTACCGTGTCCGATATAGGCAAGCACTTCTCTTGCGAAACGTTCATCGTAGGTATCGCCGTTGGTGAAGATCGTCCAGGAATATCCTTTTTCTTCCAGAAGCTCCGCTGTCTTCTTCCAGAAATCCAGCTGAAACTGTTTGGTGATCTGCGGATTGCCGTAGTCCTCAAACAGATTGGAACGGACAACGCCAAGTCCGATTGTTCTGTTTGTTTTTCTGTCTTTGGAGGAAATGCAGTCTTTATAGGTTTCCCTGCACCATACTGCAGGATCATAAACCGTAGTCAGACGGACATCCGGGTTTTCGATATAATCATTCTTCAGTGTTTCGATGTCATCGCGGCAGCTGATTCCTTTGACACAGGGCTGATTGACCGCGTTTTTCAGTGAAACGCTGTTTTCATCTTCAGGATGGAATGCTTCGCATCCGATCGCGCTGAAGAAAACGGGGATATCGTACTTCTGCGCTTCATTCACGATTTCCGGAATATAGAGCCAGAACTTTTCATTTGTGGATTTTAAAATACCGCCGCCGAAAACAACGGCATCGACATATTTGATCTGACCGATGTCGCGCATGGAAATGTTATATCTGAAGATTGTATGTTTTCTGCCTTCCAAAGATTTTTCAAGAAGCCAGTAATCGTTTTCCGCGAGGATCGAATCGCCGAGATTCATATTCGCTGTGTATACCATCAATACTTTCATAATGTCACCATCTTACTTCTTATCATCATCCCGCTAAAGCACAGATCTACTTATAAATAATAGTGTACCCGTTTTTTTGCAATGAATACAAGTTTTTGGCAAGATTCATTCAACTTGAAACCCTGAACTGAACATTAAGACAGTCCTGTTCTCCGGTGTGATTGTCAGATTCCGAAAAACGTGTCATGATTCTACAAACAGGAGATTGCATATGAAAAAACACCATTCATTTCTCTGCACGGCTCTGGCTGTGCTTGTAAGTATCCCCATGAATCATGCCGTGACTGTAAAAGCGGAAGATCCTTCATCCCTGAAGGAAAGCATTGTTTATGAACCGGAAACGCAGACTGATGAAATAGAGAAGAGTATTGATTCCTCTGCATTGCTGGAAGGATATATCGCTGAACAGTTCGGTGAAGAGACAGGTGAACTGTACGGGATGGATTCCCTTCCCGGAACCGCCCTTCCTTCCTATATCCGCAATGTCGGTGCTTCCCTGACCGGCACAGACGCGGCAGTTTATAAAACCCTGAAAGGCTATATCGCGGAAGTTGCGGCCGGCAAACGCACTTCGACAGCCTTTACCCTCACACCTGCCCAGGCAGGAATCAAAAAAACGGAATATACCGCAAAAGAACTCGGGGTTGACGATGTCTTCTCCACTGAAGCATTTGATAAAGTAAGAGCGCTGACATCTTTCAGCCTTTCCCTGGTTGATGACTGTCTTCTCCTTGACTGTCCGTATGAACTGTACTGGTTTGATAAAACCTACGGTGTGTCCTCCCGGGGATTCTCCACCGGCGTAAACTATAACAGCTCACTCGGGGAATATACACTGACTGTGAGCGGTGAAATGCAGATCAGCTTCACTGTCGCCGCAGAATACGCAAAGGATCGCTATACCGTTGATACATCCACCGGAGCACTTGTCACCAAGTCAGTCACAAACGCAAAAAACATTGTGAAGAAACACGCGGGTGAAAGAGACTATGACAAGCTGGTTTCCTATAAAAAGGAAATCTGCGATCTGACATCATATAACTATGATGCCGCATACGGATATGCGGACTACGGAAACCCATGGCAGCTGATCTGGATCTTTGACGGAGATGCGTCCACGACTGTTGTCTGCGAAGGCTATTCCAAAGGATTCCAGTATTTATGCGATCTGACATCCTTTGACACAGGCATCACAGCCTACAGTGTCACCGGCGATATGGACGGCGGCGGCCATATGTGGAATGTTGTAAAAATGCCGGATGGTCAGAATTATCTGGTCGATGTCACAAACTGTGACGGCGACGGCGTTGGGGCCGATGACCTTCTCTTCTTAAAAGGCTATGCGTCCGGTTCCGTTGATACAAGCTATACATTCAATACAAAATACGGTTCATCCGTAACATATAAATATGATGCCGACACAAAGACCGCATTCCCCAAATCCGATCTTGTCCTTTCCAAAACAGATTACGATCCTTCCGTTTCGATGAGAATCGCAATGGGCCTTCCTTCTGAAATCACTGTCGGAGAAAGTGTTCAGGCTGAAATCACATATACCCCGGAAGATACAGTTTATAAAGATATCGCATTCTCTTCTTCCAAAACAGGCGTCGCGTCCATTGATGAAGCCGGTCTTGTGAAGGGATTGAAGACAGGCAAAACAACCATCACCGCCAAGGCAAAATACGGCAATACCGTAAAGAAAGACATCCGTGTTCTCTTTACAGATGTGCCTTCTTCCGGTTTCTATTACTGCACACCTGTCTATTGGGCAGTGGACAAAGGCATCACAGCAGGATTCAAGGATGAAGACGGTCTGTCCAGATGTTTCGGTCCGGAAAGAAACTGCACCAGAGCGCAGATGGTTACCTTCTTATGGAGACTGGCAGGAAAGCCCAATCCGAAGAGTACGGTTTCTTCATTCAGTGACGTCACAGACAGCTCCCTCTATTACTACAAAGCCGTTCTGTGGGCTGCGGAAAAGAAAATCACCGGCGGCTATGATGACGGAACCTTCCGTCCGGATGACACATGCTTAAGAGAACATGCGGTTACCTTCCTGTGGAGATATGCAGGAAAGCCGGCGCCTAAAACAAGTACCAACCCGTTCAATGATGTATATTCGTCCGACTATTATTACAGAGCATCCCTGTGGGCAAATGAAAAAGGAATTGCCAAAGGATATTCCGAAGGTGAATATGCCGGCGGATTCGGTCCCAAGCTTGACTGCTTAAGGGAGCACATCGTTACATTCATGTACAGATACGCAAAATAATATAAGCACCAGGGGTACAGCACGAGCTGTACCCCTGGTTTATTTTGTTCAATGGCTGCTTAAGAGAAAGGCAAACGGTCTGTCTGCCGTTCTTTTTCTGTACCGGCAGACCCGATCCGGCAAATGCCGCTTCAGTTCTGTTATATAAGTCAAAAGGCGCAGATCTGCCTGTACAGAAGAGAAAGAATCAGAAAAAGCTGCAGATCCGGATTTCTCCTTCATCTGCAGCTTTGGTTCTGTATTCTGAATCAGCTCAGCGTACAAAGATTCCGCTGATCATGTAGTTGTACTTGACCGCGTAGTTGTAGTCTTCAATCAGGGTGACAACCGAATCCTTGGCAAGTTCTCTTGCCTTCATGGAAAGGGAGCCGTCTCTGACTTTGATATACTGCAGCGGCATGTACTGCTTTAACATGCTCATGGGGATATCGAGGGAATCGATATTTTCGAAAAGCTTTCTTCTCGCATTCTCTACAACCGGCAGAGACATGTAGTATCTGCTGCGGTCGGAGAAGGAATAGCTTCTCTTGATCTTCTTTTCAAGATCATTTCCGGTATAGTAGTTTTCCCAGTGCTTCGGATTGGAAAGCATTTCGTTTTCCAGGACTTCACGGAAATGGGAACGGTCCTTCGGATCTGTGATCAGTTCATCTTCAATGAAGCTGAGGGCATAGAGGCCTTCTCTTAACGCGAATGTCAGTGCGGGACCGACCTTGATGATCGCAATGCCGTCCTCAACCATCTGCTTTAACATCGCTGCCGGCTGGTAGTCGGTGGAATGTCCTTCAAATACAATATCCGGATATTTCTTCAGCGCTCTGCAGAGTCCTTTTGCGGCATCATGATCATAGAGATGGATTGTGTCATCGCCGAATTCGACACCGGGCTGTACGACAACGGCAATAATATAATCCCACGCATGATCAAGACCATGTCTGTGGAAGACTTCTTTATAAGCCATTAATGTGTGCTCAAAGTCTTTCGGATCGGTGATTTCCATTCCGGCGTCATCTTCATTGATTCCGCCCGGAACCGGTACTTCCGAACCGATGACAAAGATCGGATGCATTTCATCCGGATTCTTTGCGAGCATTTCCTGATAGGCTTCCTCGCATGCTTCATAGAGGACTGCGCCTCTTTCCGCAACCACCATATCGGAAAGCTTTTCGGTTCTTGAATCATCGCCTAAGCGCATGGAAGTATCCAGATGGATCTTCTTATAGCCTGCTTTGACACACTGCTTTACCAGCACCTTGGCATTTTCCATCGCTTCCGCGGCGGGTCTGTCAACCCAGGGCAGAGGACCCATATGGTCGCCGCCGAGATAAATCTTGTCGCGGGAAATACCGAGCTTGTCGGCAATCTTATAAACATATTCGGTGAAATCCATCGGTGTCATATCCATGTATCCGCCGTTCTGGTTAACCTGGTTGGAGGTTGCCTCGATTAACGGCGCATCACCGAATCGCTGTGCCTGATCAAGAATTGCCTCAATTACAATCTTGTTTGCGCAGCAGAAGGAAGGAATACCGCAATGGATGCCATGCTGGCGTTTGACAACCATCTCCTTCAAAGGATTATCCATATTCAGTTGTTCTCCTTTTCCATATCATCCGGGAAGAAATAATTGTCCGCCAGTGCCAGGAAGAGCTCCATATCATTGTGATATGTGATCTTCAGATTCAGCACACCTGCGTCAATTGCCTTCATCGGAATGCTGTGTGCAAGCGCAATCGCGCCTGCAGATGTCATCGTGCTTAATTCTTCATCCGAAGAATCGTGATAGATTGCATAGATGTCGCCGAAGCGGAATGCTTCGGGGGAAGCTCCTGCCACGATGAACTGTCTGGGTTCCACGTTGGCAAGGAAGCCGTTTTCATCAATGCGGTAGACGGTATCGTAATTTCTTGCAGCTAAAGTCGCTCCTCCGAACTCTTTCACTGCTTCTATAATACCATCCATTCCTTTTTCATCGACATAAGGATGTGTTGCGTCATGAATCATGACCACATCCTGATCACCGGCATATTCCTTTAATTTGTTCAGGCCGTTGCGCACTGACTGCGAGCGGTTTTCGCCGCCGCATACAACATGGAATTTCACATGTTTCAATGCCTTTGCGGACCATTCTTCGGCATATTCGAACCAGTCCGCATGGGTGACAATGACGATGGAATCGACCTTGTCATAGCGGTCGAGTCTTTTCAGAATATAGGAGAAAAGAGGACGGTCATGGATCAGTGTATACTGTTTCGGTCTGTCTGCTCCGAACCGGGTTCCGGTTCCTCCCATCATAAGAAGAATATGATTCATATACTTTTATTCCTTTTCTTCCGACGCTTCATGCATCAGAACAATTCTGCCGTTAACCGGCTCACCGCTTTTCAGGATTTCCGTCACTTCTTCCGGATGTGTGACCGGAACTTTTTTATAAAGCATTTCCGGATCAAAGATCAGTCTTCCGTCCGCGAAGCATTCGGAAGTCATCTGCCATTCATCGCCCGGGAACGGCGCGCAGCCGCTCATCCAGGAACCTGTGATGAAGCATTCCTTGCGGTTGATATATTCCCATTCCCTCTGTGTGAGCGTGACTTCGCCTTTCGGCGTTCCGATCATGCAGATGGTTCCATGGTTTGCGACAAGCTTGAGTGCCTGAACGATTGTCGGCTGGGCACCGACACATTCATAGACAAAATCAAAGCCTCTGCCTTCTGTCAGTTCATATGCCTTTTCGACAAAGAATTCATCCTTTGTTGTGACGGTTTCATCCGCTCCTGTTCTCTTGGCCAGCTCAAGACGCTTTTCATTGCGGTTGAACACAACGACCTTGCTTGCGCCGAGGATTCTTGCCCATTGCGCAGTGAGAATGCCGATGATGCCGCAGCCGATGACAGCTGCTGTCTTTCCTTTGATGTCGCCTGCCTGGCGGATGCCGTGGATGGCAACGGAAGACGGCTCAAACAGCGCGCCGACTTCCCAGGGAATTGAGTCATCGATCTTTACCGCGTTTTTTTCCGGCAGAACAACATATTCGCCATAGCCGCCCTGTTCTCTTGAACCGATGAAGCTGTAATGCTTGCAGAGGGAATAATATCCCTTTTTGCAGTCTTCGCATTCCAGGCACGGGACAAGCGGAACCGCGGCGGTATGATCGCCCGGCTTCAGAGATGTCACGCCTTCACCGACCTCTGTGATATAGCCGGAGAATTCATGGCCGAGGACAATCGGATAATAATGGGCGCCGTTGGATGTGATACGCGGCATATCGGAACCGCATACGCCGCAGGCGCATACCTTCATTTTGACATAGCCCGGCTTTACCTGAGGCTCAGGCCATTCTTCATATCGCAGATCATAATTGCCGTGCAGTACTGCTGCTTTCATATACAACCCTCCCTGCGCCTGTTTACTTCTTCAGCTTTACAGGCGGATAGAAAATATGACGTTCCCGCTTTTCAACCGGCGGGATTTCCATGTAGTTTCCGTACAGTGCCTTCATATAGGTTTCAAAATCCTTCGGGATCTGCGCGACTCTCTGTGCAAACGGATGGTCAATCAGTTCGCAGAATCCGCTTCTTTCATAGATCTCGCCGAAGAAATTCTTTCTTCCGGTCGGCACTGCCACATATTTCGACGCATGATTCTTGCAGCGGGAATTCCATTCGTCCGCCTTCTTCACCCATTTGTCGAGACTTCTGAAGCTGAGAAGCGTTCCGATGGCAATCTTTGTTTTTGTCATCTTTTCCAGCTTCGCATTTCCCTGCGCAATCCACAGGAACCAGTCTTTATACTGTCTGAACTTGCGGCAGGAAACCGCAAATCCGAAATACATGCATACAGTTCCGTGAATCATTCTCATGACTTTACTGTCATATGTATTTTCAATCGGGAAAATATCGACACAGACACCGGTCTCATCCGTCCACATGTCATCCCTGGATTTCAGGCATGTGTCCTTGAGACGGATATGCGCCATCAGCAGAGAATAGCCCCTTGTCTTTCCCGGAATATGGATCCAGTACTTATCAGAAAATTCCTTTTCAAAAGCCGGAAGGAATTTTTCATAATTCTCTCTGGTGAAGTTGATGTCCATATCATCATCCCAGGGAATAAAGCCGTTATGACGCACTGCGCCGAGCACGCTTCCTCCCCCGAGGAATACCGGGATGCTGTATTTTTCACAGACATAAGCGATGTCGTCATAGATGGAAAGCAGAACATCCTGCAGTTCCCTGATTTCTTCATCGCTCAGTTTGATGATATTTTCATTTTCAAGTGTTTTATAAGCATCAAATGTCGAAAGCTTCATGATGCGTCTCCCTGTGAACGGTAAGGTTCATCGAGCATTTCCGGGCAGTTTTTGAGGATGATATTCATCGCCGCCTGAATGGCGGAATCCTTTGTGCCCTTTTCCAGAATGCTTTCCAGCTTCTGTGCTTCCGTTTTCATCTTCTCTTCTTTTTCCAGCTGTTGGCGGATTTTAAAGCGCTCAGCCAGTTCATGAATATCCTGTTCATTTTTCGGAAGCTTTTTGGTGATCAGGAATTCTTCATAAGCATCGCATGCAGTTTCCGGATCGTCAGTAAAGAGAATCTGATTGCCATGGTCCAGCCAAAGAATCTTATTGCACAGTTCACGGACCTGGCTGACCGAGTGGGAAACCAGAATGCCGGTTACACCGCCGGAAAGAATTTCCTTCATGCGGGCACCGGACTTTTTGCGGAAAGCACCGTCACCGACACTTAATACTTCATCAAGAATCAGAATATCCGGATTGACCAGGCAGGCAATCGAAAAAGCCAGTCTGCTTTTCATACCGGAAGAAAGCTGCTTGAACAGATATTCTTCGAAGTTTTCCAGTTCTGCAAAATGGATGATCTCCTCATATTTGGAATCCATGAATTCTCTTGTATATCCGAGCATCGCACCGCGCAGATATGCATTTTCCTTAACGGTCATGTCATTATCAAAACCGCTTGCCAGTTCCAGCAGAGCAGCGATATTGCCATCCGTTTTAATCGATCCCTTTCCCGGCAACATGATCCCGGTAATTGCCTTTAAAAGTGTGCTTTTTCCGGCACCGTTGGAACCGACAATGCCGAGCATATCTCCCTTTTCCAAAGAGAAGGTAATATCCTTGTCGGCATAGAATTCCTTGACATTGTAGGTACCTGTCAGCCTGCGCATGACATATTCCTTTAAACCGATCGCTTTTAAATCACCGGTAATATATTTGATTGTGACATCCTTACATTCAATGACTGCCATGATTTCACCTCAGATGTAATAGATAAACTGATGATTGTATTTCTTATACATATGCAGTCCGAATAAGAGGAAGAATAACGCATAGAAAATCATCAATGCATGATACTGAAGGGACGGAATAATACCGTCGATGGTAATCATGCGGAAATATTTGATAATGACATAAACCGGATTGAGCAGGAAAATGCTCTGCATTTTTGCGCCGAAGCGGTCAACTGTATAGAAGATTGCCGACACATAGTTCAGCAATGTCAGAAATACATCATATAAATATTCCGTATCGCGGAAGAAGATGTTCCAGACGGAAAGAATCATGCCGATGCCGATGTTCATGACCAGCTCACAGGCAATCGGGAAGATTAAAAGCAGGAAATGCCATCCGAACTGGATATGATCAAAGATGCAGAAAATCAGAAACAGGCCGATTGTCAGAAGGAAATTGACAAAGGCCGAAACATTTCTGCTCAGAATAAACATATATTTGGGCAGGTTGATCTTTGTGATGATTGAGGCATTGGCAAGAAGTGAAGTCATTCCCTTCTTGGTGGCCTCTTTATAAAAGGACATCACAATAACGCCGGCAAACATATAGATTGTAAAATGCGGGGTGTTTCTGCCGAAGATCTGGGTGAATACCACCTTCAGGATCAGAAGCGTTAACAGCGGTGAAAGAACACTCCATGCCATACCGAGTGTTGTCCGCTTATATCTCTGCCGGAAATCGCGTTTGACCAGTTCTTCAAACAGGAACTGATTCTTCGCAAAGCGGCGGATTGACTGTTTGGTTTCTCTTAATACTGTCATATACAAAGCTCACGGATGTCATTATTATACCATCCGTACTGTCTCCTTCGCTTGAAAGCACACATTATTATAGCTTTCCTGTGTGCCATTTCAAAGAGTTTGTCATTTTCATCCTGTGCCGCATGATCCGTTCATCGTCATAAAGCAGAGAATCTCTGCAGAAACTGTGTTTTATGATCAGATGCGGCTAAAACAGAAATCGGCCGAAACTTTGAAATATCTGAAGTTTAGAATCATAAAAAACCGGCTTTCGGGAACCATGGCACCTGCTGCCTGATTCATCCGTACGGCCGGGTTTTCTCTTTGTTTATTGTTTGGATACGTAATCAATATAATATCTGTATTTGAGATAGCGCATGATTTCAACAAACGCTGTATTGGATGCTTCATCATCCCCGGCAAATGGAAGATGGAAAATCATATGCTGATCAGTACCGGCGGGGAAGGAATCTCTTCCGGTCATGACAACCGTTCTGGAAAAGCGGTCCTGCAGTTCATCAAATTCATTGCGGCAGTAGTCAATCAGTCTTCCGGTAAAGGAAATCATGACAATCATCGCACTGCTGTCTTCATTGGGCAGCTCCAGCCTCCTGACTACCGGTGCGGTATAGAAACATTTTCCCAGCTCAATCATATCTTCCTGGTAATGCAGGGTGATCGCTTCCGGGAAAACTGCACCGATGATGACAATGCGCGGTGCTTCATCTATCATCCGGTTCAGCTTTTCACACTCTTCGATAAATTCATCCCGGTCAAAAGAAGGACCGATCAGATATGCGATATTGGCGAGAAGCTTCTCTTCATCAACAATCTCCATATGGTGTGAGATCTGCGCCCTGCGGATATCGTGATTGGTGGAAAGATAGGTTTTGAGCTCATTGAAAGAACGGAATCCGAGATTCTTGCAATATCTGTTGATGGTTGATGTATTGCAGAAGCTGTACTCCGCAAGTTCCTGTGCCTTTAATGCCGGGAAATCCCGGTAGTGAATCAGGATCTGTCTGGTAATTTCCCGGGAAGTGTTATCCGTTACCGGATTATTGAGAATTGCCAGCAGAATGGAAATCAATGTGTTCATTCAAACCCCCTCTTTGTTGGGAAAGACCAGGAGAATCCGGCATGATATGCAGATTCTCCTGTTTTCATATTATTGATTCTTTGTAAAAACATAGATAACAGCGCCGTCTGCAGAAAATTCAATGACTCCGCTATCATATGTGAAAGTACAGTCCGTACCGTCCATACTGATTATCATCGCTTCTGAATCATAAGTAAAGCTGTTTTGGTTTCCGTTTGCGGTCATCGTGCCGGTTCCGTCTTCATTCAGTACCAGTTCCCCTGTAAGGCCAAGGGATGACGGATCCTGCTGTGTTCCTTCTTCACCGGCATCCTTCAAAGCGGTCAGAGTGTATGTACCGCTGAGATCTGCCGCAGTTTTACTGCCGCATGCACAGAGGCTGACAGTCAGAAAAAGAACCAGCGAAACAGAAAATATCATTCGGATCAGATGCTTCATTTTTGTGCTCCCCTTTTTCGCATACGTATTCTAGCATGGAAAAGATCCCATTAAAATGAAATCGCTTACGTGAAACGTTTTACATATGCTTTTCCTTATAAAAAAAGCGTCCGGTGATCCGCAGTTCAGGTTCCGCTCATCCCTGCTGAAATTCCGGACATGTCTCCAAGACTTATCAATTATATGCATGCAGAAATATTTTTTTCAACGTACGTGCCTGATGCGTCATGCGCAAACATTGAAACGTGTACAGAATTTCTGCACATCCCGGATGTATCCGGCAAACAGTAAAAAAGGCAATGCCTCTGGATTTCTCCATTGTACATTGCCTTTTAATCCGTTCAGTTCAGTACCGATTACTTAGCGTATCTGTACATGAATGTAACGATGTGTTCTCTTAAGCAGTCGAGCTTCGGTCCGAATCCGCCGGCATGCTCACCTTCGGAGTATCCCTTGGCGATTCCGTTTTCGTTAGCCCAGAGAGCTGCAGTGTAGTAGTAGTCACTGACAGATACATCGTTGAACGCATTTGTCTTTGTCTTGGCAGCCGGCTTGCCTGCGACTCTCCAGAGGAATGTCACTGCATGTTCTCTCAAGCATGTGTCATCCGGTCTGAATGTGCCGTCGTCATAACCCTTAGTGATACCCTTCTCAGCTGCCCAGAGGACTGCCTTGTAGTAGTATGCACTGCTGTCGACATCAGAGAATGCGGAAGCTGTGCTCTTAGGCTCAGGCTTGCCGGACAGTCTCCAGAGGAATGTAACCATCTGAGCTCTTGTCGCAACTTCGCCCGGTCTGAATTCTCTTGCCAGTCCGTCAGCATCTGTGAAGCCGTTTGTGATGCCCTTTTCAACTGCCCAGTATACAGGAGCGCTGTAGTACTTGCCTTCTGCAGGTACGTCTGTGAACAGAACTCTTACGCTTGCTGTAGCCTTGAGACCGTTTGTTGTTGTTCCGGTGATTTCAGTTGTACCAACCTTGACACCGAAGACGTTGCCGTTCTTATCGACAGTCGCGATCTTTTCGTCAGCGCTTGTCCATGTGATCTGCTTGCTGTTGCAGTTTTCAGGTTCGATTGTCGCTGTCAGAGCTGCTGTCTCACCGACTGCAACTGTCAGATCTTCAGCATCGAGAGTGATCGCTGTCGGATCGATCGGATCCGGAGTGATTCCGCCGTGATCGCCGAATGTGACAGTCTCGCTTGTGCCAGGCTTTTCATCATTCTCTTCATCAGTTGTGATGACGATCTCAGTAACACTGTCGTCGAGCTTCTTGAATGTCAGATCTGCAACATTGCTTCCTTCAGGCAGAGCTTCTGCGCTGATGAAGCCGATCTTAACGATTCCGTCTTCTGCTGTGTTGATTGCACTGTACTTGTCAATGCCTTCAGCCTTAACCAGTTCAACTGCTTCCGGATCATATTCGACTGTGAAGAGTCCGTTTGTATCAGCGGTATTTGTTGTAACTGTGATTGTAGCTTCGGAAATGCCTGCATTTGTGGAATTGGTTCCTGCAGATTCCTTCTTCAGGTTGATGACTTCATCATCGCCCTTGACTGTTTCGACTGTGTTGAGTCCGCCCTTTGCGGCTTTCTTTGTCGGAGCGAGCTTTGTAACAGACTTGGTAGCTGCTGCTTCGATAGCCGCATTTGTCTTTGCAGGTGAAGAAGCGGCGGACTGACCTACTGTGTAGTTGCCTGCTTCATACAGACCGCCTACAGGCCATACGCCGTCAGCGAAGTAACCGACAGACCAGATGTTGCCGATGTTGTAGAGGTCTTCAACCATAACGAGTTCAACCTTGTTGTCTGCTTCATTGAATCTGGAGTAGAACAGGTTTGTTCCGTCATAGTACAGA
Source organism: uncultured Erysipelotrichaceae bacterium (assembly GCA_947167125.1). GTDB lineage: Bacteria > Bacillota_I > Bacilli_A > Erysipelotrichales > Erysipelotrichaceae > Bulleidia. The sequence goes on from CAMVGT010000001.1 coordinate 19,007, forward strand.
GACTGGAAGTAAGGCAGATCTACAGGATCAGCGATTGTGCCGACTGCAGAAACGTTGAATCTGGAGAAGCTTCCGTTATAAGGCAGGAAGCCTGTGTTATAGACTGTGCCTGCTTCATCAATGAAGAATACCCAGTCAGTGTTGCCATATGTAGGATGAGCATACTGCTCTTCATATGCGATACCTACGATGTAGTTGCCGCCTGTGAAGCTTGCCATATCGAAGACACCTTCATACTGACCAGTTGTCTTGTTGATGATCAGAACATATGTTCCGTAAGCTGCGAGCATCTTATCTGAACCAAGGCTCGGTGCCTTGCAGATGTCCATGTAGCCGATTTCGGATTCCGGACCGACTGCTGTAGCTGTATATGTGGATTCATCAATTGTGTACAGGGTGGTAGCCCATGTATCAGAATCGAAGGAAGCCGCATACAATGTGCCGTTTTCATCATAAGCTGCAGATGCGAGCGCGAGTCTCATGGAACCGGAGAGCTTGTCATAGTTCGGCAGGTTGTTTGTGTTGAAACCGCTGAACCATACTTCGCCGTTTTCATCCCAGACAATACCATTCAGCGGAATGTCGAATGTCTTGACGATGACTGCTGCGGAAGCGGAAGCCTCAGGATCTGCGACAGCTGTTGCTGTAACAGTTGTTGTGCCTTCCTTGAGACCTGTGATAATGCCGTCTTCATCAACAGTTGCGATTGTTTCATCTTCAATGGACCACTTGACGGAATCATCGATTCCCCAAGGACCTACAGTAGCTGTAACCTTTGCTGTGGAGTTGAGAAGAACGTTAACTTCATCAGTGTCGAGTTCGACTGTTACATCGTTTGCGAATTCTTCAGCACCGTTGAGGTTGACCTTATAAATTGTTTCATTTGCAGCATAGTCATAAACCGCTACATAGATGTGTGCAGGTGTTTCATCATCTACAGGGAAGTCGTAAACATTTGTTTCACCCTTGGCAGCATCCTCCTTGGCACCATATGCGCCGAGCAGGTTGTCGTCTTCATCGAACAGGCCGACTGCAGCGATATATTCGTTATCCTGGATTGTAACAACGAGGTCTGTGAACTTCTGTGTCTTGTAGTCATAGATCAGAGCAACTGCTTCGTCACCGACGAATTCAGGAGCTGTGTTATCTACAACAACCGGCAGAGTCATAGCGTTCTTTTCAGATACGCCTTCCCAGTCGATATTGCCATACGGATCGGAATAGTATTCAGGAGCTGTGAAGTACTTCAGTGTGAGAGCTGTTCCTTCTTCAACATTCTTTGCCTGCCAGCCGAGGTTAGCGGAAGCAGTTGTGGAACGCCATTCAGCGCCGTTCGGATAGTAGTATGTCGCATAGGAGCTGCCGAATGTCTTTTCGTCAATGACTTCACCGTCTTCATCTTCTACCACGAACTTCGCACCGGAAGCGTTGCGGATCAGTGTGTAGTTCAGAGATGCGACTGTATCCTTTGCGTTGATTGCATTTCTTTCAGGATGATATGTTTCATCATTGAGCATCGGGTTGCCGCCCATGTAGTAAGCATTGGAGTCGCCTGCATATCTGATAATGAAGGACTCATTTGTCAGAGATTTTTCGCCGAGTGCAGTGCTTGCATACATGTAAGGAGGACGTTCTTCGAGTTCATACTGGTATTCCAGACGGTTACCTACATCGTTGGAAGCAGCGTCGGACCAGTTTCCGAAGAAGCCGAGAACAGGAATGGAGTGTTCAACACCTTCAACACCCTCTTCAGTTGTGGATTCCTTAACGAAGAGATAGCCTTCAACATAGTTACCATTGACTTCTTCGCTTCCCAGTTCATCGAGGGAACCGTTGAGGTCGATGTCAGCTGTAACTGTGATTGTCTGGCCCGGCTCTGCTTCTGTTGTGGAAGCACTCAGCTGGTCGAGAGCGAGATAAGCATCATAAGTTGTGATTGTGCCGTCAGCGTCGAGATCTGCATTTTCTTCATATGCGATCGCTTCGCGTGTGCCGACTACATACTGCAGCAGTGCAACTGCGTCATAAGCGTTGACTGTGCCGTTGTCATCGAAGTCATATCCGTCAACATCACCGGCTGCTTCAAGAGCTTCGCCGTCAACTGTGTATGTAACAATTGCATCGAGCGGAGTTGTCCATGTGTCACGGAAGGACATACCGGATTCAGTCCACATATCCTGTGTGAAGAAGTCTGCGCCGAAGTCATAAGCGATCGGAGCATCGGAGAAGTTTGTAACTTCGAATGTTACGGAATACTTGCCTGTACGTTCAGCATCTTCACCGAACATAGCCTTGACTTTGCCGTCTGCATAGCCCTGCAGATATTCTTCTCTTTCAACAGCTTCGCCGTTGACTGCTGTTCCCTTCATTGTGATGAAGGACTTAGCCTGTGTCAGGGCAGCGATATTTGCAAGACCTGCACCCTGCTTGATTACAGGATAGTAGCTCATCGCATCTTCTTCGATGACCGGCTTCGCTGTGGACATCAGCAGGCTGACTGTCAGCTGTCTTTCTGTCAGACCTGTCTTGGCAACGAGATCGTTTTCTTCGATATACTGGTGAGCCAGAGCTGTCAGACCGGAGATCTGAGGAGCAGCCATGGATGTACCGGACATCAGTTCATACTTGTCTGTGCCGCCTGCGATTGCGCCGGCTGTTGTTTTGTTTGTACCGAATACGGAATAGATATTTCCGCCAGGTGCAGTGATCTCAGGCTTGAGATCGAGGTTGCCTGTAGAGCCCCAGGAGGAGAAGTCAGACATGGTCAGATATTCGGAGTTGAATTCTGAAACTTCAACATCGGACGCAACAGTCATTGTGCCTTCATAGTATTCAGCACCAGCTTCTGTTGTCTTCTTTTCACCCTTTTCCTTGAGGAATGCACCATCTGCAGCAGTAATGGAAACTGCCGGTTCTGTGTACAGGTAGCCTGTCAGGTTCATGTTGATTGTACCCGGCTGGTTGTTATAAATAATTGTTGCGACTGCGCCGTTTTCAACAGCTGCATTTGCCTTTTCAAAGAAGCTTGTGGAGCCTCTGGAGACAACAGCGATCTTGCCGTCGAGAACTTCTGCGAGTGCAGCCATTTCTTCATCTGTACCGAAACCGTCGATTGCGATATAGCTGTATTCACCGCCGATGGAAGCCATCGGAGCATTGGCAGCACTGGAACCTTCGCTGTAGAAAATGCCTGTGCCGTCAACCTTGAGCGGTGTGCCTGTGGAACCGTCGTTGTCAATGGAAGCGACTGTGAAGACATTTGTGAAGGAACCGGGGGATCCGCCTGTAGCATAGTTGACATCTTCGCCATAGAGGTAACCGTATGTTGAATTTTCTGCCCAGTAGCTGTTATTGCCTGCGGACATAACTACAACAGTATCGCTCTCTGTCATCTTATTGAGGATGTCAGCGTATGTTGTGTTATACGGCATGCCGGCATTTCCGGAACCGAGTGACAGGTTAACGGAGTCAGCGCCGAGAACGATTGCGTCTTCAATTGCTGCGAAATAGTCAGAATCGTAAGCGCCGCCACCTTTGCCGAAGACCTTCATTGTGAAGATCTGAGCATCCGGTGCCTGGCCCTGTGTCTTGACTGAATCAAGAGCCTTAACGAATTCGCCGTCTGCGTTCTTGACATATCTGTTCGCTGCAGCGATACCGGAAACATGGGAGCCATGCTCGCCCTGTGTATCGTTGACATGGATGATGTCGAGATCGCTGTCAACATAGTTGAATCCGAACGGGATCTTGGAGTTTACATAAACATCTGCAGCCTTGAGGTTGCCGCGCATTCTCTGAGAAGCATTCAGTTCATCAAGAACAGCCGCAACATCTCTCTTATCAACAGTATCTACAGCTTCATCAAGTGTGGAAATCGCATAGTCATATGCTTCGGAATCGAAAGACTGATGATCTTTATCGATACCTGTGTCAACGATTGCGACTGTCTGACCTGCACCTGTGTAGTCAGAGAAGATAAGAGTTGTTCCGGTCATGCCTGTTGCGACAGCCATGTTCGGATCATCAGACTGAACCGGCTCTGCCGCTTCATACTGATTTTCGATGATGACGTCCTTTACGCCTTCAATTCTCTTGATTCTTTCGAGCTTGGCATACGGCACGTTGGCGGAAATCATGTTTCCGGCAAGTGTAATATTCCAGACGACATCAAGAGGCTGACCGCCGAGAGCTTCCTTGGAGATCTTTGCAGCAAGTGCCTGCTGCTGACTCAGGAGGCCTGCACGGTACGCCTTAGCGCCGGCATTTGTTCCGATTCCCATTGTGGAATATCCGGCATCGATTGTCGAATTTCCGTCAACGAGGATAGAAACACGGACTGTTCCGTCTTTGATCAGGCCTGCTTCTTCAAGATCTTCTTCAGTGACATTCTGAGGTTTGAGACCCTTGATTTCACTGCTGTCGACCTTTTCCCAGGTGATTCCGTCTGTAACGCGTACAGTGGAGTCATCGGTTTCTTCAGCACGTACCTGAAGGACGTTGGCACTCAGACTTCCAAGGAACATGAAAGCCGATACGATGAGTACCATGAGCTTTTTGACAAATAAACTCATTTTCATAACCTACCCCTTCTATGAAGGTATTTAAATAAATACCAATTGAAATTTTATCAAAAATGAAACGCTTTCACAATTACGCTGCACGGGTTGAATGACACTTTTCATAAAAACAGTAAATAATTTCCAGTTGTTTTCAAAAAATGTTTCATTGTCCATTCACGCATGTAAAAAACCATAAAAAAAAGCAGGAACACAAAGTCCCTGCGTTAACGGCGGATCAGCTTATGTGCAGCCTTTCTCACTGCAGCATTGGCATGAAGAATTCCCATGCGCAGCGGCCAGGCACCGCACCATAAACGGACATATGTTTTATATTTGGGATCATCTTCCTTTATTTCTTTTCCATCCCTGACAATCGATGTCAGGATGCCGATGATCTCATTTCTTTTTACATCTTTTTCAAACCACCAGTTGTGATCGCCGGCCGTGTCATAGCCGTCTTTCTTCACTTTGATGATTCTGTGAAGAATATACTTCCCGTTTCTTTTGAACAGGACCACATCATTTTTCTTCAGCGGCTTTTCGATCTTTGAAATGATCACAAGATCCCTGTGCTGCCGCAGCAGCGGCATCATGGAATATCCCTTGCATGTATAGACAAGATATCCGTCTTTCTCAATGATTTCTTCGAATGTTTTCGGCCTGTCCGTTTCCTTTGCCTGCGGATTCATGCCGTAAAAGGAAACTTCAGCAGCTTCAGGATCCATATTGCACTGCAGTCTGTAAAACGAAACCGTGCGCATCATTTCAATCAGCAGTCCGATGGAATGCTTCACCCGCTCGGGAATTTCGGAATGATAGCTGTAGCGGATCAGCTGCGGCAGTGCTTCATCAGCAGAAATCTCTTCGATATGATTTGTCTCTCCTCTTTCCAGGAAACAGACAGCTTTCAGCGGCACATCCGTATTGGTTTCCAGATGATGCTTGCCGGACCAGGGAGTGCCGAATACACGGACTTCATCTTTGATCTGGATCAAAGGCTTGTCATCATTGACCATGAAGATTTCATGATTGGTGAGATGTTCTCTCCATAAGCGGGTATGGGTGCTTTTTCCGGTACCGCTTTCCGCGCAGAACATATAGCCCTGCCCATCCGCACAGATTGCGGAGCCATGAAACAGCAGGGTGTCACAATCGATCATCCGCTCGGCGATTTTCCGGTATGCCGCAAGGGATTCATATACCGCTTCCCTGCCTGGCGTATCGGTTCCGTTGCGTTCAATATGTTTCTGGCGCTCGAATTCCAGATCTTCTTCGGTGATATTCACCGTGAAGTCAGGTTCATCAAATTCCGATACATAGGAAAGACACTGTTTCTGCAGATATCCGGAATCTGTCACAATTTCAATATTCTGATCGGCCAGTCTGATTTTCAGGTTGCTTTGGATAGTCATTTTTCTGTCTCCGGCTTTCCTATTATATATGGAGATCGTCATTTCAGAAGGAGTTTTTCTTTTACTCTTTATATGTCACCCAGCTTCCGTCGCTTGCGATCCACATGTTTTCGCCGATTTCATACCAGGTATAGCCTTCCGCTTCTTGCACGGATGTCACTGTGAATGTCTGTCCCTTTAAAACAGAACCGGATTCAGCTGCCTTTTCAGCTTCGGCGGAAGGTTCCTTGCGGACATTGAGACCGTCCACATTGACCTTGACAATACCGATCGGCTGACCCTCACTGTCTTTGGGTGTCACCGCATCACCTGTGCATGTTTCTTCATTGACCGGTACTGATTGAGCAAGGGTTGTCTTAAGATCCAGGATTCCGTAGGAGCCATGGAAGGAAACATATGTTTTTCCTTCATACAGCGTCGAAGCATCATCGAAGATAAAGTCTGTCACTTCTGTTCCGCTTTCATCAACGAATCCCCATTTTCCGTTTTTCTTAACCGGCGCATAGCCGTTTTCAAAATATTTCACATCATCATAGATGTAGCCGGAAAGAATCGTGCCGTTCGAAGCGGACTGGAATGTCCACATGCCGGATTCTGAAACAGGAAGCCAGCCGTTGATGATTTTCCGGTATTCATCTCCTTCAATATCAAAGATTTTTCCATCCTTTGAAACCATCTTCATGCCGATCTTTTCTCCCTGGCTGCTGTATTCATACATCAGGCATGCGGAATCCTCGTTATATGCGACAGGACTCAGCTCGGATGTCGCAAAATCAAGAAGATAGATTTCATTGTCAATGACCTGCCGCAGGGAAACAACCGCCCCGCCAAGACCTGACGCCGGCATTTCCTCTGTGCTTCTGAAATCCGAAGCGAATACATTCATACTGCCGACGGACGCATCCTCAATATAGTTGTAGTAATTGGCAAACGATCCGATGTCCTCTTCAATCACAGCCGGATAAATCACATTGCCGCTGTAATCATAGATTCCTTTTCTGCCGTTCACCGTCACTTCAATGGCATCGCATGTATAGCTGCCGAACGGAAATTCATTTCCTGTTTCAAGATATACATTCTTTGCCCACTCCGGTGCATATCCTCTCATTTCCTTCTGCACATCAAGAAGAATATACGGCTCAAATTCAAGATCCCTGATGCCATCCAGCTTCATGGAAGGCGCAAGAGCCCATGTCACCTTCTGTACTGTTTCGGGTTCTTCCGTATTTTCACGCACTTCCGCAGATTCTGTATTCTCAGGCTGCGGTGTACCTTCTGCAGCAGGAGTTTCCTGCGGCTGACAGCCGCACAGTACGGCCGCACACAGCAATGACAAAGCGGTTTTCATTTTATAATTCATGATCTGCCTCCGTTATTTCATTCCGGTCTGCCTTATGAATCTTCTGTCTGACTGTTCAGGCAGATCCGGTTTCTTTCTTACTGATTTAATCTTAACAAAAGATATGCCTGCCGGCATTGAAACTGTCGCAGCAGGAATTTAAGATGCCACTAAAAAAACGGTCTGCTGATCTTCTGCAGGCCGTTATTGATGCATATAATTCAGTTCATCCGTGCTTCCAGCTTTTCAATGAGCTTGGTTGTCTCCATGCACATTTCGGTATTCTTCTTTCCTTTGAATTCGGGAAGATATTCTGCATAGGCATGGTAGTATTTCAGACAGGTATCCCATTCCTCTTTTACATGTTCCGGATGATCCGGTGCTTTAAGCGGAAGAAGCTTCTGCTCTTCAATCGTTTTCCACAGCCAGTCTGTGAATTTCACCTGGCCGGGATAATTGAGATGTCCGTTGTTATAGAAATCCACTTCCATATCAAGGCCGATCTCATCCTTTAACAACTCGGTATTCAGGAACGGATAGCCTCTTTCCTCAATGATTTCCTGGGCTGCGAGAGACCTTTTGAATGTGGTAAAGAGTTTGGATGATTCTCCCGGTATTCTGTGGGGTGTCTGGATGAATACAACATTCAGATGATGTTCATCCGCAAAATCAAGATAATCATTCAGAACCTTCTCATATCTCGCACTGAGAGGCTGTTTTTCCATATGTTCCTTTAAATTCAGAACCTTTCCGGGTTTTTCAGCCGCGTATGTCTGCGCATCGCCTTTGAAATAGGTATATCCTCTTTTTTCAAGCGTGCGGATTTCATGGAGCTGATCCGGTACATCCGCCCAGTTTGCCGGGAAGCCGACATGGTATTCCTGAATCGGAAGCAGATAGCTCAGCCATCTGTCGCTTCCTGTTTTCTTCGCGTCCATCGCAATTGAGAAACGATGGGTGTCATAGGGCATATCGTCGGTCATCTGCTGATCGAAGGGTCTGTGCAGATCAGTATCCTCTCCATAGCAGACATTGTTTACATCGATGATGAAATAATCCGGATTCTGATACTGCATCGCCGACTCTGTCAGCGGCTTCCACATGGCTGCGGTAATGCCGTCGCAGGCCAGAACATAGCTTGTATAGCCTGTATTTTCATATGCCTTCAAGGGCGAATAGGCACGTACGATATCGCTCTGTCCGAGCAGCACCATATCGATTGAATCCTTCGGTTCCATATAGAAACCTTTGGTGCGGATGTGGTTGAAATCCCACGGTCTCATGATGTAGCTCTGCATATACAGGAGCACAGCGCCCACTGCCGCAAAGAGGCTCAGAATTTTCAGAATTCTTTTGACTGTTCTGTTCATGGGGCCTCCTAAAACTGCATATAGACAAACGCCGCGGCGTCATATCCCGGACCGTAGATGCCAAAGCAGAGAACGATGACCATGCCGGCAAACAGCACTGCCCATTCCAGCGGCCATGGCTTTTCATCAATCATGTCACGGATCTGTTTTCCGGTGGATTCCTGCACAAGGCTGACAACGAACAGAATGATGACCGCAATGCAGAGAATGACAGCACCGTCCTTATTGATCGGACTGATGTCTGCGATCGTTTTGACTGTTTCGGCAGTCCATACCTGATCAAAGAATACCCTGCGGATCATATCGACTGAAGATGATAAACCCGGTGCGATGTCAAAGACATAGCCGACAATGACAATGAACAGGGTTCTGATAATGCGGAACAGTTTGAATCCGAAGGAAGCGGTTTTAATATGAAGCGCCTGTGTCATCTGTTCGAAGACCGGCTTCAGCAGTTCCGAGAACATGATGATCAGACCGTTCCATAAACCGAATCCGGCATATTTCCAGTTTGCGCCATGCCAGAATCCGACAACCATGAAGACGACCAGGGAAGACAGTGAGATCGGGAATACTTTAGCCACATGCTTGCCGTATTCCGTTTTTCCGAAAGAAGAGTTTTTGATCTTCTTTCCGATATTCATAACCGGCTTTAAAACCGCAAACGGATAGAAGATATATTTCTTCATCCAGGCACCGAGCGAAATGTGCCATCTTCTCCAGAAGTCATTGATTGTTTCCGCAAAGTAAGGTCTTCTGAAGTTTTCGACCATATCGATGCCGATGATTTCACAGATGCCTCTGGAAATATCGATGCCGGCGGAGAAGTCGGCATACAGCTGCACGGTATAGACCAGCAGAGCCAGCAGGATGACTGTTCCGTTATAGGCAGTATAATCAGCTGTCACAACATTGAGAAACATGACTGCCCTGTCCGCAATCACCATCTTTTTGAAATAGCCCCATAACATCAGTTCGCATCCGCGCTTCAGATTGTGATAATCATAATCATGCGGTTCGTAAAGCTGATGCGCCAATTGATCATACATGGAGATCGGTCCCTGGATGATCTGCGGGAAGAAGGAGACAAACAGCAGGAATTTAAAGAAATTCTTCTCCGCCTCCAGCTTGCCGTTATAGATATCGATCACATAGCCCATCGACTGGAAGGTATAGAACGAAATGCCGAGCGGAATCAGCAGGTTCAGCATCGGATAGCGTTCGAATCCGGAGAGGGCATTGACCGTATCGATCATGAAGTTGAGATACTTCAGGAAGATCAGAATACCGAAATTGAGAATCAGACAGGCAAGCAGAATGTGCCATCTCTTCTTTTTGAGGATTTCCTTCTGCTTTTTCTTTTCTTCCCTGTCCTTGATTGCTTTGACGGTTTCCTTATCTTTCTGATTGCGCGCTGAAAGAATCCGGCCGGCAAAGTATGTTGAAAGCGAAGTCACAGCCAGATAAATGAAACCTTTTAACGAAGCGCGCGCATAAAAGAACAGACTGGCCCCCAAGAGGACAGTCCATCTGTATTTCTTCGGAAAGAGGAAATACAGCAATATGGATCCTGTTAAAAACAGTAGGAATGAAGGACTTGTGTAACCCATGACAAAGGTGCCTCAGGTTACTCGTTCTGCAGTCTTTCAACCATCTTTAACAAAGAAGCCGCGCTGTTGAAGTTTTCCGGAACGATTTCCGCAGCCGGAATTGCGATGTCGTAGTTGTCGTTGAGCGCCGCAATGATCTGCAGAATGGCAAATGAATCGAGAATGCCGTCATCGATCAGTGTGTCGCAGTTTTCAAAATCAACGTCGTCTTTGATGTCTCTTAAGATGTCAAGAAGTTCTTCCATTTTCATTTCCTCCCTTTTCAGTCCTGCTTCATCGTATTCAGGACACTTGTTTCTGTATAATCTCTTGCCAGGCGGTAATCTCCTTCCGCATTGCGGAGAACAACAGCCGGCATGGTTCTGCTCAGGAACAGATAGATGCCTTCCGTAATGGAGTAGGCTCCGATATTCTTAAATACAAGAATATCGCCGGCGGACAGTCCTTCAAACGGAATCTTCCTGACCAGAATGTCATTGGTCGTACAGAGACTTCCGCAGAGGCACCAGTCCTTCGTCTCATCTTTTTCCGTATTCTTCAGATGTTCAATGACAGGATGCTTCATGCCCATCATTGCGCCGAGATAGCTGACATGATTGATGCCGCCGTCAAGGATTGCATAATTCGTGTCAAAGCTTGTCTTGGTATCCATCACCTTTGTCAGATAATAACCGCATTCAGTCGCGATGAATCTGCCCATTTCCACAGTTAATTCAGACCATTCCGCTGTTTCCTTCAGTGCGTCCGCGATCTCTTTCATCGGATGCAGGGTGTCAGAGAAATCTTCCCCTTCAAACAGCGGCACGCCGAGGCCGGGTCCGTATTCAAGCTTTTCCAGAGGAATGGCATACTTCACTCTTAATTCCGCAATCCATTCCTTTAACATCTGCAGCTCTTTCTTCTGCTGCTCGATCTTCTTTCTCTGTGTTCCGACAAAGTAATGAATGCCTTTGATTTCCGTGTTGGCATAGAGTTCCGGATGGGAAAGGATATATTCAATATCCTCCTTCGACATGCCGAACTGGCTGCCTGCAGTCAGTCTGAGCAGAACCGGAACTGTGACATCTTTCTTTTCAGCTGTTTCCTGAATCAGTTCCAGCTGATGAATGGATTCAGCTGTAAAGATGCCTGCTTTATAATCAATCGCTTCCGCGATGTCCTTCGGTGTTTTGGAAACACCGGAATAGACAATCTTTTCTCCCGGCACATGGAGTGCTTCGCAGATTGCCAGCTCACCCGGACTGCATACTTCCAGATGATCGAGCTCTTCGCAGAGTGTCGGAATCAGGAACGGATTGGCCTTGATGGAATAGCAGAGGGAATACTTTCCTTCTGTCAGTTCTCTCATTGCCCGCACTCTGTTTCTCAGCTTTTCAAGATCGAAGACATAGCACGGCGTACCGAATTTACTTTCAATATTTCTGTATTCCTGAATATCCATCATTGAATGCCTCCGGTTTCCTTTAATGCATTGCGGTCAATCTTTCCGTTTTTGTTCAGCGGCATTTCATCCAGTTCAAATGCCTTGTTGGGAATCATGAAGACAGGAAGGGATTCTTTCATTTCTTCCAGAAGTTCCTTCTTATCCCTGTCTCCAGTATAGAACAGAACGATCTTCTTTTTCTTTGCGTCATACAGACAGCAGGCTCTCGTTACTCCATCGCATCCCATCGCGGCTGTTTCGATTTCACCAAGTTCAATCCTGTGGCCGAGATGCTTGATCTGGAAATCCTTGCGGGAAAGATAGACGAGATTGCCGTCCTCACGGTATGTGCAGAGATCTCCTGTCCGGTATACCGGCTCGAGCCAGTACGGATTGAGCGGATTCTGCACAAAGGCTTCCGCTGTCTTTTCCGGATTTCCATAATATCCAAGGGAAAGACACGAGCCGGATACACAGAGCTCACCGGGTTCATCCGGTTCTGTAACCTCATGATCGTTTTCATCCAGCAGGAAAACCTTTTCGTTCCGGAATGCTTTTCCCATCGGGATCTTCTCATCATTTTCATAGAGTCTGTCTTCCAGAACATAATATGTGCAGTTGCATGTGATTTCTGTCGGACCGTAAAGATTGACAAACGTCACGGCAGGCTGGTATTTCTTCCAGATATTCAGCTGCTTGATCGGCATCACTTCGCCGGAGAACATCACAAGACGCAGTGTTTCCGGATTGCGGTAGCCGAAGCCGTTCATAATCGACACAAAGCACATTGCGGAAACCGCCCATACCAGAACGGTTGCCTTCTGATCGCATAAGTAATCCATGAGCTTTGTCGGATTCGAGAAATAGGAACGGGGAATCAGTGCGACGGAAGCACCGGTATATAATCCGCTGTAGATATCTTTGACCGAAACATCAAAATCAAACGGTGCCTGGTTGGCCAGAACGTCATCCTTCTCAATGCCGAATGTTTCCGTGAACACCGGAATGAAATCAATGACGGATCTGTGGCAGACGGTGACGCCCTTGGGAACGCCGGTGCTGCCGCTTGTGAAATTGACATAAAGCGGATCGATATCCAGGGATTCTTCCCTTGCCTGCTTCAGAAGCTCTTCATCAATCTCTGCGGAAGTAAGGATTTCTTCAATCTTTTCCACCCGGATTTCAAAAAGCTGACAGGCTTTTTCATAATTTTCCTCATCGGTAATGATGATGCCGGGCTTCAGTGTGTCCAGAATGGAATGGATTCTGGATTCCGGCTGTCTTAAATCAATAAATGAATAAAAGCACCCTGCATAGACTGCGCCGAACATGCCGCAGACCGCATCCGCGCTTTTTTCCATATAGAAAGAAACCGGACAGTGAGCAATCCGATTCTTTAAAAAGAAGGTCCCTGCTTTCTTAGCGCCATCCATTGTCTCTCTGAATGTCATGGAATGAGCAGGATCCGTAAATGCTGTTTTTTCAGGATATTTCAATGCGGAATTCTCCAGCATTTCAAGTATGTTTTTCATATTCCCCCATGCACATTAAAAGTGGAGAAGTATTACCATCTCCAGTGCACTATTATACACTTAAGTAACGCAAAAAGCGTCATTTTGAAACTTTCTTAATCATTTCTTTCATATTATGCCTGGCATGCATGCAAAAAAGTCAAAATAAAACACGGCGGTCAGATACGGAAACCGCCGTGCGCATTTCAATACGTGATGATGACTGATGTTTTTCCTTCTGCTTCAGGCAGATCGAGCTCATAAAGACTGCCGTTCTTTACAAGCTGATCCGTCACATCATTGCCATTGACACTGACAGAAGCGATAGGCTTCTTTGAGACAAATGCGGTCCTTCCGCTTTCATGAAGAATGAATTCTGCTTTTCCTTCTTCATAAACTGCTTTTTCAGCAGACATGAAGCCCGCATACTTATTGATTAAGCCAAGGCATGCAGTTTCCTTTTCCGGAAGCAGGACGAACCATGCATATTCACCGGGCTGCAGAATTCCTTTGCAGGATTCTTCTTTTGTCAGATCACAGACTTTCCGGTTCAGCCAGTCATAGACAATGCATGTTTCTTCCTGTTTCATTTCCGGAATATCGGAAATACGGAAGCTGTATTCCTGCTTTTCTTCCGTCAGGTTGAACAGAGCGATTCCGCCTGCTGTCTGATTTCCGCAGTTGCCTGTGTTGTACAGTTTCAGCACACCGTTTTTAAACGGATCTTCAAAGACACAGTCTGCTGTAGGTCTTGCCGAGCGGTCCATCATCAGCAGCCTGCCGTCTTTATAGCAGAGCGGCTTCAGCACCTGAGCGTCTGTTTCGCCGACACGGTCGCTGAAATAGACAGGTCCGCCGCTGATGGCGCGGATCAGTGCGTGCTGTGACGCATGGCTGTGTCTGGTCCAGAACATATCCCAGTCGCATGTATAAAGCTCATTGTGATAGATCGAATTGAATGCATTCTGCAGCAGATGTTCGCGGAAGCTGTTTTCCACCTTCGGCACAAAGTCATCGCTGTTGCGGGAAATGGCGGAAGTGGGTCTTGCCAGAATGCTTTCCATCGCCATGCCCATGCAGTTGATCACAGATCCGTCAAAGACGGAAGCTGCTTTTTCAAGTGCGACATTTAAGCCTCTGGCCGCCTGCGGAATCGGAACAGTGTCCTTGAACTGTTCCGTGACAGAGCTCTGGTTATCCACTTTCGTAAAGCTGATGCCGTCTTTTTTCAGCATCTCATACCATGTCCGGAAGAAGCCTTCCGCATCTTTCGGATCGGGAAGGATCTTCCCGTCCGCTGTCTTCATCAGATGCTTTCCGCCGTTTTTCCAGAGCGTGCTTTCTTCATCCATGCCATCCCAATAGCCGGTGAGTGTATGCCAGACGCCGAACCAGCGTACACCTGTTTTCTCTTTGATGTCTTCTGTCATCTTCAGGAAGCCATCCGGGAATTTTTCTTCATCGGGTTCATACTGCAGAAGAACGCGGTCATTGACCTTCTGCCATCCGTCATCAATCAGAATCCATTTTACAGGGATGTCCTTTTCATTAAGCTCATCCGCTTTGGCACGGATGCCTTCTTCATTGACATCCCGGTAGAATGCGTCCCAGCTGCACCAGCCAAGATATTTAAGCATTTCAGGAATTGTTCTTTCATCTCTTGAAAGAAGTCCGAGCTTTTTCTTCACCCATGCGAATACACATTCCACTGCTTCTTCCAGTGTTTCCTTTTCAGCATAGACATACAGGCATTCTTCCATATCAGCAGGATGAGCCACCGACGCAGTCATTTCAAAACAATATGAATCCTGTGTTCCCTTTGTTAACATGGTCATGAATTCACTGCCGATCATCGGCAGCAGACATCCATAACTGTCTTCATATTTCAAAAATGCGATCCTTGTCTTTTCCGGCATCTCTTCAAACGAAGAAATGAATGCCGGTCTTGTCCACCACGGGTTCAGCATATACATCGCGGTAAGAGCCTTCGGCTTCTTTTCTGCCGGAACGCAGATACGTACCGGGTTTTCCGCTTTCAGAATCTGTCCGTCTGCTTTCAGAGTGACCGCTGCGATCTGACATCCATCTTCTTCTGTTTCACTGAAATCAAATGAAAGATTATCTTCATTCACGCAATTGCCTGTCAGGCATACAGCTTTCTCACTGTTTTCAAACAGCAGCTGACAATTGACCTGTCCGGTTGGTTTCATCATGGCTTATTTCCTTCTTTTCTTCATCATCCCATTTGGCAAACAGCGAGCATACGCCGCTTCGGTGATAATATTCAATCAGTTTTTCCAGATCTTCTCTTGTGACATTGAGGTACTTTGCCTGACAATCCAGGCAGGAATAGCTTTGTGCGCCGCGGTAAATCAGCTTGCGGTACAGCGCGATTTCATCCGATTTCAGACGGACGCCGCATTTCATGCATCGGTTGTCAAACATCAGATCTTTTTCAGACTGCATCTGTAGAGTCTGCAGGCATGGGCGCCGACGGTTTCCGTGATCATTTCTCTCTTTGTGCCGCACGGTTTTTCATTGATGCAGTCAAAGAATTCGAGTTCAAATCCGGAACGGTAAGGAAGTCCGAGATCAAAGAAGTCAACCGCGACCGGTGCCGGTACATCGCCCATATTGAACATGCCGAGGGCGATATCCCCGTTTGTCAGGAAACGTGCCATCACGATCGATTCCGGACCGTTTGATGTGCAGTTCACTGTAAACGGCGCGCTGCAGTCAGGATCCTGGTTGATCGCGATCAGTGACTGATTCGTCAGAATCTTCTTTGTGGAATCCGACATATTGCGCACATCGCAGCCGATCATCAGCGGCGAGCGCATCAATGCCCACATGGCAAAATGTGTCATATATTCATCATCGGTGCATCCGCCTGCTGAAATGTATTCATTTCCGCCGTGTCCGTGCATGCCGACCACCAGCATATCCATGTCATTGTGGCATCCCGGTCCGGAATAGATCTGCTTGTCCAGCTGGGAAACCGCGATGTCCCGGATGGAATTCCAGGAGTCATTGATATCGACTGTGGAGCGGAACAGATGCGCGCCGGTGGTGCGGATCCAGTCATAGACATTTTCTGTTCCCCATTGGCATGCGGAGAAGACGATGTCCCTTCCCGACGCACATAATGCCAGATGCATTCTGCGGTAGAGTGTTTCATCCTCCATATGATGGGGCTTGAAGCAGTTGTCATATTTCAGATAGTCAACGCCCCATTCCGCAAACTGCTGCGCATCTTCAAATTCATGTTCAAAAGAGCCCGGATAATCTGCACATGTGCGGGTTCCGCAGCAGCTGTACATTCCGAATTTGAAGCCTTTTTCATGCAGGGCATCGGAAAGAGCTCTGATGCCGTGCGGGAATTTTTCAGGATCGGCGACCAGTCTTCCGTTTTCATCTCTCTGCTTTAAGCTCCAGCAGTCATCAATGACGATATATTCATAGCCGGCTTCCAGAAGGCCTTCCTTCTTCATCGCGTCCGCTGTTTCCAGAATCAGGGTTTCATTGATTTTATCCGTGAATGTATTCCATGAGTTCCATCCCATGGGAGGCAGTACACATAATGATTTTTCAGACATAAATTCTCCTTGCAGGGCATGTTTAACCCTTGTTTGTACCTATTATTAATATAGCTGAGGGAAAAATCTTATATATGGCAAAATCTTCTCTCCATATGTCATATGGTAATATGTTAAGTACTTTACAAAAAACAGATCAGTCAAACAGGCTGATCTGCCTCTGTACCCATGATTTCTGAACGGCATCATGGATCACATCATTCTCTTCATAATTGCCGATCAGAAACGGCGAGGAAGGATCATGAAGACGCATCTGTTCCCTGACCGTTTCCGCTTCCGCATTGGCATAGCAGTAGCGGCAGAGATGCCCGCATGTATTGTAGGCTCCGATATCTCCTGAAAGCCAGCAGGCACAGCCTTCCCGGATATTTTTCTTCGCCGGCACAAAAAGCTTCTGTCCGATTGCCTTTTCATAATCGCTGACTTTCATACATCCCGAACAATCCGCACCATAAACCGCAAGTTCATTTCCTTCCGCGCACGGTCTGACTGTCATGCCATGAGTGGCGGCGATTTCAATCAGCTGTTTTCCCATCGCAATCCGCATGTCATATTCCACTTCCTTTGCCTGCGGAAAATTCTTTCTGACTTTGGGATACAGATCGATAAAGCTGATGACTGCAGTCTCTGTATATCCTTCCAGTGCGGAAGCGATCTGTTCAAATGCATGAAGATGATATTCATATGTATATTTTTCAGAAAGAAAGATCGGATCATAGCGCCACGTGCAGCACCGCATCCCGACTGTTTGTGACAGTCTTTTAAAATCTTCAATCACCTTGTGCTTGTCAGGCACATTCGGTTCGATATCTCTTCCATAAGGCGTAATTGTCACATGCCAGAACTGACTATAGTCTTTCAATAAATCCATATACGGAAACATCGGTGCCGGGTTTTTGGTGCAGAAGCCGATCACATCCACAACCGACGGATCCAGGCGGTATCTGCTTACCTGCGCATGATTGAAAGGATTTCTGACACATACATATCCTTCAGTCAGTCTGTTTGCGAACCATCGCGAATAAAATGCAGGAATGTCTGTCCTCTGTCCGGTATTGATGATCATGCATTTCACCGCCTTTCCTTCTTCATTGTACAGAAACATATCCTTCCGGCAAGAAGACCGCTTTGGATACAATGCGGAAAAATACCGCCTCTGCATTTTTCAGAGGCGGCATCTGTCTGTATACATCATATCTTGTCTGCTTTTTCCATTGTTTTATGACGGTAATCCTTCGGTGTGAGTCCGAACTGCTTTTTGAACCTGCTTGTGAAATATGCCGGAGATTCAAAGCCGCATTCGGAGCCGATCTCCTGCACTTCCTTCTCCGGAGAAGAAACAAGCAGTTTTGAAGCAACCTGAAGACGGTAATAATTCAGATATTCAATCGGCGACCAGCCGATCTTTTCGCGGAAGATTTCACAGCAGCGGTGCGTGCTGAGATATGCCGAACCGGCGATATCGCTTAAGGTGATCTTCTCGCTGTAATTCCGGTAGATATATCCCAGCATGATCTTTTCCTGATCCGCTGTGCGGGTTCTCTGATAAACTGCCGGAGCGATATTGACCGCATTGCGGCAGACACATGCCATCAGGCCATGGATCCCTGCGAG
Source organism: uncultured Erysipelotrichaceae bacterium (assembly GCA_947167125.1). Classification (GTDB taxonomy): domain Bacteria; phylum Bacillota_I; class Bacilli_A; order Erysipelotrichales; family Erysipelotrichaceae; genus Bulleidia. The sequence goes on from CAMVGT010000001.1 coordinate 37,441, forward strand.
AACTTCCAGTTCATACGCAGGCTTTTTTTCTTTTCTCGACGCATAGATTATATCCATCCAGTGCGCGCACATGGATGCTTCTTCTGTATTGCCCGGGAAAAACAGATAGTCAAAAGCTGCTGTACTGACCACCGGTTCGACATATCTCTGCATAATCACAGGATTTCCGGTCAGTACCGATGTCTGAAACAGGAGACATCTTGCGCTCATCCGTTCGCAGTCCCCGCGTGTGCTGACATGCATCACACGGGAATTGACAAAAAGAAAATCATCCTTTTTCAGCACAATCACATCATCATTGACTTTGTACAGACACTGTCCTTCCATAATCTGCACCATTTCAAAATCCTCATGCCAATGCGGGATGTTTCTGCCTTTCGAAGGGGCTGTTATTGTATATTCCTTGATCCGCATCGGAAGTGCGCGGTCTTCATAATGGACAATGCCGGCCGCCATTTCCCTTTCAATATCCATCTCTGACATAATTTTTATATTTTCCTGTCAATATCATTATAGTATATCCTGCATGCATGAAATATATTGATATTATAAGAAATTATCCAGGGCGCTTTTTATGTGCACATTCATAAAAAGAACGTCCTGATACGGAATTACTGAAAATACAGAAAGGAAGCAGGCTTTCATTTTTGGCTTTTTAAAAGAAGCGGCAGAATTCTTTACAGAGCTGAAGAAATGAAAGCAGAATGGCCCCGCTGCTGATGATGGAGGCCATCCAATACAGTCGCGCCCTGGCGACACTGAACTCAGGGAGGAAAGGAAAAGGTATACAGGCTCGTATACCGGGAAAAACAATGAAGAAAATCACACTGTTCTGCTGTGCCGGAATGTCCACCAGCATGCTCGTCAGCAAAATGAAGGAAATCGCCACCAAGGACGGAAAGGATTATGACATTTCCGCATATTCCCTTGACGAACTCGCCAAGGGTGAAGGATCCGATGTCATTCTCATCGGCCCGCAGGTCCGCTATGCTCTGAAAAAAGTCAGGGATGCTTTCCCGAACACACCGGTAAGTGACATTGACATGCGCACATACGGCCTGATGGACGGCGCCGGCGTTATCAAAATCGCTGAAAAACTCATGCAGTAAATAACAGGAGGGCCTATGGAACAGCTGCAGCAGAATTTCCGTCAGCAGATTCTGAAAAGCACTTCCGATCAGTATACTGTCACAGATGCAGGTGACAGAATCTTCCTGACAGCCGGATATGCTGAAGCGTGCATCCGGTTTCACGAGATGAATATCATCGAGTTTCAGATTACCCGGAAAGCGGATGACGCGGTGGTCTTTTATCTCCATTTTCAGCTGAATGACGAAAGCCATGCGTTATACCTTCTTGATCAGCTGAAAGAGAGTCTCGTTCACATCGGTCCGGTTTCGGTCAGAAAAATTCTGATGAGCTGTTCCAGTGCCCTTACCACCAGCTTTTTTGCACAGAAGCTCAACCAGACTGCGCAGCTGCTGAATCTGCCGTTCACATTCAGCGCGGTTTCTTTCGACCTGATCCCGGAAGCGGGAAAAAACTGCGACATGATTCTTCTCGCTCCGCAGATAGCATTCAGAAAAAAAGAATTCAGCTCGCTGTTTCCGGAAAAAACCATTCTGGAAATACCCGGAAATATGTTCGGCAGCTATGATGTGCAGGGAATCCTTGATCTCATCAGCAGGAATCTTGCGGATTTTTCCCCGTCATCCTCAGCTGAGTCCGCTCATATTCTGAACAGCAGCAGGAAGATCATGGCAATCACGACACGGATTGACAGCCAGTTCGAAATTTCGTGGCGCATCTTTCACCACGGTCAGATTATCCGCTCGGAAACAGTTGTCAAAAACCGGATTGATTATCATGATTTCGAAGATATCCTCGACACCGTATCAGTCCTGGAGAACCATCTTGACGCCGTTGTCATTTCAGTTCCCGGCGTGGTCCATGACGGAACCGTCATCCTTGACCGCAGCGGATTCCGCGAATATGACATGAAAACAAGGCTGTCCAGGAAATATCCGTACCGCTTCATCATCACCAATAACGCAAATGCCACTGCACTCGGACTGTATCATCTGCAGAATGATTACCAGACCGTGATTTATCATTCGCAGCTGCGTGAAGCGGACCGGGCAGGACAGGGAATTGTCATTGACGGACATATTGTCACAGGAAAAAAAGGAATCGCGGGCGAAGTCAATTATCTGCCCGGCAGAAGCGATCCTGCGCTTTCACCTCTTTCGCGGGCGGAACGGGCAATCGCGAAAGCAATTCTTTCCGATATCGCAATCGTCGGACCGGATGCGGTATATATCCGCTGTGAACTGATCCATGACACCGGAAGAATCCGCGATCTCATCCGTGAAACTGTCAGTGATGAATATATTCCCGATCTCTTTATCATTGATCACGCTACGGAATATATGTATTACGGTGCTCAGATGCTCGCATCTGCCAGGGAAATCTGACTGTGTTTAAGACAGCAGGGAGGCAGCAGTCCTCCTGCTTTTTTCTGTGCACTGAAAGGAAAAGACCCTGCTGTTCCTTCAGCGGGGTCTTCATCCTTTCATCTGGTTTTAAATCAGAAATTATCGAATACTGTACTGCCGTTTATTTTTCCGCATTGAATCTGTACAGGAATGTCACGACATGTTCTCTTAAGCAGTCAAGCTTCGGTCCGAATCCGCCTTTGTGCTCACCGCTGGAATATCCTTTGGCAATTCCCTTTTCATTTGCCCAGAGTGCAGCTCTGTAATAATAATCTGAAGCTTTGACATCATTGAACGGACTTTTTGTCACACCGGGTTCAGGTTTTTCCGCATATCTCCATAAGAAGGTAACCACATGTTCTCTTAAGCATGTTTCATCCGGTCTGAATGTGCCGTCACTGTATCCCTTGGTGATGCCGTTTTCCGCTGCCCATAAGACTGCTTTGTAATAATATTTGGAGATTGAAACATCGCTGAACGGATTTCTGGTGCTCTTTGGTTCCGGCTTGCCGGCAAGTCTCCATAAGAAGATGACTGCGGCTTCTCTGGTGCAGCTGTTCTGCGGTTTGAATGTACGGATGATTCCGTCCGCATCCGTATAGCCGTTTGTAATTCCGTTTCCCGCAGCCCAGTATACCGGATCGCTGTAATATTTGCCCGTTTCCGGCACATCCGTGAACAGGACTTTGATTTCGCAGCTGGCACTGACGCCGTTTTCAGCGGTCGCTGTCATGGTGACCGTACCCGGCTTTCTGCCTGTCAGCAGATTTCCTTCATTGGAGACAATCGAAGGATCAGAACTGACAAAGGTGATCTTTGTATCAATATCTTCCGGTTCTGTATGAGGAATCAGTACAAAGTTATTTCCCGCCGTGATGGTATAGGAATCAGCTGTGAACCAGATTCTTTCCGGTCCTTCCGTTTTTTCCGAAACAATGACTGTCACATCTGTTTCCAGTTCAATGCCATCCGGATCCCCATATGTGTGCGTACTGATATGAATCACTGTTTTTCCCGGACTGTTTGCGGTAATCACGCCATAGCCGTCCGCATCCGCAATGCCTGCATCTTCCGATTTATAGTAATAATTGTGAATCTTTGCGGGATCCGGTTCTGTGGTGATGTAAACCGCCTTCTGTTCGCCGACTGTCATATAAACCGTTTCCTCTTCCGGACTGATGGATTCAGGTACCGGAACAGGATCGCGGGTAACAGTCAGTATGAATTTTCTTTCCGCGCCTTTTCTGAGTTTTGCGGTGATTGTCACTGTGCCTGCATCATGATAGGAAATGATTCCTTCTTCATCAACAGTCGCAAAGCTTTCATCCGAGGAGCTCCATTCGATCACCTGATCCTGCGCGTCAGCCGGAACCACACTGTAGTCGATCTGATAGCGTGTGAAATTCGGATTGTACGCAACAACATCGCTGCTCTTGCGGAAGGCGATATCCACTGCATGGGTGGCTTCTTCATCGCTGAGATACTTCGCATTCAGAACTGTATCCTTCACAGGCTTGATTTCAGCCGGAACGATCTCTCCGTTTTCATCTTCCCATCCCAGGAAAATATATCCTTCTTTTTCCGGTGCTTTGATATCAACCGCTGCAGGGGAACCGTCATTTGCATATACGACATGATATTCTTCGCCATCCACCATGAATGTGATGATATGGGTTACATTGTCCAGTTCATCAAGATGCGCATCGATCCAGGCAAGGCGGTCCGTAATCCACTGCTTCAGTTCATCCACTTCAGTTTTGTAATTGAAATCCGTCAGATCAGGATGCCAGATCTGACGGTCCAGGGCAGCTGATGTTTTTGTCTCTTCATAATACTGATCAATCAGTCCGCCTTCCTCAATCAGCTTGACGGCATTTTCCCTGACAAGCGGCCACTGGTTTTTGACTTCTTCAAGGAATCCGCCTTCTTCGCGGTCGCAGAACATCGGTGTAAGCCATTCATGGCGCACTTCAAATCCTTCGGTTTCATCATGGTTGTCCCACGCAAAGTCAAAGTCCCACAAAGGTCCTGTAAACAGCTTGCCGAGTTCGCCGTTTACATCGCGCTTTTTGTATACATAGTAGCTGCCGGTTCCGTATCCGTCCGAATTCAGACAGAGTGTCTGTACCCACCAGTAAAGAGCGGCGGATCTCAGATCAAAGAGATCTCTGTATGCATTGCCGCTTTCAAACAGTGTGTCCTCCACCATCTGCATGTAATTCTGGATATATGTCTGCTGGGCAGGATTTTCATATGCGTCGCCAAGTTCCGCGCCGGAATAGTTTTCTTCCAGAACCGGTTCATTCTCATCCTCTCCGCCGGTCAGGTTATCCCCTTCGACATCAAAGGAAGGCGTATGAGTTGCCCAGTTGACGCCGCGTTCGGTGAAGAATCTGTCCGGTGACCAGGGGGCGACCTGCAGACCGTGCTGCAGAAGATAGCCGCCGGTGATTGTCGGCTCTTCCGTATCATCTTCAGTCAGTTCATCGATTTCAAGACGGTTGGTATCAACACGGACGTTTTCGGAAAGATAATAGCTGCCGATATAATGTTCGCCATATTCTTCGCCTTTGATCACCACATCGACAGGAACGCCCATCGGTGTGAATTCAAAGTCCAGCTTGTCACCGAGCCATGCGGTGATACGGTCTCTCAGCAGAGTATCATCCAGAGCATTGGCAAGCAGCACCCAGTGCTTGTTTTTGCCGAAGCCGAAGATGTCTGTTTTCTTGTCCAGTTTGATCTTGAATGCCTTTTTCGCAGATCTCTGCCATGTGGAGTTGCCGCGGCCGCGGATACTCATATCCATTCCCTGCAGATCTTCGCAGACCGTATCGGGGAAATCGGTATAATGGAAACCTTCAGGAACATCGATACTGATCTTTCCATAGCAGTATGCGCTGTGATCAGAACTGTGAATCATGTCATCAATGGTACCCTGCGATTCATCAATATTCAGATAAACCACAGGAAGGCTGCCGTCGGGACGCAGTTCTGTTTCTTCTTCCGCATGTGCCGCAAATGATCTGCTCAGCATCGATACAGCCATGCATACAAGAAGAAAAACCGCGATGAAGCGCTTGGGAGTGTACGGCTTTCTCATATCTGCCACCTTTCCTTTTCTGAAACATCATTGAATTGTATGAAGATTTCTGTTTTTTACATATTACCATTGCAGAGGATGTGTTTTTCTCCTGATCGTTCATGTTTTATTAAAATCAGAAAAGATCATCAATACGGTCTGTCTTTGACCGTTATGATCAGCATTTTTATCCTTTATGGATGAAAAAATGACCCCGCATCATGCAGGGTCATGGAGTTTACATTCATGTATGTCCGGATTATTGCGTATGATTATGCCCAGATAAACCAGAAGTATAAATATCCGGTCATTACCGCGACCAGAGTGTAAGGAAGACCGATTCTCATAAACTCTGCAAACGATACCTGATAGCCTTCTTTTCTGAGCATTCCGACAGCGGCAATATTGGCAGATGCACCGATCGGAGTAATGTTGCCGCCAAGGGTGGCACCTGACAGCAGACCGAAGTAAAGAAGATACGGTTCAATGCCAAGCGTGGCTGTTACAGCCGTCAGAACCGGCAGCATGGTCGCCACATAAGGGATATTGTCTACAAAAGCCGAAATCAGCACTGATCCCCAGACCACGATCGTGTACAGCAGGAATATATTGTTCCCGCCGAATTTAACGATCAGGCCTGCAAAGTCATCAATGACACCGACTTTTGTCAATCCGCCGATTACGATAAACAGACCCGTTAACAGTCCCAGGGTTTCAAAGTCCAGATTCTTCAAAGCAGCGATGGCTTTATCCGCTTTTTTCTCCTGAAAGATATTAATCAGGATTGTGGCAGCTGCCAGCACGCAGCAGATGATGCCGTTGATCATATCCGGTGTATCCGGGATGAATGAGGCAGTAATCAGAGCCGCAACCATCATCATCAGCATAACGGTCGGAAGATAGTCGTTTACGTGGGTTCTTTCTGCTGAAGAAACCGGAGCCTTGTCTTTGCGGAACAGATACATCATGACAGGAACTGTGGCAAGGGCTCCAAGTTCTACTGCGAAAAAGATACCGGGTTTGCCGTTCATCCAGAAGAAATCCATGAAATTCATCTTTGCAAAGTCCCCCAGCATGATTGATGTGGTATCGCCTACCAGTGTCGCCGCACCCTGAAGATTGGAAGATACCGCAATGGAGAGAATCATCCCCACAGGGCTCATATTCAGCTTTTTACAGATCGCCATTCCTACAGGAGCGACCATCAGTACTGTGGCAACATTGTCGATGAATGCCGAGATCACACCGGCAAAAAGAGACATCAGTATGGTTACCCACATGACGTTCCTGGCTTTTTCCAAAAGGATATCTGCCAGAAGGTTCGGCATATGGGATTCAATGAAATAATAAACAATGATCATTGTTCCGGAGATCATCAGCAGAACATTCCAGTTGATCGTTGACATCAGATCACTCAGCGGCAGGATGCCTGAGATCAAAAAGATCGCCGCCGCAGTCAGGGCGTAAAACGGCCTGTATGCAGGCTTGGTGATCATCAGAACATACATTAAAACAAACAGAGCCAAAGCAAAAATTTTCATAGTCTTTCCTCCAGTATGACGCAGCGGTATCAGACAGCAGGACTGTCTTTCATAACTGATTCCGCTCAAAAAAACAAAAAGACTTCCACCACAGCTGCTGCTGCGGTAAAAGTCTTGCTGCTTCGAACAGATTCCGGGGATAAGACCCGTACTGACGGAATATGTTGCGCATCTGCGCCAGCTACTCCCTGATACCGCAGTTTTTATAGCACAGAACTGCCGGTTTATCAAGGCAGCACAGAAAATCGGGTTTTTTCCATGTCCTGCGAAATCCGCTTCTGATTCCCTGCTGAAGGAACTGATTCCTGATCAGCTGTGCCGGCGGTAATAGTTTGCCAGTGCCCCGCAGAGATTGGCATCGTTCCCCTGTCCGGAAGCTGTAATTTCCGCATGTCTTACCTTAAACGGGAAAACTGAGAATAACCGTTCAAAATGCTTTTGTATTCCCTCAATAAACAGCGGGTTCGCGCTGATGCCTCCGCCGATCACGATTTTTCCGGGATCATATGCAAACTGCAGTGTAAACAGGACTCCCGCAAATTTCATGCAATAGGATTCAAACAAAGCCGAAGCCTCCTCATGTCCGGATTCCACCATAGCCATAAAGCTTTCTCCTGTCAGTGACTGATCTGACAGTCTGTTTCTGAATATCTGTGTAAATCCTTCCATTCCGCACTGATTGCCGAACAGAATATTGAAACCGAAATCCTGTGCATCTCCGCAAAGCGCCATGGAGAGTTCACCTGCATAATTGTGTGAACCGCGAAGAATTTCACCTTTGTGTACCAGCGCGGAACCGATTCCCGTTCCCACTACGATCACGAGGCCGTACTCTTCGTTTTTCAAGGCGCCGTTTTCCGCTTCCGCAAGGGCAGCGCATCTTGCGTCATTTTCAATACTTACCGGGACATGATACCTGCTTTCCAGAAGTTCAATCATGTTGACATTGTTGTTGTACTGCAAGGCTCCGCCCTGCACAATCAGCCCTGACTCAGGATCGAGTGTGCCGGGAAGACTGATTGCGATGCCTTCGTATTTTCCGGCATGAAACAGCTCATCAATGCATTCGGTTAAGTCGCTGAGGCTTTTGCGCGGTGTTGGTACTTTCCCCTTTTCACACAGCTGATATTTCTCTGCGGAAGCCCATTTAATGAATGTTCCGCCAATATCCAGCGCCAATATACTCATACACATACCTCCGTCTTTGTCATATGCGGCTCCTTATTCCGCAGATTGAATTGAAAATGATATGTTCCGCCGGTAAGAGTGTATTCCCGATTGTCCTGCAGAATCAGATGTGCCGCTGTTCCGGATGGAACCTGACACGTATACCTGATATGATCGCCATCGCGCTGCCAGCGGGAGAGGATCATTCCGAATTGTGTCTTATAGCTGCCCTCAGCCCATGACAGACTTCCTCCGATCACGGGTTTCAGTTCGAATTCCTTAAATCCCGGTTTTACAGGTCTGATACCTGCGACGTACTCAAACAGGAACTGACATACCGCGCCTAAGGAATAGTGGTTGAAACTGTCTCTGAAGACATCCATGCCGTTCCAGTTTTCCAGCATTGTTTTCGCACCGAGTGTGACGGGATGAAGCCAGGATGGAGCAGATGTCTGTTCCAGCAGTTTAAAGGCTTCCTCTTTTAATCCGTTTTCACACAGCACAGGCAGTAAGATTCCCGTGGATAGAAAGCCGGTATTCAGATGATAATCCGCTGCTTCGATTTCTTTTTTCAGCTGTCCGATCACCAGCGGCTTTTTTTCTTCGCTGACCATGTCATAGGCAAGGGCCCTGACACAGGCGGCCTGATGGCCTTTCTGGATGGTACCGTCTTCGGCGATCAGATAGCGGCTATAGGCATATTTCAGCCTGTCTGCTTTCTGTTTATAGAATTCCGCGTCTTCTTTTTTTCCAAGCACTTCCGCCATATACGCCAGCAGATCGCAGCTGTGTTTGGTGCAGGCGGTCGCTGTTTCAGGTTTTCCATACTTTGCCATGTGGCGCACAAAATCTTCGGGTTTACCGCCGTTCGCAAATAACTCAATGACTTCTTTTGAAGGCGGTAAGGGTTCATTCCATTCACCATAATGAAATCTGGTGTCATAGATCAGATCCCCTTCACCGTTTCTGTACCACTCCTCCTCTTGATAGAGTGGATTGGCTTCCTTCATGCAGTTCAGGGAGAAGTTCACCCATCTCTTTGCGGTTTCATAGTGGTCTGCCAGTATTTTTTTATCTCCGTACATCTGATAGAGCTGGTACGGAATCACGACTGAACTGTCACCCCAGCCCACCGAGTCTTCACCGATATTGCCCTCTCCTTCCGGACCGGCAAGAGCCATATCCGGCCTTGTTTTACGTACTTCGATCAGTTCATCCGGATTGTGAACACTTGAAGTGGACGGAAAAGTGATTCCGAGCTTCCCGGAGTCATACTGTTCTATGGCCTGATCCTTCAGCCACTTTTCATAGAAGGACTTTACATTCATGAAATATGCGGAAGTACGGCAATAGATTGCTGCGTCTCCTGTCCATGCATTCTTTTCCCTGGTCGGGCAGTCTGTCGCGACATCGAGGAAATTTCCTTTCTGCGACCATCTGGCATTTTCAACGAGTCTGTTGATCAGATCATTGGAACATCTGAAATCACCGGTTTCCTCCAGATCGGAATAGACAGCGATAGCATTGAACTCTGCATCTTCAATTCCTTCCACAAGAGCATAGCGGAAGCCGAACCATGTGAAATGCGGTTTGTATTCTTCCGCATCTGCGCCTTTGCAGATATAGGTGACTTCCTGAAAACGATCCAGACCGCCGTCACAGTTGGCAGTTGAAAAGTTTCCGTTCAGATCCAGGCCTTCACCATGTTTCAGGTGAACCGTCTGGCCGGGCTTTGTATTGAACAGTTTCATGGACACATAGCCGGCAATATTCTGACCGAAGTCGATCACCAGATTTCCCGATGCATCCCTGAATGGTTTTCCTTCGAATACTTCATGTTCAGTGACCGGCACACCTTCTGTTTCAATGAGTGTTCCTTCTGTATGTTCATGGCACACAACAGCTTTGACCCAGCTGTTCAGTTCTCTTCGGTGATCGAAGACTTCACCTTTGAGATAATCGGAAGAAATCACTTTCCCTTCAGTGACATCAAACGATGTATCTGTCGGAATGGTGACTGTTTCGCTTTCATAGCGAAGTGTGATCTCGCCTTTTAAGGCAAGTGTATAGCCGAAATTGTTATGCCATCTCCACCAGCCGTCGCCGACTGTTGTCTGCCAGACATTTGTCCCTTCGTTTACAAGACCGGTAATGTCATATGTCTGATACTGAATCCGGTGATAATAACTGGTAAATCCAGGTGTAAACCGGTAATCTGTCACTTCCAGGCCATTGATCTTTGTCTGGTAGATGCCATGGGAAGTCACTTCCAGAGTGGCTGAAAGCAGCCCCTTTCTGACTTCAAATGACTTCCGGAATACCGGAATCAGCGGATTCTGTTTTGTGTCCTGCGGATGTGAGATCCACAGCGCATTAGTACTGATCATGATAACTCCCTGCTGAGTGCCAGAATTCTGGCGGCGCATGTTTCAAGATCCTCTCTTGAGATTTCTTTGTTTTCCAGTGCCTGTGCGATCCTGTCACAGTCGGGCTGTGATCCCGGCATAATCCAGTCATTGCCGTTTTTGATACACAATGCGGCATCACTTGCGCCATAGGTTCCAAGATTCAGACGGTCACTGGTCGTTCCCCAGTCGGTCATAACGACACCGCCGAATCCCCATTCTTTTCTCAGAACGGTTGTCAGAAGATCATAATGGTTTGCGGTATGAGTTCCGTTAAGAAGATTGTAGGAAGACATAATGCATTTGGGTGCTGACTGCCTGATGCAGAGTTCAAATCCTTTTAAATAGATTTCTCTCAAAGCTCTTTCAGAAACGACACTGTTGGAGCCGAAGCGGTTGTATTCCTGATTGTTGCAGGCAAAGTGCTTGATTGTCACGGAACAGTTCTCATGTTTCTGAACGCCTCTGACGAGTGCTGCAGCAGTAATTCCCGAGACCACCGGATCTTCGGAGCAGTATTCAAAATTGCGGCCGCATAACGGCATTCTCTGAATATTCAGAGCCGGCGCCAGCCAGATATTGATTCCGTAGATCCCCATTTCCTCACCGACGATGTCACCGCACATTTCAGGAACTTCCGGATTGTACGCCTGGGCCAGGGCAGTGCCGATCGGAATTGCCGCGGTGAACTGATAATACTTCTGTTCAGATTCACTGATCTTTCTGATTGTGTCGATCTTTGCCTGTACGGCAGATTTGAGAGGTTCATCCAGGAACTGCACAATGTTTTCCATCGCCGCAAATTCATTGCCGAAAGCAGCACCGTCTTTGAGGATGTAGCTGGTTGCCAGACGCAGACCGGCCGGGCCGTCCGCAAGGATCAGTTTACCGAAGCCTTTTTCACTGAAGAAATCCGGGCTTTCCGCAGCCGCGCCTGCCACTGTGCTGCCGGCGTTGCCGATAATGGAAGTGCTGCTGTTTTCGTCATATCTTCCGACACACGTGCGGATCAGTTCATCATCAGTAAAATCTGAAAGATCGATCATTTCTATTTCCGGATAAGATACTCCGTTTCTGCCATAGTGGCCAATGCCTTTAAGTCCCTGTACATCTGCCTCAAAGATTTTCAATCCTTCTGTATCTGCCTGAGGCAGAGAAACTGATCTGTCTTCAAAACCGGTATTGATATGCAGATCTGTTGATTCAAGGACGGTGACTGTCTCATTAAGCCTGACCGCACAGACATTTATGCTGTCAGCCATGATCCGATAATCTCCCTTTTCAAGAATCCAGCCAGACTGTTCCTCACTGTAGGAGGCCATATTCTCTAACGGCAGACGGAGTGTGATCTCCTCGCTTTCACCGGGCTGCAGTTCACGGGTCTTGCCATAGGTTCCAAGTTCCTTGAACGGCTTGTCAAGTGTTCCTTCAGGAGCTCTGTAATAAAGAAGAACTGTTTCCTTACCCGGGTAACTGCCTGTATTTGTGACTTTGACCGTAACGGAAAGTTCATTGTCTTTCAGTTCTGTATGAATGATCTCTTTGCCGAATTCCGTATAGCTGATTCCATAGCCGAACGGGAACAGGGGCTTGTGATCAGTCGTGTCATAATAGCGGTAGCCGACGTAGATCCCTTCTTTGTAGCAGGTATCGTTGAGATCATAATTCTGAATCACATCACAGTCTTCCGCCTTTACCCAGGTGGCAGTGAGTTTTCCGGAAGGATAGCTTTTGCCAAGAATAATATCAGCCAGCACATCGCCGGTTACCGTACCCAGCTGTCCCAGCAGCAGAATGTTTTCCACGCTGTCTGCAACCGGTGAAAGATCAACCGGCCCGCCCACATTCAATACAAGCATGAACTTTGCATATTTCTCAGCGCAGCGGTGAATGTCTCTGACTTCATCATCCGTCAGAAGATAATCACCTTTCTTGATCTGCCGGTCGGATCCTTCGCCGCTGTTTCTTGCCAGGACGTAGACACAGACATCCGCATCTGAATCGATCGGAAAATCATATTCCGGCTCATCCGGTGTTTTGCCAAGCGCCGCTGCAATCACCGGAATCTTTTTCTTTTCCGCTTCTTCCCTGATCTGTCTGTAGAACTGAACAGTATTATCTGCTTTGCATGCGTCGTACCTCTCCATCCAGTCTTTTGTGACAACCGCAAAGCCTGCTTTTTCCATGCCTTCTTCGCAGGTTGTAAAATGACGGACATTCACATCGCCGGATCCGGTTCCGCCTTTAATTGTCTGCCTGGCGCCGCTGCCGTATAAAGCCAGACGGCACGTCTGTTCCAGCGGAAAGTCACCGTTTTTCTTTAAAAAGACTGTGCACTCCGGAGCGATCTTTCTGAGTGCTTCATTATGCTTTATTTCAAATTCTCTGACTGTTTTATCTGTAAATCTCTGCATGCTTTTTCCTCACTCCAGTTCATTGACAATACCATGAAGAACGGTATCGATCTCTTTGATTTCCTTCGGTGCCATCTGCAGCATTTCCATGATCTCGCTGACCGTGTTTTTGCTTAAGACAAGCTGCAGTCCTTCCAGCTGGTAGCCTCTTGCTTTGGCGACAAGCGCCATGCCGTCGTACATCGGTCTGAGCAAAGACTGAACTTCCTCATTCTGTTTTTTCATATGGCCAAGTGAACATGCGATGCTCAGGACCGGCGCATAGTCCGCATTCAGCGACACTCTCTGTTCCGGCTCTTCAAAACCGTGATACGTCAGTTTGCCAAGTGTCTCCTTCAGCCAGCCGATACTGTCTTTTGTCCAGTCGGGAACTCTTTCCGAGACGCCGTTGGTGATGACCCAGTCTTCACCGGTCGAGAAACCATGGCCGCCGAAAGAATAAATATGGCTTTCAAACGGAATATCCTTTTCGGCAAGCGCAAGTTCCATGCGCAGGGTGTTTGTGATATCCACTGTCTTGTCATCACGGCAGGCAGCGAAGAAGCACGGACATGTTTCCCTTGTGACATTCTGATACGGATACGGCATGCCGGGCTGGCACATATCCACGATATCTTCAAGAATCGCCGGATAGACCAGAACCGCTGCGGCAGGTCTGTGCTTTGCCTGGGTGGCAGCGACAGCCGCCAGATGGCCGCCGGCGGAGAAACCGGAAATGACGATCTTATCAGCATCGATATGCCATTCCTCACTTCTGCTCTGAATGATTTCCATCGCTTCTTCATAATCTTCCAGAGGCATCGGCCACTTTCCCTTTTTGTTAGTTGTATATCTCAGGATAAAAGCCTGATAGCCGGCCTGAAGATAAGTCAAAGCTGCCGGATCCGCTTCTCTGTCAGAACACATGGCATAGCCGCCGCCCGGCATTATCAGCATGGCCGGACGTTTTTCAAAGCCGAATTCTCCGCCTGCTTCCTGAATATATGCGGTCAGTGTGACATTTCTTTCTTCGTTCATTACGATCACTTCGCTTTTCATCATGCTTTCCTCCAGATCTTTTTCAATTCTTCGGCAATATAGTTTTCCGCTTCTTTTGCATAAGCTTCCTGTCCGGGATTTTTCGCATCCTGATCAGGATATTCTTTATGGTTGACTTCCAGGAAGCCATGCAGGGCTTTTTCATACAGTCTGAATTCCGTACTGACACCGGCTTCTTTCAGAAGTTCGTTGTATTTTTTCGAATGTTCAGTAAGCGGATCCGGCCCGCAGCACACAAAAACAGCAGGCGCGATTCCCGTTAACTTCTCTTTCGAAGCTGCAGCAGGAGAGATATACGGATCATTTACCGATACTCCTTCCGGGAAGAAGATCTCTTTCATGACATCCATTGTTTGCTCATCGAGCAGTCCATTGAATCTCAAAAAATCAAGGAACGGGTAGCACAGCACCTGGGCCGAGAGATCAATGCCCTGATCATGCAGGATCAAAGTGGAAGCCGCAGCCAGATGGCCGCCTGCCGAAAATCCCATCACGGCAAATTTATCTCTGTCCAGCTGGTATTCTTCACTGTGTTCCAGGAAGTATTTCACTGTATCCGCGATTTCATTCTGGGGATACGGAAACGGATGGATATCCAGTTTGGTGTAATTGATGTTGACAATAAAGGCGCCGCACTTTTCCGCCATATCAAGGCAATAGGAATCAAGTTCACTTGCATCGCAGCCGACCCAGGCACCGCCATGGATGCAGAAGATCACCGGGTAAGGTGCTTCTGTATTGTGCGGACGGTACAGGAAAACATTCACAGGATCAGTGTCTTCTCTTTTCACCTGAAACGCTTCCCCTTTTGTGTCTTTCCAGACTTCCTGTTTTCTTTTGAGGCGGATCATCTTTTTCATCATTTCAGTTTTCAGACTCAATGTTTACACCATGTCCTTCCTGTATTCACACATTCCGTACAGACGGCGGGCCATATCCGCCTTGTAGCGGAAACAGTCTTCCCTGAGCTTGTTCTGCAAAGGCATTTCTTCCGCTTTGTCTGTACCGAAACCGTGATAGCCTTCTTCGTATTTTCTCAGATCGACAAGTTTTCCATGTTCTCTGAGCAGCTGTGCATAGCGTTCCCCCTGTGGATGCAAAGGGTCTTTTCCGCAGACGATGACAACTGCCGGGGAAAGCTTTTCCAGGGTTTCTTCTGTGATCTTCGCTGCCGGGGAAAGCACTTCGCTGTCCAGAGGAATCTCCGGCGGATAGAGGGAAAACATCATGTCATACAGTTTGTTTCCTTCCGGGAAATCAATCGGGATACTTCCTGTAAAATCCAGAAAAGGCACTTCCATGATCTGTCCGGCAATCGGAATATCTTCCTTCGCCAGCAGGATCGCTGATCCGGCTGTCAGATGTCCTCCGGCGCTGCCGCCGGACAGCACGATTCTGTCAGGATCAATGCCGAGCTGTTCCGCGTTTTTCTTCAGCCACTTCACAGTATCGACAACTTCTTCCTGCGGATACGGGAAACTCTTGTCATACAGTCTTTTGTAATTGACATTGACCACAAAGGCGCCAAGCTCTTCGCTTAATCTCTGGCAGTAGCGGTCATCGTCGACGGCATCCATGCCGACCCAGGCACCGCCGTGGATCTGCACGAAGACCGGAGCGTTTTTCTGTTCCTTCGGAAAGTAAAGAATCACTTCCACAGGGTCCTTGCCTTCCCGTTGTATTTTTGCCCTCTGGCCGATGACAGGATCCGTCGCGTAATGCTTATTGATCCTGTGAAAGCGGGCGTTGAATATTGCTTTTTTAATCATGTTCAGCGGTTTCATATGTCACCTCGATGTTTAGTTCACCTGTACCGCGGATAACGGCCATTGCCCGTCCCTGCCAGGTTTTTACGGTTCTTTCGAAATAGTTCTCTTCGCTTTTCGGATCAGCTGATCCCAGACCCAGAAGCTCAGGATTGTGTTCTTCCCTGACTGTCAAAGTCATAATCACATCCGGATTCGGAATGCCTTTCTCATCCGTGACTGTGAATTCAATAATTCCTTCTGCTGTTTCTTTCTGTTCCACATGCACATCGTAAGAAGCGGAAACCAGTTCGTCTGTCTCTGCTGCCTGTCCGTTACGGATGTTAACAGCTTTGATGGTTCCCGGTTCAAACACGGCTCTAAAGAAAGCTTTGTCACAAACGGTCTTTTCTTTCCCGATCAGTCTTTCATTGATATAGAGTTCCACTTCATCCGCGTCGGAATAGACTTCCACAATAATGGGATTTCCTTCCTGTCCGCGGTAATTCCAGCGTCTTTCGGCGTCGCTCCATCCCCATTTTGTCGGTGCCTGTTTCTCACCGTAATGTGCGGGATCCTGCACGGCGATATAAGGTTCTTTTCTGAGTCCCCAGACAATCTCCCGCCAATAGGAGACGGGTCTGCGGTTTCCAATCAAATCAAAATCTCCGCAGCCGGCTGAGCGCCAGGGATATTTTCCGTAAAGATCATTGCTGTCTGCCTCGCCATAGCGGTGCTGGCCGACGCCGGCTTCCCCCAGATAATCCCAGGCTGCCCAGCCGAAGTCGCCGATGATCTGCGGATATTTCATGCACAGCTGCCAGTTTTCATACAGAGAAGCGGGATAGCATTCCGTTCCCAGAATGATCCGCTGAGGATACTTTCTGATATCCGTTTCATAACGGAATTCAGCATAGTTGTAGCCGGCAATGTCTGTCTGGCTGAAAGCCTCTTCCAATGGTTTTCCCATTTCATCTGACATCAGTATTTTGTAAAGTTCCTCCATATTGCCGTTGAGAATGGAATTGATATCCACCCCTGCTTTTACGGCAAGTTCGGGAATTTTATCCAGCATGGCAAGAATCATATTGATAGAGTTGACTGTATATCTTGTCTGATCCAGGCTGCGGATCAGATCTGTGATCTTTCTGCCGTACTGCACTTCATGGGGATGGCTGACTTCCAGGATTTCATTGCCGATGGAATAGATGATCACAGAAGGATGATTGTACGCAAGTTTCACCATTGCTTCTGTATCCTGCTTCCAGTCATTGCGGAATTCACATGAGCAATCCCCTTCAACCTTCGGCACAGTCCATGCGTCGCATAACTCCAGCATCACCAGCATGCCGGTCTCATCGCAGGCTTCCAGCACGGTGCGGCTCGTGGGGAAATGAGCACAGCGGATGGCGTTGTATCCGGCTTCTTTGAGTTTTCTGATCCGCCGGTAAGTCATCGCTTCATGTTCGGTTCCACCGATGATTCCATGATCCTGATGAATGCAGCCGCCGCGGAGTTTTGTTTCTTCACCATTGATCCGCAATCCTCTGAACGGATCCAAAGAAAGGGTACGGATTCCGAAACGGACTGTTTCGGTGTCATATCCGCACAGTTCTGTCTGACATTCATACAGCGATGGGCTTTCAGTACTCCACAGGCGGGGATTCTTTATATGGAAACGAAGTATTACTGTCTTTGTTTCACCCGGTTCCATTGTGACTGTCGTTCTGATTTCTTCGTTTTCGATCCTGTGTGCAAGCTGTAAAGATGCGCGGGATCTCAGACGGTTAGCGATTTCCGTGCTGATGGACAGTTCGGCCGCTTCCTGATCCGCGTGCAGGACTGTCACTTTGACACCATTGGGCACAATGTATATGTCTTTCCCCCGGTACAGCCACACATCCCGATAGATGCCGGTTCCCGGATACCAGCGTGAGGAAGTAACACTGTTTCTGACAATTACTTTCAAGGAGTTTGAACCCTGTCTGACATATTGAGACAGATCTGTCAGCAGCGGGGTATATCCGTTTGCATGCTGTGCGATCAGACTTCCGTTGAGATAAACAGAAGCGTTTTTATAGATTCCTTCAAATTCCAGATAAAGTGTTTCAGATACATCATCCACGGTGAATGTCTTTGTATAGCAGGCCGATGTATACGGATAGTATCCGGACGCATTGCCGGCGGGTGCGTGTTCATCCCGCCTCTGATGAATCATGGCGTCATGAGGAAGTGTTACTTTCTCTGCCGCTGTTTCTCCCCGGATCGTTTTTTCAAGTGCTGTCCCGATGCCTGTCTGATACTGCCATTCCTCATTGAAACATTCCTTTTTCATAAGTCCGTCCCTCCCGGCTTTTGTCTGATACAAATGTATCATAGTGGCATCTTGTGAGACAATTGTTTCATAGAAAATGAGACACCGGAAAGGTGTTTGTATCAGATGCATCCAAAGAAATCATGTCAGGGAACCGACATAAAAAAGATATGTACCAAGGCAGGCCAAAGCCGGCAAGAGGATACATATCATACGCGTTATTCTGATTGGTTTTTTCTTACAGACAGATGCCGGAAAGAGCGTTCAGCTTTGACTTCACGGGCTCAATCCGGCTTTATGACACGTTTTTTCACAGCAGATGCGCAAGGCCGATCTTCAGCATTTCACCATTGACACCTTTTTCCATCCATTCAGCTGCTGTGATGCCTTCTTCACGGACAGTGAAGGCAGCGGAACCCGCCAGGATGCAGTGTGATGTGAGATCCGCCTCCTTATAAGCGGGCTCCGGTTTGTAAAAGTAAAACAGTCCAATTTCAGGAATTGCGGCCATAAGGGCATCTGCCATATCCGCAAGATGTTTCTGAAAACGGTCCCCCGTTTCCTTTGTCGGATTCCAGTTTCTGTCTTCCTCCAGATAGCCGACATACTGTGTCAAAGCCCAGTCACGGCTGGAGCAGCAGTACATGATTTTAACTTCCGGGCGTTTATCATGCAGGGCAGTGAGACTGTCGGTGACGATTTCCGTACCGGTCAGTCTTGCGCAGATTTCTTCCGGAGCGTCCCAGACTTCGCGCGCAATGGTCTGCCAGTTATTGTGCATCATGGCGCTGTCGCATATGACTGTAACATCATGACAGGCCGGAAATTCACCGATGATATCATCTGCCAGCAGTGCCGTTCCGAATGCCCCGGCAGAAAAGCCGGTGATAATCAGCTTTTCAGGATTCGGAACCAGTTCCCTGACTTTTTCAAGCAGCAGTCTGTAATTGATGTATCCGTGATGCCTGAGAATCTGAGGGTTTCCATTCAGGTCCGTATAGGGATAATCACTGCGGCCGCAATGGAAGTCGCCCGTCGTATACGGCAATACAGCAACCGTCCAGTCACAAAACGGATTCTTTTTTGAACGCCCGTTGGTTCCGGTGCGCAGCAGAATGTCGGCAGTTTCCGCCTCAACGGCATAGAAGTTCTGCTTATCTCTGTTTCCCGGTTTATTCGGTCTGGCAGCTGTATACTCATCGAAAGAGACACCTCCGCCGCAGAATGACAGCATCAGTTTATTTTCTTTTCCCAGACGGATGCAGCCGTAAACAGGCTTGTTTTCAGCTGTAACAGCTCCTTGCGGCCAGTACTCATAGCCTTTGCCAACAGCTGGTTTTTCAGGCAGTTCGCCATAACGGAAAGCCGTAATCAGACGATAAGCCAGTCTGTCTCTGAAAGTCCAGCCGGTTTTGTCAGGGTTGATCTTATGTTTTTTCATATCAGCCTTCCGTATCATCTGATTGATATGGCGTTACCGTACGCTCCCACGCCATTCCGTTTTCTTTGAAAGCGGCCAGCGGCGGGAACTTTTTAAAGGCAGCCGGACAGATTTCATCCGGCGCTTTTCCTTCTTCCACCCAGGCTTTTAAGGTTAATAACCCCAGGTGCTTTTCATCCTTCGGTGTGGCCGGCATTCCGTAGACATAGTCCTGAACACCCGGGCCGCCGGTGATATGTGCCATGCCCGGCAGCAAAAACAGGCGGAAGAAACCGGATGGGTCCCCCATTGTCTTCTGAACATCTTCGTAATAACGGATGGAACTTGTCATCGGAATGATCGGATCTGCTGTGCCGTGTACAAGCAGAAGTTTTCCGCCATGGTTTTTAAAGGCTGTTAAGTCGGTATTGACTGCATCAAGATGAGAAGACAGTGCTTCACGTACCAGTGTTCCATCTCTGTTCAGATCAAAGTCCATGAAATTGAAGTCTTCACCGAGCACCCAGCGGAACAGATAGAAATAACTCTTTTCAAAATTGGTCTTTTCACATCGATGAACCAGTGCCATCCCGCTGCCTTCGCTCCCCGGTGTCAGTGTTCCTTCATATACACCCGGCAGGCCTTTATATACCGCCATCAATGCATCAAGCTGTGTCTTATCCACGCCGGCATCTTTCAGCAGTTCACGGGTAACCGTGATCCTGTCAGGCCTGTAAAAGAATTTGTCTTTATTCAGGCGCTGCCCTTGTGCCGCGCATTTCTTCAGAAAGGTTCTGACAAGCTTCTTTTCCTGTCTTTTCGTAAAAGGACGGACGCCTTCTGCATTCAGACGCTGCCAGTCCCTGAGAAATGCCAGATGCAGATTAACGCGGTCATAAGCCGGAGCGCATGCCAGAATTCCGTCATAATCTTCGGGATAGCGCTGAGCTTCACTGAACGCCTGCTGTCCGCCTGTTGAGCCGCCGATAAAGTAGGAATGACGGACCTGTTCACCATAATATCCTGCTGTAAGAGCCTGGCCCACAGCAGTCATGATATGAGTAGCGCGGTGGCCGAAGTCATCCCAGACCGCCTTGTTGCCAATACCGCAGTCAGGACCTGCCGAAGTTCCCAGATCCGTTGTAACTGAGGCAAATCCCAGCTTCAGCGGACCCGCCAGCATCATCGGCAGGATCATTCCGGCAGCGCCGCCATTGCCGACACCGGCCAGATCGCCGTTCCATCCGGAAACAGGGAGCCAGAGTTCAATTCTGATATTGCTTTCCGGCACAGGTCTTGCCGTCACGCATACAGCAACGTGTTCCGGAATATTTTTCAGCGGCATCATCGGAAGACTTTTATCGTCACCGGCAGGAACCGTTTCTGCCCGGGTGATTTCACAGTTCTCCGGCAGGAAGTGCATCAGTTTTTCTTTCAGGTCGCTCATGATTGCTCACCTGCATTCAGTATTTTCTGCTCAGCTGAGCCTCACACTCTTCACGTGTGATCTGACCGGCATTGCATTTGGACATCAGTTCAGCGTCTTTGTCCTTCAGGTTATAGAACAGATAGAGCAGAACTGCTGAAATTCCGAATCCGGCCGCAGGGATGAGATAGCCAAGATTCCAGAGAGTATTGAGCGCAGCCGCCGACTGGGTCACGCCCTGAGCAGCCAGGTCAGCGAAGCTGTCCCCGACGACTTCCTTCCAGCCGGAGGCCGCAAGAATGTACAGGGCAACAGAGCCGACCAGACCTGTTAACGCTTTGTTCAGGAATGACTGCAGTGAATAGAAGATTCCCGAACAGTCTTTGCCGGTTTTATACCGTGTATATTCGATTGTATCCGGTGCAATGTATGTTCTGACCACACTGATCAAAGCATTGGGGATTGCACACAGGCCGCCGAGAACAATGAACAGCATTTTGTTGTCACGGCAGAAGAAGTAAATAATCAGAGTCGCAGCCGCCAGCAGAACGAAGATGAATGCCAGAAGGTTTCTCTTGCCGAACTTATCTGCCAGTCTGCCGCAGAAGGCGCTGAGAATAATACCCGGCACAAACCCGATCAGCATAACGTAAGTCAATATCATGGAATCGTGGAAAATATAGAAACCGATAAAGCCTTCCACGGCAGTACGCGTGCAGAGCAGTGTTGAAATGATGACGGCCAGGAAATAAACCATGATGTATTTGTTTGTGAATACACAGTTGATCATGTCTTTGAAAGTATACTTTTCCTGAGAACCCTCGTTTTCAACATTTTTAAGTTCTGTATTATGTTCCTGCACCTTGAATACCATGGGAATCATGAAGACAAGGAAGATCAGCGAACCGCCGATACCGATGTTTTTCAGGGGAACACCGAATCTTTCGCTTAAGAGTGCGGAAACGATCACTGACATTCCGATTGCCGAAACAACTGTGATCACGCCCTTCACTGTCAGAATGCTGTTTCTCTCGGATGGACTGTCCGTGAGTGTTGTGATCATGGACTGCATCGGAACTTCGGTCAGTGTACATGTAAAGTCATAGAGCAGATATGTCACAAAGAACCAGATGATTTTCACTGAATCCGGTGCGTTCTTCGGCATCATGAAGAACAAAATTGTCGCAGCAGGGAAAGTCCAGAAGAACAGACGATACCATGGCATGTACTTGCCTCTGCCCGCAAACCGCTGGACCAGTTTCCATTTCTTTATGTCAATTTTGTCAATAATGAATCCAAACAGCACATCATCCACTGAGTCAATGATTTTGACAAGCAGGATCGAAGTGGCCAGTGATACGGTACTGATTCCCTGGAACATAAGGAACATAGTCATGTATGATCCGACCAGTGAAGTGCAGAACAGACGCGCTGTGTCGCCGACATAATACCAGTTCTTCTCCGAGCGGCTGAGCTGCCAGTCCGGATGCTTGTTGATTTTTTCCTTTGCCATTGTCTTTCTCCCTAAATGTATTTTTCAATAAATGACATCATTCTGTTAAATGCTTCGTCTGCGTGAGGTTCTTTTCCGACGTTGTCCATATATCCGTGGGGAAGGTTCTCTTCCGGGAAATACACCAGATCATTCGGTACTCCGATATGATCCAGGACCTTCTTCAGATCTCTTCCCTCTTTGATGAAGAAGCCGTTTTCCCCTCCCTCATTGGAGGCGTTGATCCAGCTTGGGACATAGGAATCTTTGAGATAGTTCTTTGCGTTGATCATCGCCGTGTCTTCCGGCGTGTTCCTTTTCGCCCCGGTCCAGCAGCCCAGCATTGCATACATCTTTGAATCGAATACGGATGAATCAAGAGCTGCTTCGTCAATTGCCAGAACCCTGAGGTTTTCTTTTGTCATGACCGGTGTCACATTCAGCTGCTCCGCGTATTCCGGACTGCAGACACATGCCCCGTAAATTTCTGTCATAATCGCTCCGGCACTGCCGCCCGACAGGCATACATGGTTCATATCAAGCCTGTATTCTTCCTGATGATCCAGAAGGAAACGGAACAGCTCATCCAGCTGGCGGATCTGGGATGGGAAGCGGTACTGCGGTGCAAGTGCGTAGTCCGCGTTGACCAGCGCGTATCCCTGTTCAATGATCTTCATCAGTTTGCCGGTCTTCTCTTCCCCTGCCGAAAGCGGATCACCCGAAGATTTATTTCCGAAGATGAAGCCGCCGCCATGGCAGTACACAACAACCGGATATTTTTGATCTGTGTTGTCAGGCAGCCAGATGTCCGCGAAGCTGTTGGGATAATTCCCGCCGTAGCAGACATCGTTATGCAGGATCACCCCGTTGTTCATCTGAACAGTACCCGGCTCTTTCCAGGGCTTCCATTCATTCGGTTTATGCCCTTTATATACTTTTGAATAAATGATCTTCTGCAGTCCCCTGCAGATCATGTCGTTAATCCATCTGCTCATCTGTGTCCTCCAGCAGTTTCATTCCGATGTTTTCCTGTTTTCCTAAGATTGCCTCTTTGATCCACTGCGCACAGCTGACATTTTCAATCCGGTAATCATAGAAGACCTGATCCTGCAGAAGACAGTGTTTTGTAAGGCCTGTTTTCTTCTGCTTTTTCTCAGGACAGTCAGTGATATAAAACTGTGCCTGCGGAATTGTTTCTTTCATTTCCTTCACAGTTCCGGTAAACCATTCCTGAAATCTTTCACCGCTTTCTTCTGTGAAGGTAAATGTACAGTTTTCGATATAGTTGATCATCCTGGACAGTCCTTCATCGCGTATTGAGCAGGTCACCAGGATTTTCACTCTGTCCTGTCTCTCTCTGCTTAAAGCCTGCAGGGCGTCGAGTGTGATGTTGTCGGAATGAATTCTTTCTGTGATCTCTGGCGGTGACTTCCAGACATTCTCTGCGATGTCATGCCAGCCTTGAAGCGGGAAGAAGCCGCTGTCAATCACGCTGATGATGTTTTCACATGCCGGATAAAGCTCCATGACATCGTCTGTTAACAGCGCCGCTCCGAAAGCTCCTCCCGAGCAGCCGGTCACAGCGATGCACTCTGGATCAGGCACATATTTCATGACTGTTTCCATTGCCTTGCGGTAATTGGTATAGCCATGGTGATGACAGATCCTCTTTGAGCCATCCTGAGCTGTGTATGGGAAATCGTTTGTTCCGGCATGGAAATCACCGGTATCGTAGATCAGAATCAGTTTTGACCAGTCCCAAAACGGATTCTCTTTTCTTTCCGCGAAGATTCCGCTGTCCAGCCTGAGATCGCTGAACAGATCCATGTGAATGGTATAGAATCCAAGGCTTGTGTCTTTTGAATAAAGGGAAGCGGGATGCGCGGCTGTATATTCATTCCAGCTGACGCCTCCTCCCATGAAGAAGATGAGAAGTTTGTTTTCACTGCCTTTTTTAAAATCGGCGTAGGTCTTTTCACCATTGGCTGCCAGACAGCCATCCAGCGGAATCCGCACCCATTTACCTGTTTCCGGCTCCCCCTTCAGTTGGGGTAAACGTTTCTTTTTCAGATACGGCGTCAGAACTTTCAGCCATAACGGCTCCTTTTCCCATTGATCCAGTTTCATCTTTCACCTCAGCTAATCCGGTCAGGATCGATTACAATCGAAGGTCCCTTATGCTTTGTGTCTTCTTCAGCCCACACCTGCAGCGGTGTAACGCCTGGAGCGAATGCGCCGCCCTTCTGTTTTTTCCCGTGTGAGAGGCCGGGATGTTCTGCCACATTGATCCAGTCTTTGAGATCTTTGCGGCCGAACAGTTTCAGGCTGTGTCCGGTCAGAATCGTATCGAAGTCATATTTCTCCAGTTTGTGAAGGCTGGCAGCGTATGCCCTGATATCCGTGGATTCCGGCAGATATAGCCATGTGGCAGGATTTGCGCCATCGGATGTAATCATCAGTTTCTTCTCTTTGAAGTAAACCGCGATACTGCCCTGTGTGTGACCGGGTATCTCAATAACCTGAGCGCTCAGGCCGCCCAGATCAAACGTGTCCCCTTCTTTGACAAACTGCCAGTCAGAGAAGTTTACTCTTCCTTCATCTGTGTCTTCCGGATGCTTCGGCACCAGAATCCGCCAGAAGAAGATTTTATTGAACACTTTCAGCGTTTTCTCCATGTAGCGGTGGAATGAAGGCTCATTGTGCTGCTTATAAATCTCCGCGTCTTTTTCATGAATGTGTACCGGTGTATTGAAGTAAAAGTTTCCGCCGGTATGATCGATGTGACCGTGTGTGTTGAATACGGTCAGCGGCAGATCCGTGAATTCCCTGATATATGCTTTCAGATCCGCGAATCCATATGCCGTATCAATCACGCAGGCTTTTTCTTTTCCGATGATCAGAAAACAGGCAACGCCGGAAGATGTGATTCCATAGACGCCATCCATCAGTTTTTTGCACTTATATGTCTTTTTAAGTTCTTTCTCCATGACCCTTTCCTCCGCTTGACTTTCATCTGATACATTTGTATCATAACAGTGCGATGTGAGACAATTGTTTCATAGAAAATGAGACACACAAAAGGAGTTTGTATCAGATGAATCCACAGGAAAAAAACACTTATGTAAAACAGCAGATTACAAAGGCGCTGATCAGCCTGATGAAAAAGAAAAAAATCACCGACATCTCAATCAGTGAAATCTGTGACAAAGCCCAGGTAGGCAGAGCATCCTTTTACCGCAATTATGATTCAAAAGAAGAAGTCATCGAAAAACACGCAGAATACCTCATCCATTCATGGGCTGACCAGGTGGATGTGGATCCTGGCGCGAATATTTACAACTTTTTTGCAAGCATGTTCAAACACTTTCAGGACAACAGCGGTTTTTACAAAGTTCTCTATAAGCAGAACATGTCGCCGATGATTCTGAACGCCATACGTAAAAGACTGAATGTCAGTCCCAATACAGATCCGGCCGCTTTATACAGCAGCGCTTATATCGCTTACGGAATATTCGGATGGATCGACATCTGGTTCAGCAACGGCATGAAAGAAACGCCGGAAGAACTCAACCGCATTATTGTAAACAACATCAACACCATGATCAAAGGAGCCAAAGAACTCGAAGAACTCTGAAATAAAAGCGAAGCCGGATCATAAACCGGTTTCGCTTTTTTCATCTGTTCTTCTCTATATCCTGCCAGTTGGAATTATGCAGGATCTCAGCGTCTTCCCCAAGGAAAGCTTTTCCTGCTTCTTCGTTCCCCTGCAGCTGATACAGCATCCAGGCGGTCATATAGCCGTCTGTTCTCATCAGCATCTCTTCATGTTCCGCGCCTGCCGCCCTGGCTCTGATCTTCATCACATCCTCCGGAACCTGCTCATAGTTTTCAATCAGCGCAGACAGCGGTGATACGCCTCCGTATTCTTTTGTCGGGTCCTTCACTCCCTTGTCATCGGACTTTCCGGTTCCGGCGGTCATGAAATACGGGATGCGGATTTTTGTCACATCATAATGCCAGCCGAAATTGCCAGCCATGAACTGATAGGCGGCACTGCCGGTGAAAATGGTCTTGTACATCTTCCCGTTTTCATATTCCGAAACAGCAGCCAATGCGCCGGCTCCGCCCTGGGAATATCCGATAATGCCCATGTTTTCCTGATCCATGCGGCCATAAAGAATATGATCCGCCGGAAGATTCATCACACAGTCCAGTGTGATGGACGCTGTTTCACCGGTTCCGGTCTGCGGATCTTCGTTTCCCACAACGATAAAGCCCCAGGAAGCCAGTCTTTCAAAAAAAGGTTCATAGGATGCCGCCGGTGTTCCGCTGGCATTTACGACCATGATCACAGGATACTGATCGCTGTTCTTTTCAAGCTCAGCAGGATACCAGAAACGGATTTTGGCGATCGATTCATTCTCTGAGGATATTTCTGTATAAGAGACTTCATGATCACCTGGCCGGGAATATTTCATTTCAAGTTCTGCGTCCGATGTGAACTTCTCAAAATACCCTTCTGTGATATCCGTATCTTTTCCGGAAGGAAACTGCGCTTTGATATAAAAGAACAGACCCGCTCCGCCGGCAGCCAGCGCGGCAATGATTATCAGCATCACTTTTGTCATTTTCTTCATATGTCACCTTCTTATTCATTCAGCAATGAGAGCCCGTGACTTTGAACATTCCCATTCACGGCTGCGTAAATCCAGTCCGCGACGCTGACATCATCCTCCAGTCTGTCAAAAACATTGCCGGATATGATTGTATGCTGTGTGTTGCGGGTTTCCGGATCCTCTTTGTATTTCCAGATATATATACCGATACCGGGGATATTCTTCTGCAGGCCGTCAGCCATTTCTGCAAGATCCGCCTGGAACAGATCACCGTTCTCTTTGTTTCTGGTCATCGTTCCGGTCCGGATATACGCCTGGTATTCCTGCAGAGTATCATCACGATATGAACAGTCGAAAAGGATTTTTACTGTATCGCCGCGCTTATTATGCAGTGCGGTAAGACTGTCCAGAACCAGATTGTCACTGATCAGCCGGTCGGCGATGATTGGAGGTGCCTGCCACAATTCTTCAGCTGTTTCATGCCAGCCCTCATAGAGAAGCAGTGAACTGTCCACGCATACCGTGATATTATCCGCAGAAGGGAACCGGTCGATTACATCATCCGCCAGAAGCGATGCTGCAAAGCCGCCTGCCGAGAAACCGGTCACCAGCAAAACGTCGGGATTGCCGATATAAGGCGCAGCCGCATCCATGAAGGCAGAATAGTTGCTGTAGCCGTTATGATAAACCACCTTCTCCTTACCGCCGTCTGTATAATGATATTCACCCGTTCCGCTGTGAAAATCTCCACTGGCGTATGGCAGAACAAGGAAAGTCCAGTCACGGAAAGGATTTTCTTCTGAAGTGCTGCCGATTCCTCCGGAAGCGACGAAATCCTGTACCTGGGCTGTTGTGGCAAAAAACTCTTTGCCATGTTCGGAAGTATATCCGTTGATACTTACTCCGCCGCCGAAGAAATATACAGCAACCTTGTTCTCTGTCCCGACCCTGATAAGCCCGTGCCATTCGCTCCCATCGGAGGACTTTGTCCCATCCGGAGTAATCCGGTACCATTTTCCGGTTTCCGGTTCGCCTTTAAGTTCCGGATGTCGGACAAAAACTGTTCTGCTAAGGATCGCTCCCACTGCAATGGCCGCGATTATCACAGCAGCAATCAGTATAATTCCTACAGTTTTCACAGCTTTTTTCATAACATCCTCCCGGCATCTGACCGAAACAAATGTATCACAAACGCACAAGTGATACATTTGTTTCAGTGAAAATGATACACATGCGGTTTGTTTGTTTCACTGTATGCAGATCATCTCGGTCTGTGAAGGCTTAAGCTGCTGTTTGAGAAAACGGCAGGAATGGACATCTATGTAACGTTTAAAGTGACGCCTGAAATGTGCCTTTGAAACTGTTCTGACGCCTTGTTAAGATAGAGTTCTCAGTATTCACAGCACCCTGTCAAAAAAAGCACTGCCGATCAGGCAGCACTTTTTTGCAGATTGTAAAGACTGTTATCTGTTGTAAGAGCCGAGAAATGCAAGGCTCGGTTTGGGTGTGTGGATCTGATTTTCCCTGTCCAGGGATACCAGTCCGAACTGCATGGAATAGCCGCTCTGCCATTCCCAGTTGTCAATGAATGACCAGTAGAGATAGCCCTTGATAGGAAGGCCTTCCTCTTTGCACTTCATGACACCTTCCATTGCCGTACGGATGTATTCGACTCTTTCCTGATCATCGGCAGTGGCAATGCCGTTTTCCGTAATCAGAAGATCACCTTTGAATGATTCATGGACACGTCTGATCACACGGCCTGCACATTCGGGATAATATTCATATCCCATCTGTGTTACTTTCACATCAGATGCAGGATCGAGTTCTCCGTCTTTGGAGAAGATGGCTCTTGTATATGTCTGGATACCGAAGAAATCATCGTTTTCAATGGTGGGCAGATAATGCAGGAAATCCTTTTCCCAGTCCTTGTCCGCATTTTCTTTGCCGTCATCGGTGTACTGCAGATCACGCACACTTAAGCTGAGACCTGCTTTTGTGCCGGGAAGAATGCGGTGAATGACTTCGACTGCCTTCTTATGGGCAAGGCATACAATCTCATCGCCATGGGCTGAACGGGGTGAAGTGAATACGGCTGCCTGTTCAACGCCGAAGACTTTGAGGTTTTCTTCTTTGGCAAACTGTTCCTGTTCTGCCATCTTTTCCAGATCCATACCGATCTGAAGGCTTCCGCCTTCGGTATGTTTCATGATCTTTTCCAGATAGCCGGCAATCAATGTGCCCATATTGGCTTCATTGATTGTGACAATCCAATGGATGTTTCTGTCCCTGAGATGCTCACAGACATATTCAGCATATCTTGCGAAATAATCAGGAGTTGTGTCCGCTTCCCAGCCGCCTTCGCTGATCAGCCACTTGGGACATACGAAATGGAGAAGCGTGATCACGGGTTCAATTCCATATTCGTGACAGGCATCGACCATATCCAGATAATGGTTCATTTCCTCTTCGGAGAATTTGCCCTTTTCCGGTTCGATTCTTGCCCATTCAAAGGAGAAGCGGTAGGCATTGAGGCCTGCCTCATGCATCATACGGATATCTTCCCGATAGGTATGATAATGATCCGCTGCGTTTCCGGAGGGTTCTTTGTATCCGCCGGTTTTCATGTATTCCTGTGCCCAAGTGTCGCTGTTGATGTTGTTGCCTTCAACCTGGCCGCCCGCCGTTGCGGAGCCGATCAGAAATGTTTCATTCATGAGTATGTCCTTTCAAACGTGTATAGTGCCGTTTCATATATTGAAGTACGATATGATCCATTACCGCAAGGGCTGCGAATTTGCCGGTGTCATCCCGGTTTGTTATGCCTATCGGAATCACATGGTCTGCCCGGTTCATCCGGTTGGAATTCGTGTTCTGAGTCAGAACAATGACCTTTGCGCCGGAGTCCATGATGATTTCTCCGAGATCATGATAATAGCTGAAGAAGCTTCCGCCTGCCGTGCAGATGATGGCTACGCAGTTTTCATCCAGTGATTTTGCGCATTCCAGCTGGTTCTCATAGGATTGATACAGTTCCACATATCTGTCCATCATGATCATCCTTGACTGGAAGAAATGACCGGCATTCCAAAGGAAATGATGGGAGAAGTACGCGGTTCTTTGCGCATCAGAGATCATATCCGCCGCTTTGGCGATCTTCTTCATGTTTTCAGCAGACAATGCGGATGTGATGTTGGCATTCACCTGTTCCGCATACATCTCAGCCGCCTTCTCATCCGAAGTCTTCAGCAAAGATCTGAACTGATCCGTATAATCATCCATCAGTCTGAATTCCATATTCAGATCATCGTGGAAATTCTTGAAACTCGTATAGCCGAGAAAGCGGCAGAAGCGTGATATCGTCGCCTGGGATACATAGCAGAGGTCTGCCATCTCGGCGATTGACATGCGTTTGACTTTTTCACTGTTTTTAACCAGTGTCAAAGCAATGTCATAGTAAGAATCATGTACCTGAGCTGTATTGATAAAATTAAGCAGCCTTTCAGAAACTGATCCCATGGAAATTCTGTCGTTCATAATGCATTTACTCTCTTGAAATCAGTCTAGCACAATTCTCAGAATCCGTTGTTTCTGATTACGGTCTGATACCAGCTGAAACTCTTCTTTTTGATGCGTGCGCATTCCTTCGGATCGGTTTCGGTTCTGTCGATATAAACCAGTCCATAGCGCTTTGCGAAACCCTGGTGTGAGGAGACAACATCGACAAAGGACCACGGACAGTAGCCGAATACGGGTACGCCCTCTTCGATCATCTTATGGATCTGTGAGAGATGGGCACGGAGGTATTCAATTCTGTATATGTCATTGATCTCACCGTTTTCATCCGGTGTTTCGGATACGGCCATACCATTTTCAGTGACGATCATCGGCAGCTGATATCTCTGATAGATCTTTTCCATTCCGGTGCGCAATCCATCCGGATCAATTCCCATATCCATCCATTCTGTTTTTTCAAGATAAGGGTTGGCACAGATGTCATAGAGATCGGATACCCAGAACGGAGGCTGGTTGTAATTGATGGGGCCTGTCTTTTCCTTTGCGCAGACACTGAAGTAATAATTGACACCGATGAAGTCGCATGTGGAGCCTCTGAGGACTGCCTCATCCTCTTTTTCGGTGACCGGATAAAGATCATGATTGCGCAGATAGGAAGTCACAAACGGGGAATATGCGCCTCTGACACTCATATCAAGCATATAGAATTCCATTAATTCCTCTGCCTGCCATGCGGCTGAGACATCCTGTGCCTTTGAAGTTAACGGATAAACAACCTGGATGGCACAGACCGGTCCGATCTTGGCGGAAGGATCGATCTCTCTTAATAATGCGAAGGCTTTATGTTCAGCAAGGGAAACATGATAGCTCATCTGGTAGATATTGCGCAGATTCTGAACCGGATCCTTTTCATGGCTGCCGTTGAGGTTTCCGGCTGCTGTGGCGATCAATTGTTCATTGACAGTGACCCATGTCCTGACTCTGCCTTTGAAATGTCTGAAGCAGACTTCCGCATATGCCGCATAGGCATCGACCATCTTTCTGCTCTTCCAGCCGCCGAAGGCTTCGACCAATGCCTGCGGGCATTCAAAGTGATAAAGAGTCACCAGCGGTTCAATGTTGTTTTCCAGCAATGCGTCGATCAGCTGATCATAGAATGCCAGGCCTTCCTCATTGGGCTTGAGTGTTTCATCGGGCATGATGCGGCTCCAGGAGAAGCTCATTCTGTATGCCTTGAGACCAAGCTCTGCCATCAGGGCAACATCTTCTTTCCAGTGATGATAATGATCGGCCGCCACCTTTGTATCGGCTGTGCCTGCGGGTACCTTCTGCACATCGGTTGTCGCCAGGCCTCTGCCGCCTTCGTTGTAGCCGCCTTCCACCTGGAATGCGCTTGTGGAAGCTCCCCATAAAAAATGATCCGTGAACTTTTTCATATTTTCCTCCGATCTTCTTTCAGAATTTTTATATCATTTGTCATACATGTCTATCTTTCATGTTCGGAAAGTCACTTTCATAATCTGAAAGTATTCAATAAAAGGAGTCCGGCGGACTCCTTCAGAGATGAATTCAGGCTTCTTTTGATTCAGACGCTGCGGCTTCCTGTTCCTCTTTATAAGCGATGTTGTCAGCGGCCTTGAAGAACGGATACCAGATGGCTGCACTCATCAGTGTTGCGATGATCTGATAGACACCGATCTTCCAGGAGCCCTGCAGAATACCATAGATGAGGATGGGCATGGAGCTGAATCCGATGATACCGGTGGGAATCGGCATCAGGCCAAGCTGGATGAAGAGATAAGCCAGCAGCAATGACAGAATCGGAACCAGCAGGAACGGAATGATGAACATGAAG
The DNA here is from genome assembly GCA_947167125.1 of uncultured Erysipelotrichaceae bacterium. Lineage (GTDB taxonomy): Bacteria > Bacillota_I > Bacilli_A > Erysipelotrichales > Erysipelotrichaceae > Bulleidia. The sequence goes on from CAMVGT010000001.1 coordinate 69,967, forward strand.
TTGTACATCAGCGGCATTGCGAATACGACCGGCTCATTGATATTGAAGAGTCCGACCGGAAGCACAAGCTTGGAGAAGGACTTGTAGCGCTTTGACTTGGCGAAGAGTGCCATGACAATGACAAGACCGAGTGTGCATCCGCAGCCGCCGTTGCATGCGAAGTCATACATGGAGATGTTCCACATGTGGGGAATTGTCTGGCCTGCGGCAGCCGCTGCCATGTTGTCACCGACATAGGTGAACCAGATCGGGAACAGAACTGCGAGGACTGTATAGGAGCCATGAACACCGACGAACCACAGCAGCTGTGCGCAGATGATCAGGATGATGAATCCGGGCAGGCTTCCGGTGATATTGGAAAGCGGTGTCTGCAATACTGCATATACGGCATCAACGACATTTCCGTAAGGAGTCAGTGTGAAGAGGACACGGATGATGCAGAAGACAATCGCGCAGAGTGCGCCGGGAATGATCGCTGTGAAGTTCTTTGTGACATTCTCAGGGACACCGGAAGGCATCTTGATGGTGATGTTTCTTTCCACAACCGCAATGTTGATCTTAGTGGTGATGATCGCAACAATGAATGCCAGGAAGGTTCCTCTTGACCCCATGTAGTTCATATTGACCAGGGAATCACCTGCCTCATTGGCTGTTAAAGGGATCAGGATCAGATAGCCCATCAGAGCAAGGAATGCATTCTCATTGGCAAGTTCACCATGACCGAAGCTTTTGGCTGCAGCTCTGGCAACACTGAATACCATGAACAGTGACATGAAATTCATGGATGCGTTGTAGATTGCGCCAAGGCCGTCTCCGATGCCGGTGCTTGTCAGGAAGTTCTGGTACGGTTCAATCGGAATTGTGTTGAGCAGATTGAATACCGCACCGATCATGATGATCGCCATCAGACCCATGGAACCCTGTCCGATGGACTGAACGTACTTGTTCTGTGATACCTTCATGGAGAACGGTATCAGCTTTTCATTCAGGAACGAAGTTAAGAAGTTTTCTTTTGTTTCACTCATATTTGCCTCCGTGCTTTTTACATTGAAATTTATAGCATTGTTCAATCATCCTCCCCTTTCACCGTGTGAACTCACTTTCAGAATCTGAAAGTTTGCGGCAGAATATGAAAAAGTCCGGTTATTCCGACCCCCGTGCTCTGTATTCAGATGCAAAGCCTGCGTGAACGATCTGGATTTGATCATTGCGCATCTTTGGTTCATCTTCTGTATTCAAAATTGAGTTTGCCGCATGTCTTCCCATTGACTTCAAGGCCGTTCTTCTCCGTACTGACATAGGTCATTGCGGCTTTTTTGAGATCTATTATCAGGATTTTTTATGAGAGGGGTCAAATTCTCCGGCGAAAAACAGACACCGGAAATAAACAAAAAACCTGCATGACAGGATAATTCAGTTTGTACCAAACAGGATAATCAAGGGTGCATGGAAACATGAGGTTATCCCCACCGGTAATGATTTCCTGCACGTAAAACAAATAATCTATGCTGCGATGTATTTCATGTGCTTATATCTACAGTTTTCTCTCGCTTCTGACAGGTTTACGATCCGCATGGCAGCAAAATGGTATCAGAAATCAATCTTTCAGACATCCTGGAGGAATTGCATTTACGCAATCCTCCCTATAGCAATTGAAGCAGCGGCCTGCATCTTAATAAAAAGATTTGTGAACAGGGTTCCATCCAAGATCAATTCTGATAAAATGACCGTAGGCACAGAATCGATGACCCAAAGAAAAAAGAAGAAGAGGTAATAGAATGAAAGATATAAAAGAATTAATGCCGGAAGAACTGGAAACGGTTTCCGGCGGAAGAGCGCTGAATGCGGAAGAAGAAGCAGCCCAGTATGAAATTAACAGACGATATGAAGAATTAAGACGTCGCTATTATGATAAATGGCGTATAGACGAATGGCATGGTGTAGAAGAGATCATACATGACGCAGCAGCCAAGTGGTATCAGGCAATAAGAAATGCACCGGAAGGTTCTCCGACGATTCCGTTCTCAGACTTCTTCAATTTTGAAGAATACGAAGAACGCATAGAACACATGTGATAATAGGATAAGGATTGATTCCGTTTTGTGCTGAAGTTCACAAACCTGTAAATAAGCGAGCACAATCCGTTCTGAGCCAAGGCTTCTGATTTATCAATCACTTTGATGAGAAAAGAGAGTCTTACACACATACAAACCAGATACGGTTATACTGATCCTCTCATCACCCGTTTCTCCAATACATTGAAAAAGAGCTGCCTGACTTTCAACAATCAGACAGCTCTTGTTTTTCGTCATTCGATGGAGTTATTTCAGATGTTGCCAAAACGCTGCCAAACGTCGTTATGAGATTTCAGAAGCCCAGTATTCATGCGGGTTTCCGGCATTTTTACAATTATTCCCACTCGATAATGATTTCCTGCACGTAAAGTAAACAATTTACGTTCCAGTATATTTCATGTGTTTCTGTCTACAGTTTTCACTCTCGCCTACCTCGTTTACGATCCATATGGTAGCAAAATGGTATCAGAGAGTGGTAGCTGTTCAAGAAGGAAACTTATTCAGTATGTTTTACCATTTCTGTTTGATCAGTCTTTTAAGCATCCTATAGGAACAACGTAAACTCCATCAGGCCGGATATAGCCATACTTGGTGCCGGTGATGACAATTTTCAGATCCGGCAGACGAAGCGGAACCTGTTTTTCGGTTTTATTATATTCGCCTATCAATCTTTCTATTTCAAGAAGGTGCTTAGCTCCTTCTTCTATTTCTCTTTGCCCAAGTTTCACTTCGATCAAAGCATATCTGCCATCTTCAAGATGAAGTACCGCATCTGCTTCCAACCCATATCTGTCACGATAGTAGGAAACCCTGCCTCCATGTTCGGACGAGTATATTTTAAGATCTCTAATGACCAGTGATTCAAACAAGAAGCCCAGGGTTTTATAGTCTTTATCAAAGTATTCAGGGCCAACGCCCAATGCTGCAACAGCCAACGAAGGGTCAATAAAGTTCTTTTTCTTTGAAGCGCGGATTGCTGTTTTTGATCTGATTGCCGGACACCATGCCTCGACATCATCAATAATATACAGTTTCTGCAGAGCTTCAATATATTCAAAGAAAGTGCTTTCCGCCATATTTGTTTCTGTTTTCGCATCTTTATAGATATTTTTCATTTCTGTAAGCTGACAGATATTTCTGGCGTATGAACGAAGAATAGATTCCGCCCAGGAAGGATTTCTTTTCACTTTATCAACGTTAGATATATCGACCTGTGCTGTCTGATTAAACAGTGTTTTGGCTACGATGAGTTTTGCTGCCGATTTTTCATTGATAATCGCCCGTGGCCATCCGCCCCTGCATATTGCAAAGATCAGATCTTCAACCGTTAAATCCGACTCCCACTCCTGATCATTGATATCTTTGACATTAAACAAATCAATGAGAGATACTTTTCCGTTAGATTCTCCGCTTTCATATAAACTCATTGGATACATCTTGAGTCTGGCAATTCTCAGTGTTCCAGTATGCGGAGTATCAACATTTGATGATGAAGAACCAGTCAGAATATATTGACCGGTAAGACCGCTGTCATCCACATCCTTTCTGATTGCTCCCCAGATTTTTGGTGCATCCTGCCATTCATCAAACAAGATAGGTTTTATACCTGCAAGCAGCCTTGAAGGTCTGTTTTCAGCAAGCAGAAGATAATTCTCTCTCTCCTCTTCATCCTGAAACTCGACTACTGTAGCTGCCTTCTGTTTGGCAGTTGTGGTTTTGCCGCAGCCTTTAGGTCCGACTATGAGTACCGCCCCAAACGCGTCCATGAGTAATTCAAACTGGTTGTCTATTATCCTATTCTATTATCCTATGAAGATATTTCATACACTCACTGCTCTCCTGTTTATATCTGCATTTTATTCTATCGGAGTGATTTGTGCAATTTTGTCAAAGTGATTTGTGATATTTTATCGGAGCATTTTGCGCATTTTCGCCGAAGTGATTTGCACGTTTTATAAAAGAAATCTGCTGCCATTTTTGGTATCAAAATGGTATCAGTATATTCTTTAATGAACTTTGTTACTGACACATCATCTGTCCGACGAATACTCCGGATCGCTGTTATGCAGGTTTCAGCATGCCTGTTCTGCGATTCCTTATTTAAATATTTCCAGCAGGCAGAAACATTCCAGAATCAACACTCATTTTATCGCCTGTACAGAAAAGGCCTGAACATCAGGCCCTTAGAATGGTATATAGTCAGTCTTCAGCAAATATCTTTATAGGTAATCAGTTCAATTCCACTGTTCTTCACCCATTCCTTTACTTACGGATCCGTAATTCCTGCAAGATCGCTCAAACGGTACAGTGTGTAGCTTGTAAGTTCCATCAGTTCCTGATCCACATAGCCCATATGGCCGATCAGGAAATGACAGTCTTCATCAAGCCAGGAGTTGCCATTTGAAAGAATATAATCTTTCAGGGAAGATGCCGCCTGGTTTTCCAGTGTTGACGGGCGCCGATACCATTCAATGTGGTAGTCCGGAATACCGAATCCGACTGTTTTTTCCATAACATCAGAACTATACGGGAGACAGTTCCCTTTCATTTCTTTTCAGACTGTACGCTCAGAGCGCTTCACCGTTTGTACGGATAATTTCTGCATAATAACGGGCAGAGTCCTTGATCGTTCTCTTCTGTGTTTCATAATCGATATGAATCAAGCCGAAACGGGGACCGTAGCCGCTGCACCACTCAAAGTTATCCATAATGCTCCAATGCTGGTAACCGAGCACCGGAATTCCCTCATCAACGGCCCGGCTGACTCCCTGCAGGAAATCATGCAGGAACGTTCTGCGGATTTCATCATGCACGCATCCATCCGCTCCCACTTCATCGGGGTTGGCCATTCCGTTTTCCGTTACCATGACAGGCAGATGATACCGTTCCCAGTACTGACGGATCGTCCAGTACAGGCAGCGGCCGTCAATCACCCAGTCCAGCATCGTTTTCGGAAGCTTTTCTGTATCATAACCTTCTTTATTGAGCAGAGGATTTGAGGGCTGGTAGACATTCACGCCGACAAAATCCATCGGTTCGGAAATGATCTTCAGATCCTCTTCGCTGAGTTTCTGCGAAAGAATCGGGCTTGCCTTGCCGAGCGCGATCGGATCCATATATAAGGAGTTGCTGCCTTCGCCGACCTGGGAGAGGAATGATTTTTCAGCAGCGTCTTTCAGGCCTTCCTCATCCTCACTGTCAGGGATATACGTGGTGGCTGCCATTGCCAGGCCGATGACAGGCTTTGTTCTGGCGGTCTCACGGATCAGCCTGACCGCTTTGCCATGGGCCAGCAGCATATTCCTTAACGCCTCCATGCATGCCTCTATATCCGTCCGGAACGGCGCGAAGGTGCCTACGGCATATGACAGCATGATAAATACCGAAGGTTCATTGAATGTCATCCAGTACTGAACCTGATCAGAAAATGCGTCAACAGCAGCTCTGACATACTCAAGATAGTAATCAATGATCTTCGGATCAGGCCAGCCGCCTTCTTCATGGACCCACAGCGGCAGATCCCAATGGTACAGAGTCACAAGCGGTTCAATCCCGGCTGCCCTGAGTTCACTGATCAGATTTCTGTAGAATTCAATACCTTTGGGATTGATCCTTCCTTTTTCGGGTATGATCCTTCCCCATGAGATTGAAAAGCGGTAGCTCTTCAGTCCCAGTTCTTTCATCAGGGCAACGTCTTCTTTATAACGATGGTAGTGATCACAGGCAGTGTGACAGGTCTGGCCGTTTTCAATATGATCCCCGGCGACATCCCAGATGCTCGGGCATCTGCCGTCCTCATCCCAGGCACCTTCAATCTGTGCCGCGGCGCTCGCTGCGCCCCATAAGAAATCTTTCGGAAAGCTCATAATCTTTTTTACTCCTCTGTTTTTTCAGCTTTGTTCAGCGCATCACGCATTTCCGCGCGCAGTACGTTGTCAATCGGATATCTGCGTTCAATGAACCACGCGATAATTCCAAGGATGAAGGGAATCAGTCCCATGATGACAACAAACCAGTTGAGCATGTCCGGCATTTTGGCAAGATCTCCGGCAAAGTCACCGGTTTCGGAATCAACAACGTAGCCGATCCCTGCCAGCATAAATCCGACAACACTGGCGCCGACCGCTCCCTGTGCTTTGGAAAGGAAACGGTTAACCGCATTGCAGAGACCGGAACGGTCTTTGCCGTTCTTATAGATTTCATAATCCATAATCTCAATATCAACGGTTGAGCCGGGAATATAGCCCATGCCGACCGCGGTGGTTGTGACAGCCGCGCAGACAAGGAACAGCCACGGCATTTTCTGAAGAATACCGAGAACCTGAAGCAGGAACACCACGCCGCAGGGGATTGCCTGGCAGAGCAGAAGGATTCGTATAAATTTCATCGGATCACCTATTTTCTTCATAATCGGTGCCGCGATCAATGTGCCGCCGACCAGCGGAACAAACATCAGCATGGAGGAAATACCGGAGTAAAGCGCATATTTCGCGTTGTCCACCGCGCCGGTCGTGAGATCCGCGCACAGTCCCCACTTGATGTAATACAGCATTGTCGCAAACAGGAATGTCCAGATGAAGCCGGAGAACAGGGCCGCGCTCACATTGACGCGAAGCGCTTTGTTTTCTTTGAGAAGTTTGAAAATATCCGTGATTCTGACTTTTTCATCTTCATCCCGTTCGGCATGATGACGTTCCTTTACCAGCGAGATGCCGATCAGCGAAATGACTGTTGTTACGAGCAGAAGGCCGCCTACGGTCAGACCGAAGGAAGTATGCATATTGTTGATGGATTTGTTTACGCCCGTCACCATAGCGATCAGCACCGCTGTCACCATGCCGGTCATCATCGAAACAATACGGGGAGCGATCAGCAGCTTTCCGCGCTCATTCTGATCAAGCGTCAGGGTTCTGAAGATCAGGTTAGGCGCATAGAATGAGGAACCCATATCATAGAGAAGATAGAAGAAGATGACCCAGACAACCGCGAGTGCGGGGCTGATTCCTTCGGGAATGAAGAACAGCGCGGTGACGCCGACGAAGGCAGTGAGAATGGAAAGAATGATAAATGGTTTGTATTTGCCGTGTTTTCCCACTTTTGCACGGTCCATGATCCACCCTTCGATCGGATCATTCACTGCATCAAATATCCGTGAGAACAGAAGAACACTCGAGCCTACAACCGCCCCGAAAGCACCCAGCCCGGCATAATCGGTCAGATACTGCAGAAAGAATGAAGTCATTAAGGCTGCCGCCAGTCCGTCGGTCAGGCCCATGGCTGCGGTTCCGAAAATTTCACGGAATCCGACTTTGTCAGAATTGTTCATTTGATTGCCTCCTATTTCCATGTAAGCAGGCTCAGTATAGCAACGGCGGCAGTTCTCAGATATAATATATTCGTTCCAATTTCAGCATTTTAGATTTAGTTTCTTATATTAGCCAATTTGATGAATTTAAATCTAATTTACGACAGCGAAATTATTCTGATGCCGGTAAGCTATGGATGGGAGGCAGAAAATCAATGGAAAAGACGGAAGAAAAGCTGAACCTCTTTAAGGAGATGATATCCACATGTCATCAGCTGCTGCTATGCACTTATGATCATGACTTTTTCCGGCTCGGAAACGAGACAGAAGAGGAACGGACAGCAGAAGAGCTGCTGTTCATATCATTGCCTGACGCGAATCTTCTTGAAGAAGTTTCGTCCGGCACGACGCCTGTCCTCTTCACCAGCAGATTCAGTATGATGTGGCTGCTGTGCCCTGAATACGAAGGCGGTTCTTTAAAACTGATCCATGTCCTCGGACCGTTCTTTATGGATGATATTTCCGCCCGCGCAGTCAGCGCCGGTCTGGCGGAAGCCGGGGCAACCTTCACATTGCGGCAGAAAGCGGAAAACCTGATCAGCAGGCTTCCTGTGCTCAGCTGGGGAAGAATTCAGGAATATGCGCTGATGCTGCATTATCTGATCACCGAAGAAAAGATCCGGCAGTCCGATCTCCGTTTTTTCAGTGACAGTTCTTCAGAAACAGGCAGTTCTCAGGAGCAGCCGGCAAACGATACACACGGCACTTATCTGGCTGAGCAGGAAATGCTCAGAATGGTACGGGAAGGAGATCTGGAACTGATCAGACATATTGACCGGATCGCTGTGACCGGCAGTATCGGCCAGCTGGCTGAAACGGGCGACACTCTGCGGCAGATGAAAAACAGTGTGCAGGTATGCGCGACACTGTTTTCACGCGCGGCGATCGAGGGCGGGCTTAGTCCCGAGACAGCATACACGCTGTGCGATATGTATTTCCAGAGTGTTGAAAAAGCAGGATCCCTCTCCGAACTGACCGGCATTTCCCAGACAATGCATCAGGATTTTGTCAGAAGAGTTCATGCGGTGCGCACGCAGCAGCTTTCAAAGACAATTGAATCCGCATGCAGTTATATGGAACGCCATCTGGAAGATGAGCTGAGCATTGCTTCCCTGGCTGCGTATGCGGGATATACCGAATACTACTTTTCCAAAAAATTCAAACGTGAAACCGGAATGAGCGTCGCCGGCTATCTGCGTCAGAAAAGGCTTGAAAAAGCCGCCATCCTGCTGCGTTCCACAGATCTGGATATCCAGCAGATCGCGATCCGTATGCAATTCTGCTCACAAAGCTATTTCACTGACAATTTCCGCAGACACTACGGCGTTTCGCCCAGCCAATACCGAAAGGATGGATTATTATGCAGCGAATCTTATGCAACCCACTGAATATTCCCTATCAGTTCCAGCATTACAACAAGCAGGCTTCCCGGGAGGCCGCGGACCCCACGCTTGTTTATTTCAAAGGCAGCTACTACCTGTTTGCGTCCATGTCCGGAGGTTTCTATTATTCTGACGACATGCTTCACTGGCAGTGGCACGAAAACCGCAGCCTGACGCCGTTCCGGTACGCACCGGATGTCCGGCAGGTAAATGACTGGCTGATCTTTTCCTCATCAGACCGCGGTCCCAGTGAAATCTACCGTACAAAAGATCCGCTGAGCGATCAGTTCGAAAAGCTCAGTGAGCCGTTTCCTTTCTGGGATCCCGATACATTCCAGGACGATGACGGACGGGTGTATTTCTACTGGGGCTGTGACAATAAAAAGCCGATCTATGGACAGGAATTCGATCCTGAAACAATGACACCTGCCTCAGACAGGAAAGAACTGATTTCCGGTCATCCGGAAAAATTCGGCTGGGAAAGACCGGATTATCCGGGAAAACCGAAAGAAAAAGGAAAAGAAGCACTCTCAATGCGGCTTTATCATCTGGCGATGAAGATTTCCGGCTCCGATTCAAAGCCTTTTATCGAAGGGGCATTTATGACAAAGCACAGCGGCAGGTATTATCTGCAGTACGCTGCCCCGGGAACGGAATTTGCCACTTACTGCGATGGTGTTTACACCGGGGACAGTCCGCTCGGTCCGTTCGAAGCGCAGACACATAACCCCTTCTCATCAAAGCCCGGAGGGTTCATTACAGGCGCCGGCCATGGATCAACAATCGAAGATCAATACGGCAATCTCTGGCACGCTTCCACCATGCGGATCTCTGTGAACGCCAACTTTGAAAGGCGTCTGGGTCTTTTCCCGGCAGGATTTGACAAAGACGGAATCCTCTTCTGCAACCAGAATTTCGCGGATTACCCGCTGGAAATTCCCGAAGGAAAATTCGATCCCATGCAGATCACGCCGAAGTGGATGCTGCTGTCATATCAGAAATCTGCAGAGGTTTCCTCCTCAAAAGAAGGACATGGCGCTGAACTGGCGCTCAATGAAGACATCCGCACATGCTGGTGTGCAGAAGGAAGCGCCGGTGAATGGTATTGCCTCGATCTTGAAGAAGAGTACCCGGTATACTTCATCCAGATCAACTTCGCGGATGTGAATGTGCCGATGCTGGACGTCGATAAATCCCTGCGTTCCAATGTCTATACTTCCAACCGCTATATTGATCCGGATCCGGACATGCGTACCCGCTGGCTGATGGAGGGAAGCACTGACGGAAAAACATGGTTTGTCATCGCAGATAAAAGGAATGCGGAAACAAACCTTCCTCATGATTATGTCGAAACAGACGGCATGAAGATGCGCTATATCCGCATAACCGCAGAAAAACTTCCCTATGATGAGCCGTTCGCTCTGTCGGGACTCCGTGTTTTCGGTACCGGATATTCAGAAAAGCCGGAAAAGGTTACTGCGCTCACATCACTTCGCAGCGATCCGATGACAGCCGCACTTAAATGGAAGTCTTCAGAGCGTGCCATCGGCTACAATGTCCGCTACGGAACCGCTCCGGACAAACTTTATTCAAGCCACATGGTTTACGGGCAGACGGAAGTATTGCTTACAATGCTGGCGGCTGATCAGGAATACTGCGCCGCTGTGGATGCCTTTGGGGAAGGCGGGATCACCGCCGGAAAAGTCTTCAGACTGCCATCGATGACAGCCCGCTGAATACTCTGTTTTAAAGAAGGGACCGCAAATCCGGTTTAACCGGAAGCGATCCCTTTTTCTTTTTATCAAAGGTTCGGATAAAAAGAAAAATCCGAACGTTCGGATTTTTTGTTTGAGCATACTATGATTTTACACTTTTCCAAGCGACTTCTCAATAATAAAACACACTTTTCCAAGCGTGTTTTATTATATTTAGTGCACTTTTCCGACCGACTTGTCCCCCTACGCTTTCGTTTATCCTTTTTCCTGCGCTTTCGCTTATCCTTTTGTTGCTTTTGTTTTTAATGCATGTTTACTGCAAAGCATGGTGCCGCATCCGCGGCTGATCAATCCTCTTTTCCACCTCGTCTTTTCAGCCAGTCCTTTTCCCAAAAATGCCTTGTTTATCAGCATTTTTTGAGCTTTCTTTTCCTGATTCAACCTGCTTTCGCAGGCAAATAGAAAAGGCCCTGCTCCGTATGCAAGGCCTTGTTGTAAAGATGAATTTTATGCTCTTTTTCCCGTTTTTCTTTTTTAGAAAAGGATATTTTTAAGCGTAGATTTTTGGATAATCGGTGGGGTAGATGAATACGACTTATTCCCACTCGATAGTTCCGGAAGGCTTCGGTGTCAGATCATAGAGAACTCTGTTGACGCCTTTGACTTCAGTTGTGATTCTCTTGGTGATGTGTCTGAGCAGATCATAAGGAATTTCCTCAATGCTTGCTTCGATCGCATCGGTTGTATTGACTGCACGGATAACAACAAACCAGTCAAATGTTCTCTTGCCGTCTCTGATGCCTGTGCTCTTGAAATCAGGAACAATTGTGAAGTACTGCCATACTTTTCCCTGCAGACCGTTCTTTGCGAATTCTTCTCTGAGAATCGCATCGGATTCACGGACTGCTTCAAGTCTTTCTCTTGTGATTGCGCCGGGTGTTCTGACTGCGAGACCCGGTCCCGGGAACGGCTGTCTGTCTACCATATTTTCAGGAAGGCCAAGTGCACGTCCTACAACTCTGACTTCATCCTTATAAAGGAGCTTTACCGGTTCAACCAGTTCCATTTCCATTTCTTCAGGGAGTCCGCCGACGTTATGGTGTGCCTTGATTCCTTTTTCGCTTTCGAGAATATCCGGATAGATGGTTCCCTGACCGAGGAAGTGAATGCCTGTCAGCTTCGCTGCTTCTTCGTCAAATACTTTGATGAATTCTTCACCGATGATATGTCTCTTTTCTTCAGGATCTGTAACACCTGCAACTTTATCGATGAATCTGTCAGCCGCATCGACATAGATGAGGTTTGCGTTCATCTGGTTGCGGAATACTTCAATCACCTGTTCAGGTTCACCCTTTCTCAGGAAACCGTGGTTGACATGTACACATACAAGGTTCTGACCGATTGCCTTGATCAGAAGAGCTGCTACTACGGATGAGTCGACACCGCCGGACAATGCGAGAAGAACCTTTCCGTCTTTGACCTGTTCACGGACTGCTGCTACCTGCTCATCAATAAACTTCTGAGCCAGTTCAGGTGTTGTGATTCTTTCCATTGTTTCAGGACGTACGTTGCTGTTATCCATTAATTTTTCCTCCTGTTTTTCATTCAGTATATAAAGCTGTAATCAGGTGTTTGTCAAGAACCTTTGCAAAAACCGTAAATGTGATAATACGGAATTATTCTGCATTGCCTTTCATGAAGGCAAAAATCTCATCACGCCTTTTTTCCATATCAGCATAGCCGAGCTCATAAAGCTTCAGACACTGTTCATGATCGCCTTTGAAACGGTTGACATTGACAGTCTCTGTCGGATACATCAGCATTGCCTTTTCATGGATCACCATTTCCTTGATCATGTTGATCTGCTTGTAGTAATTGATATGGCGGACCTGATAATCTTTTTCAACCTGCGGATAGTTTTTATAAATTCTCTTCATGAGGAAACGGATGAATTTGGAAGCGGGCTTGCGGACAAAATCTGCCGGCTTGGTTGTGATGACCATGACCTTTGTGCATCCTTTTTCCACTGCTCTTTCAATCGGAATCATCTTTGTGATGCCGCCGTCGAGAAGCTTTCTTCCTCTGTATTCCACAATTGCCGAAGCGACCGGAAGCGCGCATGTGCCTCTTAAAAGCACAAGATCAGGATCCATGTCTTTCGGTGAGAACCAGACTGTCTTTCCTTCTTCCAGATCATAGGCACCGACTTCCATATCCGGGTTTTCGTCAATCAGCGGCTGGCAGCTCATGTTTTCCTGGCCGCGCAGATATTTTTCGAAGATCATTTCATAATCGACATAATAGCCGCAGTGTCTCAAAGCGCCGAAACCTGTCATGTTCGGATCGCACGCGTAGATTGTGGACATGTTTTTTGCGATATCGGGTCTTCCCATCAGGAAGCAGCTCAGATAAACCGCGCCGCTTGAAATACCGACACTGTAGTCAAAGTGGATGTTATTGTCATAAAGCCAGGCAAGACAGCCGGATGTATACGCTCCGCGTACGCCGCCGCCTTCCAGTACAAGTCCGATTCTTTCCATATTCTTCCTTCTTTCCTGCTCTTAAACCAACGGTACAAACAGATTCAGCACAGCCCTGAACAGACGGACCGGAAGACTGGTGTTCTCGAGATCCTGCTCTGTAATCAGCTGCGATACCTTCAGTGTGTCTTCGAAGTCTTTCCTCATTGCCGCAATCTGATCGGTATGCGTCATCAGAATACCATTTTCGAAATGAAGATAATAGCTCCGGTAGTCCATATTGACGGTTCCGGCTATGGCCAGACGGTCATCGGACACAAATGTTTTGGAATGATTGAAGCCGGGTGTGAATTCATAGATCTTTACACCGGCTCTGATCAGAGGTCCGTAGTTTGCTTTGGTAATCTGATTCACAAAGATCTTATCGGGAACGTGCGGTGTGATGATGCGGACATCCACGCCGGACTTTGCCGCGAGAATCAAAGCGTTTTTGATCGTGTCATTGGGAATCAGATAAGGTGTGTTGATGTAGATATAATCTCTGGCATGGGTAATCAATGAAAGATGGATATTCATCGAAACAGTTTCCGCATCATTGGGGGAATCCGAGAAAGGCTGATAATAGCCGCCGTCTCCTGTCATTGCGCAGGGCAGACGGTAGCGGCTGAAATCCACTCTGTTTTTTCCGCGCTCATAGCTGAGCATTCCCAGAAACATAACCGTCATAGACCAGACCGCCTCGCCTTTGATCATGATCGCGGAATCGCGCCAGTAGCCGAACCGTTTGATCCGGTTGACATATTCATCAGCCAGATTCAGGCCTCCGGTGAAGGCGACATTGTTGTCAATGACCGTGATCTTGCGGTGGGTTCTGTTGTTCATCTGCACAATGAATGCAGGACGGACATGGTTGAAGCGGTATGCTTCAATGCCGTATGAATTCAATGTCCTGTCATAATGCCAGGGCATGGTGATGGAGCCGAAGTCATCATAGATCACTTTGACTTCGACGCCTTCCTTTGCCTTCTGCTTCAGAACTTCGACAATTTCATCCAGCACGCTTCCTTCATCGATGATGAAGAATTCGATAAAAATGAAATGCTTTGCCTTTTTCAGTTCTTCAATATAAACCGGCAGCCATTCTTCGCCGCTGGCGAAATAGCGGCTGCTTGTATTCTTATAAACCGGATAGCCGCATGTCCTTGCGCCATAGCTGACCACATTGACAAGGTCGGGATCCATCAGTACCGATTCCCGGATAACTCCTTCATCATTGCTCAGAAGGCCCATCATCTCTTCGCTTGCCCGGATTGTTCCGCTGCGCAGTTTCTTCGGCATCTTGCGGTCCGCGCAAAGAAGATACAATGGCACACCGACTACCGGCAGCGCCAGCAGAATGATGCACCAGGCAATCTTGAAGGACTGGTCCGCCTGACGGTTGATACAGTGAAGCGTCATCACAACCGACAGGATATTGATTACCGGCATGATTTCCCAGGCCAGGGCTGCACGCCATATTAAAGCAATAAACAGTCCTGCCTGCAGGAGTGCAAGCGGAACTGCTATCATTAATCTGCCGGTTATAACTTTCAGCAATCTGCGCATACGAGTATTATATCAGAAGTCACTTCTCACAGAATAAAGCGGTATATATTTTTCACGGTTTCACCGCGCTGGTACAGCCAGTGCCATGAAGGAACATCGACGGTTTCAATCAGTTCTCCGCCGAGCTTTTCCAAAGTCTTGCGGGACGGTATATTATCCGGCGAACATGTCAGAATCAGTTCGCTCATGCCATGGCGTGTTTTTGCGATCTCCATCAGGGTTTTTGCGGCATCCAGCGCATAGCCGTGTCCGCGGTATGCTTCATAAATCCGGTAGCCGATGTTTCCGGCATAGTAAAGCTCTTCGTTCATGCCGATTCTCAGATCGCATTCACCGATCTTCCTGCTTTCGCCATGACGGTAGATTCCGTATATTTCCGAAGGAACATAAGAATTGGATGAACTGGCCTGACGGATATGTTCAATCTTCAGATCAATTCTGTCACCTTCTGTCAGAGTTCTGCGAAAAAGCCTTGATAGGATCATCTGCTGCCTCCCTGCTGATTTCATTATAACGCTTTATCCGAAACGGTCAGTGAAATCAAACACAGTAAAATGCAAAAGCCGGATCTCTCCGGCTCTGTGTTCTTTTAATCCGCTGTCTTGCGGATGATATCGAGATAGATGTTTTTCAGTTCCTGTTTCTGCTCATCATTCATCTGGGAAGTTTCATCTTCAATCGAGAATCCGCTTACCAGAGCCACATGGCTGCCGGTGATTTCACCGTTCTTCACACCGATGATCAGCGGTACAAAGAATCCTTTGGAACCGTCTTCCTGTTCAATCAGGGTTTCATCGATGTATTCCAGCAGGGTATCAAACTGATCGCGCGATGGCTGCTCAGGACCGTAGATGTCGATGTAGTAAACAGGAATCTCTGTTTCCAGCGCCGCTTCATTCAGCATCGGCACCGCTCTTTCACAGAACGGGCAGTCGTTATAGCCGTAATAGAGAATGCCGCTTCCCTTTTCCTCAAACATGCGGACCGATTCCGCAAATGTGATTTCCCTGAAATCCGCAATATTCTCACCGATCCAGTCATAGACGGTCATAATTGCCGGTTCATAATTCAATTCAACCGGATTGGTGATCGTCAGCTTTTCCGCCTTTTTCGCACAGCCGGTCAGAACGATCACTGCACTCATCAAAACTGCCAGGATTTTTTTCATCGCGCAGCCTCCTTTTTGTGTGGAGACAAGTATAGCACTTAACAGAAAATCAGTCTATTTTGACAAGTTCCGTGGAATCGTACATCGCGTCGATCTTTTCACGTGTCGCAAGACCTCTTGAATAAGCTGTTGCGGCACCGCAGGAAGCACCGAAGCGGAAGCTGTCCAGAGTATCTCTGGAACGTCTGTAGTTCATTAAGAAGCCGGCAACCATGGAATCACCGGTTCCGACGGTGTTGACCGCTTTGTCATGATGGAGGATTTCAGCCTTGTATGTTCCTTCAGCACATGCAAGAACCGCTTCCTTGTTTTCATAAAGCACGATGACATTGTCGCAGCCCATTTCATGAACCTTCTTTGCGCCTTCAGCCGCTTTTTCCAGAGTGTCGATTTCTTCACCGAGCATCTCAGCCAGTTCCGGTGCTGTTGTTTTGATCATGAAAGGCTTATACTGCAGAGCTTCCTTCATCAGTGACGGGTTTGTATCAAGAATGACCTTGACTTTGTTTTCAATGACAGTCCCAAGCATCTTCAGTACATCATCTTCCAGATACTGCTGGGTGATGCCGGCAAGAACCAGGTAATCGCCTTCCGCAAGACGTTCCGCCTTGGCAGCCAGATTCTTCATGTCGCCGTCCGTGATGTACGGACCTTCGGCATTCATATTTGTATGTGCAGTTGCGTGGCATTTGACATTGATTCTGGTATGTCCGTTGATGTAGGTGAAATTGGGAATGATGTGATCATATTTGGAGAGCAGATAGATGTAGAAATCCTTGGTGAAACCGCCGATGAAACCAAGCGCACGGGAAGGAATGCCGAGGTTGTTGAGAACAATGGAAACATTGATTCCCTTGCCGCCTGCTTCATAGTATTCAAGATTGGAACGGTTCATTCTCGAGCCAGCTTCGATCGGGCCGTCGAATTCCATGTAGTAATCCAGTGACGGATTCATTGTGCATGTAAAGATCATATTATGCCTCCTCGCTCACAAGACGGATAATGTTAAGAATCAGAGTACGTGCTTCTTCAAGTTCATCCAGAACGCAGTATTCATAGCGGCCGTGGAAATTGCCGCCGCCTGCGCCGAGATTCGGGCAGGGCAGTCCGTTGAAGGAAAGATTCGCTCCGTCCGTTCCGCCTCTGACCGGTTCATTCTTCACTGCATAGCCGAGTTCATTGATTGCCTTTTCTGCGATTTTAACAACATCGGGATACTGATCCAGAATTTCCTTCATGTTCCGGTAGGAATCACGGAACTGACAGTCTGCTGTGCCTTCTCCGTATTTCTCATTGATATAGTCAGCAGCCTTTCGCATGAGTTCCTTTTTCTCTTCCAGAAGGGAATGATCATGATCGCGGATGATATATTCAAGAAACGCGCTTTCACAGTCGCCCTTCATCTCATGAAGATGAATGAATCCTTCTCTTCCTTCGGTATGTTCCGGCGTCATGTATTCCGGCAGCATCCCCGCAAATTCCATCGCTGTGCGGGCCGCGTTGATCATTCTGTTTTTCGCTTCTCCCGGATGGATTGAGAATCCTTTGAATGTGACTTTTGCGGAAGCAGCGTTGAATGTTTCATCGGACAGTTCATAGACAACGCCGCCATCCATCGTATAGGCAAAATCAGCGCCGAACTTTTCGATATCGAAGAATTTCGTGCCGTTGCCGATTTCTTCATCCGGCGTAAATCCGATGGAGATCGGTCCGTGTTTGATTTCAGGATGTTCCTTCAAGTAAACAAGAACTTCCATGATGCAGGTGATGCCGGCTTTGTCATCAGCCCCAAGCAATGTATTGCCGTCCGTCACCATCAGCCGCTTTCCCCTGAGTTCCCTCATCCAGGGGAAGTCATCCATCTTCAGTGTCACTTCATCATTCAGTGCGATATCATTGCCGTCAAAGTTTTCAATGATCCGCGGCTTTACATCTGTTCCGGAAAAATCCGGAGCCGTGTCCATATGGGCAATGAATCCGACTGTTCTGACTTCATGATCCAGGTTGGAAGGAACCTTGCCGTATACATAGCAGTGTTCATCCAGCGATACATCCTGAAGTCCGAGTTCCTTCAGTTCCTGTTCCAGAACCCTTGCCAGATCAAACTGTTTTTCGGATGAAGGTGTCTGTTCTTCATTCGACGGATCAGACTGTGTATCAATCTGACAATAGCGAATCAATCTCTCTGCTGCGCTCATAATTGTCTTCCTCCAATGTCATTGCCGAGAATGTACAGTCAAAATATGAATTTCCCGGCGAACATGCATAAATACCGATTTTCAGTCCTTCTGTATCTTCCCTCAGCAGGAATTCCCGGAAGTCGGACCATCTCTTTCCGGAAAAACTGTACTGGACACGCACCGCCGAGCCGCGGTACCAGATCCGGTAATACATCCGTTTGACAGCGGAACCGATATCCCGGATCGCAAGATCGCCCCTGCCGCCATGGTAGACGATGCTGATGAGTTTCAGCATTTCCTCATCCCGCAGCTCCGTGCCCAGGACCAGCTTGCGCTTTCCGTTTTCATAAAGAATCAGACCGCATTGATCAAACTGCTCATGATATTCAAAATCAACCCGAGCTGAAAAACAGAAGCTTCCTTTCGGAACCAGGGACAGTTCAATCGCTTCCGCGCTGTTGCCGTGCGGATGCAGATCAGTGAACGGTTCCGTTTCGATCAGCAGCTTATCCGAAGATAAAATATACAGTTTTGGCTGACAGATCCATGTCAGCTGTCTCGGGTCGATTCTTTTCAGCATGTTTCCTGTTGTATTTCCTTTATTACTACTTACTGATTGCGGAAGCTGTGCTCATACTGCATGCCGGCTTCCACTTTTGCGAGTGTCTCCTCATCGCACAATGCCATGATAATCTGTCTGGCAAATTCAATTGTCGCTCCCATTCCTCTTCCGGTGATCAGATTGCCGTCCGTGACTGCCAGCTCCATCTGGTATTCGCCGCCGAACGCATCTTCGTTGAATGACGGGAAGCATGTATATTTCTTTCCTTTGAGAATTCCCATATGGCCGAGGATCGAAGGAGCCGCGCAGATTGCGCATGTCAGTGCTCCGGCTTCATAATGGGCACGGAACATTTCCTTCAGTTTCTCATTGCTTTCAAGATTCGCGGTTCCAAGCTTTCCGCCCGGCATGATGAGAACATCATATTCCTTCGGATCAATGTCTTTGAACAGTCTGTCCGCAAACAGTCTGACCGACTGTGATGTTGTGACTTCCAATGTGTCATTCATGGAAACTGTATCAATTGTGACGGACGCTCTTCTGAGCATATCGACCGTGATCAGGCCTTCGCATGTCTCAAATCCGTCCGCGAAAAAAATTGCGCATTTCATTTCGGATACCTCCGCTCTAAGTATAGCATTTCCTCAGTTTTTTCAGACAGACTCCATATGCAGAACATCGCATTCAAAGATGAGTTCTTCGTGTCTGAGGCCTCTTGTTTCATATTCCGCTTCCCCGCATTGGGAATCATACGGATCAATGCGCCAGTGTTTCTTCGGCACAGTGAATTCTTTCATCAATGCGTTGTTGGCTGCCATGCGGTACGGATCGAGATTTGTGAAGTAGAATGCATGGCGTTCTTTATTTCCTGCGCGCCAGGCGCTGCCGCCGAAGGAACAGTCCGCAAACAGCCATCCCCATGGTTCGCAATAGAACATCGCCCAGTCATGATTGCCGGTTCCTTCCGGCGTGACATATTTGCCGCTCTGCCATTGCGCCTTGATTCCTGCACATCTGCACAGGGTGATAAACAGAAGCGCCTGCACGCCGCAGTCTCCGCGCAGATTGGATGCACAGTATTCCGGGATCTCTCCGAGCAGAATATACTGCGGCATGTAAGAATAGATCACATTCTTTGTGACAAAATCATAAAACCGTTTTGCGATCAGAAGCGGATTGGTTTCATCACCTTTCAGTTCTCCGCACAGTTTTCTGATCAGCGGCGTGAAAACAATCTGCGGTTCCTCCTCTTTCTGCGGATTCAGTTTCTGTGTGACAAGAGAAGGATCGCAGTCATGGTAAGTCACAGAAGATGTATATTCATATTCCGCCGCAAACGTTCTGTTTTCTTTCAGGAAGACATCGAAACAGGCTGTTCTGCATTCGCAGTTTTCATCATCAATGACTGCTTCCGGTTCTGTTTTCAGGATCCGGATATCCTTCATGTTGGGGGAAACAGCAGGCAGCGGAAGATGCACGAGGACTCTTCCAGGCACAAATGCCTCATCTTTGATACGCAGCGTCTGACGGATCCGGATTCTTCTTTCCGCTTTTCCGTTCTGTTTCATCTCCTGCACCATGTCATCCAGCAGTGAGGAAGCGGAAGAAGGCACAGATGCCCTTGCGGCAATCTCCGGATATACCTTTTTCAATGAATCACAGAATGCTTTCTGCAGATGTCTTTTGCCATTGATCATATGCCAGCAGGCATTGCCTCTGTCCATATAGAAACCAAGCTCATCTTCCGTAAAATCCGGGATTTCTTTGCGGATCAGATCCAAAGCTTCTGTTTCACTGTACGGAAATTCGGTTTCATAACGGCTCAGGATCTCTTTTTCCAAAAGAAGTCTTTCTTTCATAACGGATGGAACCATCGGATCCTGCAGCTTCATTTCAATCAGCCGCTCTGCGCCTTTTAAATCACCGCAGCGCTTGAGATTCTCGATGGAATCAGGAAGAGGAATTCTGAGGTATTTCATTTTTTCAAGCATAAGGAATACTCCTTGCGTACATGCATTCATTATGACAAACAGCCATAAAAAAGGGAACCTCATCAAGGTCCCCTTTTTGTTATTTGTCTGCTGTCTTTCCGCTGATTCTTTAGCCTATTCTCGACCGGCTGCTAGCTTTTCCGATCTTCAAGATTTCTCATTTCTTATTTTTTGTTGAGATTCTCATCAGAAACTTTTCTGTTGATTTACGGTTTCCTTCCTGTCTCACTCTGAACATTCATTCTTCCGTTTTCAATTACTCGTTTTCTGATGATCCCGGCATCTTTGCCCTACTCTCTTCAGAATTTTCTTTTGAACTTTTTGTTCATCTGGATCATCTTTGATATGTTAATTGTTTTCATATCTTAAGCGATCTTTTTAACTTCCCCTTATAGGTTCCGTGTATGGAAATTGTTCTTCAGATTTCCGGTTTTTTCGAATAGTGATTCTTCAGGCTTCGGTTTCTGCTCGGACTGCAGACTTCATCAAATTTAGTGATGATGAAATCCGTCCTTTCGACGTCTTTCCTTTCTATGGATGATTGTTTTCCATCTCTGTTTGTACTTTTAATATACTCATCTAAAAGTGCATAAACAGTCTTTTTTTCAATATTTTTTTCTGCTATATTTATTTTGTTGAGGGTTGCTGAGCAACCCTTTTTCTTTTCTTCCGGACATTGTTTCTGATCTGTCTGAAACTGTTAAATAAGCATCAGAAAACCGCAGGTTTTTCACTGCGGTTTCAATGGTTAATCAGCTGCTTCGTTTTCAATCTTGCCGAGCTCTCGGGCATGTCTTCTGCGGTCAAGTGCGGTCAGATACTTCTTGCGGATACGGATGTCGGTCGGTGTGATTTCAACCAGTTCATCATCATTGATGAATTCAATCGCGCCTTCCAGCGTCAGGATGCGCGGCGGTACAAGCTTCATCGCTTCATCGTTGCCGGTGGATCTGACAGCTGTCATCTTCTTGTTTTTGATCGGGTTGACGCCCATGTCCATGTTTTTGGCGGAAACACCGATAATCATTCCTTCATAAACAGGAGTCTGGGCACCAATGAACAGCTGGCCTCTTTCCTGGATGTTCCATAAAGCATAGGTCATGGCTCCGCCTGTTTCAGTGGAAATCAGAGCACCGTTTTCACGCTGGGGAATATCGCCCTTCCAGGGTTCATAATCCGCCAGTCTCTGTACCATTGTGCCTTCGCCATGGGTCATGTTGATGAAATCGGAACGGAAGCCGATCAGGCCTCTTGTCGGGCAGGTATATGTGATTCTTGTATAGGAGCCGACATCTTCCATATTCTGCAGCATGCCTTTTCTAACATTGAGGGCACTGATCACAGAACCGCTGTATTCATTCGGTACATCGATGACAACTTCCTCAACCGGTTCGCATGTCACGCCGTTGATCTTCTTCAGAATGACTTCCGGTCTGGAAACCGCCACTTCATATCCTTCTCTTCTCATCTGTTCCAGAAGAATGGTCAGATGGAGTTCGCCTCTGCCGGAAACCTTGAATGTGTCGGTGGAATCTGTTTCTTCCACTTTCAGACCGACATTGACCTCCAGTTCCTTGGCAAGACGCTCACGGATATTTCTGGATGTGACATATTTGCCTGCCTGGCCGGCAAACGGAGAGTCGTTGACCATGAAGTTCATGGAAAGGGTCGGCTCTTCAATGCTGATCATAGGCAGCGGATCGGGAGCTCCTACCGGGCAGAGTGTATCACCGATGTTGATATCGGGGATACCGGAGATCATGCAGATTTCGCCGCACTGTATTTCCGGTGCCGCGATTCTGGAAAGTCCCTTATAGATGAAAACCTGATTGGTCTTGCCGATATGGGAAGAACCTTCCGCATTGCACACTTCATACTGTGTCGCTTCTTTCAGGCTTCCTTTATAAATACGTCCGATACCGAGTCTGCCGATATAGTCATCATATGCCAGGGCACAGATCTGCATCTGAACCGGTTCATCGTTGAGATCCGGATATGCCTGGGTGTGATGAATAATGGTTTCAAACAGCGGAACGATATCGTTGTTTGTGTCATCCTGTTCATAGCGGACAATGCCTTCTCTTGCGATACCGTAGAGAATCGGGAAGTCGAGCTGATCGTCTGTCGCATTCAGTTCCAGGAACAGATCATAGACTTCATCGATGACCTCATTGGCACGGGCATCGTTTTTATCCATCTTATTAATAACAAGGATCGGTCTGAGTCCGCATTCCAATGACTTCTGCAGTACGAACCGTGTCTGGGGCATCGGTCCTTCCGCGGAGTCAACCAGAAGGATTACGGTATCAACTGTGCGGATGATGCGTTCAACTTCAGAAGAGAAGTCCGCATGACCCGGTGTATCGACAATGTTAATCTTATAATCCTTATATGTAACAGAGCAGTTCTTGGAATAGATTGTGATTCCTCTTTCTCTTTCGAGGTCGTTGGAATCCATGATGCAGTCAATGACCTTCTCATTGTCCTTGAATACATGGCTCTGCTTCAGAAACGCGTTGACCAGTGTGGATTTGCCGGCGTCGACATGCGCGATCACGGCTATATTGATAATCTTCTGATAATCCATCGCATTCACCTTCTTTTTTCACTCGGAAACGTGCCTATTATATAGAAAGAGAGAAAAAAATACAACGAAATCACTGCAGAATCCTATCAAAAAACAATTGACGTATCTGAATCACATGCTATAATACTTAAGCACGCACCAGTGGTGGAATCGGCAGACACGTACGCTTGAGGGGCGTATGGGGTGACCCGTGCAAGTTCAAGTCTTGTCTGGTGCACCATGTAAAATCCGCGAAAGCGGATTTTTTATTTTTTTATCACAAAGAGTGCTTATGAAATTGCGCTATACTATAGCAGGATTGCAGAAGGAGGTGCTTTATGAAACTTCTGAATAAAAAAAGCCTGTGCATTGTCTACGGAGCAGCGGCACTGCTGATTCTGGCCGGAACATTCTTTGATCTCAGCCTTTCTTCCCTGGTTGTCAATCAGGAAAGCCTGTTCGGCCGCTTCTTCCTTATATTCGGCCAGTTCCCGGTTATGCTGTGCGGGTTTGCCGCTTCGGCGATGTTATTGAAAGCATTGCCGGAAGAAGGTACGGAACGGATTGTGTTTACGGTACTTGCGGCAGGAGGAGTTCTCGGCGGACTGATCGGCATCAAGGAAATTCTGGAAAATGTATCCGGATTACTGAAGATTGTCTATATCCTGATTGAGCTCGCAATTGCAGGATGCTTCGCATATTACGTATACCGCAGCTGTGATGATTCCAATCCAAGACGCTTAAGAAGAACAGCCCTGTTCATTCTCTTTACCGTCCTGATCACAACAGCGGCTGTTGTCTTTATCAAAATCCCATGGGGACGTCCCCGCTACCGTGCAGTCATTGCGGCAGGCGGACCTGCCTATCAGCCATGGTATAAAATCGGAAAATCCGCAAGGGCCGCATATGAAGGAATTCTTGATCATGATGAATTCAAATCCTTCCCCAGCGGTCATACAGCCAGTGCAGCTTACGCACTGACACTGATCGCACTCAAAAACTGCATTCCTTCCTTAAAGGATAAGGAAATGCTGTTAACCGGAATCGCATTCGGATGGATTATCCTGACCGCAATTGCGAGAATTATAGCCGGTGCCCATTTCCTCACCGATGTCACCTTCGGCTTCCTCATCTCATTCTCCATCATGCTGGGAATCGGGATGTATCTCAAAATCAACAGAAAACCGAAGAAAAACTGAATGATTGAAAAAACGCGAAGCTGTGAGAGCTCCGCGTATTTTTTTCAGTCTTTATAAATGGTGTAGTAGAATCCCGGGATAAACAGCGCGCCGCCGATCAGGTTGCCGATGGTAACCGGAATCAGGTTTCCAAGCAGGAATCCGCCGAGCGTCACATCCGCTCCCAAGAACATGCCGAGGGGAATGTATGTCATATTGGCAACACTGTGCTCAAAGCCGGCAAACACAAACATCATGATCGGGAACCAGACCGCAAAGATCTTTCCGCTCATTTCCTTTGAGCCTGCCTGGAACCAGCATGCCAATACAACCAGGATATTGCAGAGAATGCCGCGGATCACCGCTTCCATAAACGGCATTGCCGCTTTGGATGAAGCGACTGCCACTGCACGGTTCATCGCATCTCCTGTATAAAGTCCGCTCTTTGCGAGCAGGAAGGCAAGAAGAACGGAACCAACCAGGTTTCCAAGATAGACAAAGCACCAGTTCTTCAGCATCTTCTGTACGCTGATTTCCTTTTTCATCAGAGCCAGTGTCATCAGGTTGTTTCCTGTAAACAGTTCCGCCCCGCAGAAGATAACCATCATTAATCCGACCGGGAATAAAGCTGCGCCGATCAGTTTTTCATAGACGGATGCGCCGGACGCTGTTGCCAATACAAACACGTGGCAGCCGAATCCGATGAACATGCCTGCCAGGATGCCCAGCAGGAACATTTTATAAGCAGGCAGAGCCGCTTTGTTTTTTCCGTTGTTAATCCAGATATTCAGTATTTCTTTCGGTGAGTTGATCATGCATGATTCCTCCGTAACACAAAGAGTCTAACATTATTTATATATGTTGCAAGAAAAAATAAAAAGACCGGTTTGATCCGGCCGTTCGGGATTATCTGTACCGATATGTAATCCGTCCGTTCGTCAGATCATACGGTGACAGTTCTACTGATACCTTGTCTCCCTGAAGAACTTTGATATGATGCATTCTCAGCTTGCCCGCGAGGACTGCGCGGATTTCCATACCGTTTTCCAACTCAACTTTAAAAGCGTTCGGCATAATATCCGTAACGACACCGTCAATCTGAATCGCGTCTTTTCTGGCCATTCAATCACTCCTTTCCGTTCACTCTTTTTTCGCAAAGGTATTATAGCACATCCTTGAGTTTTGACTGCTCAAATTTATGATGCTTAAAGTATACTGAAAACGGAGAATACCAATGATGAAAAACATACAATTTATTTATGCCGGCACCGTCAATGCCGGAGGATCCAAAGGCTCAGCCAGCGTTACGGGAAGAGGAGACGGCATCTGCACGCTCACCCTGCATCCGAATGGAACGCTTTCTTTTGTTTCTTCGATTGAAAGTGCAAACAGCGGAATTATCACCAGATACGGAAACTGCATCTATGCCGCAAACGAAGTCCGTGATTTTACAGGACTTCCCGGATCAGGCGGCGGAGTCAGTGCTTACCGGATGGAAGAAGACGGACATCTTTGTTTTCTGAACAGTTCCATATCCTACGGTTCAAGACCTTCATCTGTCGCCGTCAGCCAGAACGGAAAATGTCTGCTTGTCACCAACCACGGTTCCCATTCCGCTGTGGTCTGCCGCTATGAACAGAATGAAAACGGGAAATGGATTCTGAACAGAGGTTTTGATGATTCTTCCATCGCTGTTTTCCGCCTTCTTGAAGACGGATCAATCGGTGAGCTGACAGATCTGCATATATTAAAAGGAAGCGGATACTGGTGCCATGGCGGCGGTCAGTCCGCTGCCCATCTGCACTGTGTCAGAATCAAAGATGATTTTGTCATCGCATGCAACAGAGGAAGCGACCGGATCGAAGCAATGCGTCTGGATGAGGAAAACGGAAAACTGACAGTTCTCAATCAGTTTGAAACAGAACCTGGATACGCCCCGCGCCACGCTGTTTTCCACACAGACAAAAATATTCTTTATGCCGTCAATGAGAACTACCCTTCCGTCTCCGTATTCTCTTTTGATCCTGATTCAGGAGACATAAAAGAAATCCAGAAGATTGGAACGATGGATGAAGCTTATTACGCGGAACGTCCTCTTCCTCATTTCAATAAAAGGCATGCGGATGAAGGCGAAAAGAATACATCCGGTTTCGGTGACAGAGGCGCTGTCATGTGCAGCGACATTCATATTTCCGATAACGGAAAATGGCTGTATGCGTCCAACCGCCGCTTCTCGTCCGCCGGCAGTCTTTCCGTATTTGATATTCATGAAGACGGCACATTGACAATGAAACAGCTGCTTCAGCTGGACGGCAAAGACCCGAGAGGCTTTCAGATCATCTGTGACCGCTATCTGATTGCCGGACTGCTCGATCAGAACCGTGCCGATCTGTTTGAGCTGGATGAAAACGGAATGATCAAAGAAAAGACTGCAGAGCTCGCAGTCGGGTCTCCTTCTTCATTTGTAC
This sequence comes from uncultured Erysipelotrichaceae bacterium, assembly GCA_947167125.1. Lineage (GTDB taxonomy): Bacteria > Bacillota_I > Bacilli_A > Erysipelotrichales > Erysipelotrichaceae > Bulleidia. Next base: position 96,702 of record CAMVGT010000001.1, read on the forward strand.
TGTAGACAAAAAGAAAAACAGTCGAATATGACTGTCTCTGCATGAGGGAAGTGCCGCCTTCCCTTTTTGCGTTTTTGGTGATTTAGAATCTGAGTTCCGCAATGACTTCACTGATCTCATCGAGCGAGAGCGGTTCTGTATTCTCCGACTCAAAGCGATCGGACCAGGAGAAGACAATGCTTTCTTCCATAGCCTCTTCCATTCTCAGTTCCCTTCTTTCCCAACGCGTTTTATCCTACTTCAAAATAATTGGAAATCCAATTCTTGACATTGAAAAATGTTATGCTTGCGTCTGAATATTACCAAACTGTCAAATATCTGTTGGAAGTATCAACTTATTTACCTTTCAGAGCCATGTAGTACTGCCAGTAGCGTACACCGTAGAACACAAAGAAAGCCGCAGCCGCAAACAGCAGAATCTTCTGTGTCTGGGGTCTCGTAAATGCGAATACTGCACAGAGTACAGCACAGATCACCATGATTGCCGCAATCACAGGCACCGTTTTTTCCTTCATCACCGATCTGCCGTCAAAACTGCGCAGGACATGATCGCGCGGATCAATCAGGTAGCGGTCAATCTGCTTCAGTCTGTTCAGTCTCTCCTGTTCTTTTTTATTCAGTTCGCTCATTTCATATGCCTCCCGGATGATTTCTGTTCATTATTATCATATCTGAACATTGATTCAAACAGAAACTTTTTGATTTGTCATTTCATCAAAAGCATTTCATAATAAGTCATATGCCAAAACAGAGACGTAAAAAAGGAAATCCCAGACGCGTTCAGCCGCAGAAAGTCATTATTGTAAAATACACTGAAGCGGATGAAGAGATTTCAGAAATATACAGCAGTGCAGATGCTGAAGAAACAGTCTGCGCTGCAGAGCCTTTAACGAAAGAGATTCCTGAAGAGATCCCCTCCGTCATTGAAGAAAGCGGAACGGTTCCTCCTGAAGAAACCGATACTGATACACAGCCGGATGAACCTGTGCAGCCCAAAGAAGAGCAGGAAAAGACTGAAGTTCTTGATCCATCAAAGACAGTTCAGCCTTTGCCCGAACAACCTTCTGAAATCAAAACAGAAGACAGCCAGATGGAAAAAGAGGACCCTGATATGAAGAAAAAGAGTGAGCCGAAGAAAAAACAAAGTCCCTGGCGGTTTGCGTGGTTCCTCACATTTGTGCTTTTCTATTATGAACTCCTGCTTCATATGGCAGCCGGCCTGCCGTATACATGGCAATACCTGCTGGCAGTTATCCTGTTCTGCGGAGCCCATGCCGTACTGGTTCATACACTGACTTCCCTTTCAAAGAAGCCAACCCGGAACCGCACAGCGCGTCTTGTCATCATGACAGCGACGGCCGTCTTCTTCCTGGTCTGCTTCTTTGTCCATAAGCAGTTCAAGGTCTTCTATGATCTTAAGACAATGACAGCAGGTGCTTCCGATGCCTTGGGACAGTTTCAGCAGAATGTATTTGCCCTGATCCTGTCCGATGAAGGAATGGCATCGATCATCCTCTATTTCGTACCGCTTGTGCTGTATGCAAAATTCGGCAGCAAATTTGACGGAGCGAAAAAGATCAGAGGCGGCAGATGGTTTCTGTCACTGCTGACAAGCATTGCGTTATTTGTATGTTCCATCGGTTCAGTTTATTTCTCACCGGTCTGGGGAACATTCTGGTCCGAATATAACTTCCAGAATGCGATCGGTTCCTTCGGACTGATCACAGCGACAGAACTGGATCTGAGGAAAAATCTTCTTCCCGCATCCCTGTCCGGATTTGAGCCGACCTATACCAAACTGATTCATACAACCGAAGCAGGCGGACAGGAAAAGCTTGTCTGGAACAAGAACGAAATGGAATTTGACTGGGAAAGCCTGGAAGCTTCCGCAAACAGTACGGAAAAGAATCTGGATGAATATCTTTCTTCCCTGGTTCCTTCCCGCAAGAATGACTATACCGGTTTATTCGAAGGAAAGAATCTGATCATGATCACAGCCGAAGCATTCACCGCTGAGGTCATTGATGAAGATCTGACGCCGACCTTATGGCGGATGGCGCATAAGGGAATCAATTTCAATGATTACTACCAGCCTGCCACAGCCGGAACAACCGGCGGCGAATATGAAATTGTATTCGGAATGCTGCCGACAAACGGCGGATCGTCATTCAAGAATATGACAGACCGGAACAATTATATGACCATGGGATCCCAGCTGAACCGTCTTGGCTATGAAGGCTGGGCATTCCACAACAACACCTATACATTCTATGACCGCCATCTGACCCATAACAGCCTCGGCTATTCAAACGGATTTATGGGATACGGCAACGGCATGGAGGATTATGTCACATGGCAATGGCCGCAGAGCGATCTGGAAATGATTGAAGGGACTCTGCCGCTGTATGAAAATGCGGAACACTTCAATGTATATTACATGAGTGTTTCCGGACATAACGGCTATGATTACGGAACCAATGCCATGACGGACAAAAACTGGGACAAGGTGCAGGACCTGGATTATTCAGGACGTGTCAAAGGCTATATCGCCTGCAACCTGGAACTGGAAAGCGCTATGGAATATCTTGTGAACCGGCTGGAAGAACTCGGCATTGCGGATGACACCGTCATCGTCATTTCCGCCGACCACTTCCCGTACGGTCTGGATGACGGCGCCGGATTCGGCAATATGACCTACCTGTCCGAACTGTACGGATACAATGTCACGGATTATCTCAGCCGCGACCATAACCGGCTGATCATCTGGTCCGGATGCCTGGAGGATGAAGAACCGATTGTCGTTGACTCACCGGTTTCATCCCTGGATATTCTTCCGACACTCTCCAATCTGTTCGGAACGGAATTTGATTCAAGACTCTTCCCGGGAAGAGATGTCTTCTCCGATGCGGAGCCTCTGGTATTCACGATGTATTACGACTGGAAAACCAACCTCGGCACCTATAACAGTATTACCGGTGAATTCACGCCGAAGGAAGGCGTGAATGTTCCGGACGGCTATGTGGACAGAATCAAAAAGGCTGTCCGCAACAAGATTCAGTACTGCACAGGTTTCAACGATACAGATTACTACGGCCATTTATTCGGTCAGTAAAGAGCCTGAAACAGCTGTTCAGGCTCTTTTTTGTACGATTGAAAGCGCATGATCTGAGCATTCCGTTAACGAAAATTGACGGGTGTTATATAATGATTGAGTTCGAAAGAAGGTGAATCTTATGACAAAGATTGATGTAGTATCCGGTTTTCTTGGGGCCGGTAAAACAACCCTGATTCAGAAACTGATTAAAGATGTATTCGCAGGACAGAAAGTGGTCCTGGTTGAAAATGAATTCGGTGAAATCGGTATTGACGGCGGTTTCCTGCAGGAAGCCGGCATTGAAATCACCGAAATCAACAGCGGCTGCATCTGCTGCACGCTGCAGGGTGATTTCCAGGAAGCACTGAAGAAGGTTGTGGATGAATATCATCCTGACCATATCATTATCGAACCCTCAGGTGTCGGCAAGCTTTCCGATATCCTGAAGATTATCAAGTCCGTGGAAGGTCTTGAACTGAACAGCTACAGTGCTGTTGTCGATGCAAAGAGATGCGCAGTCTATCACAAGAATTTCCGTGAATTCTTCGATGATCAGATCGCAACTGCCGCATGCGTCATTCTGTCCAGAACACAGATGACAGACGAAAAGGCTCTGCAGGCTGATGTCGATATTATCCGCGAACTCAACGCGGATGCCCGCATCATCACAACTCCCTGGGATGAACTGACAGGAAATACGATCTATGAAGCAATGGAAGGTTCTTCCGACGGCTTCCCTGAAGATCTCGGCGAACTGGAAGATGATGAGGATGAAGACGAACACGAACATCACCATCATCACGATGATGAAGACGATGATGAGCATGAACATGAACATCATCACCACCACGATGATGAAGACGATGATGAGGACGAACACGAACATCATCACCACCACGATGATGACGACGATGATGAGGACGAACATGAACATCATCACCACCATCATGACGATGACGACGATGATGAACATGAACATGAACACCACCACCATGACGATGACGACGATGATGAACATGAACACCATCATCACCACCATCACAAAGGCGACCCGAACGAAGGACTTTCGGAAGGCAACCGCATTCACCTCGGTGAAGACGATCATCACCATCATCATCACCATCACCACCACCATGGACATGATGCGGATGAAGTATTTGATTCCATCGGTATTGAAACCATCAACAAGTATTCTGAAGATGAGATCCGCAATGCCCTGAGTCAGCTGGGTGAAAACATTGTCAGAGCCAAGGGTATCGTACCGTCTGAAGACGGAAGCTGGCTGTTCTTCGACTATGTTCCGGGTGACATTGATATCAGAAACGGTTCCCCTGCCTATACAGGTCTGATCACCATCATCGGTGAAAAGGTTGACCTGAATCAGATCAAGGAACTGTTCAGGGTGAAGTAATGGCTCCGGTATATCTGTTTACCGGTTTCCTGGACAGCGGAAAAACAACCCTGATCAAAGATACACTCAATGATCCGGGTTTCATGGAAGGTACAGACAGAACTCTGATTATCTGTCTGGAACAGGGCGAAGTTTCCTATGATGAAAAGTTCCTGGATGAACACAATGCATTCATTGAATTCCTCGATGCTTCAACACAGCTGACACCGGAAAAGATGAATGAACTGGATACGATTTATCATCCGGATCAGGTGTTCATTGAATACAACGGAACAGAATCCGTTTCCGATACACTGCTTTCAGGAATGCCGTCCTACTGGCCGCTGGTTCAGATTCTGACCACAGTCGATGCGACCACATTCGAAATCTATATCAATGCGATGCGTTCCATGCTGTTTGAACAGCTGCGATATTCCGATACGATTATTGTCAACCGCTGTACGGAAGATACATCCGGTTCCATGCTCAGAGGCAATATCAAAGCCATCAACAAGCGTGCCCAAATTTACTATGAAGGTGAATTCGGCGCACCTGTCACATTAAAGAGCGGACTTCTTCCGTTTGATCTCAACGCTCCTGTGATTGATATCAAGGATGATGACTACGGTCTCTGGTATATGGATGCTGTGGAAGATCCGAAAAAATATGACGGAAAAGAAATCATCATCCGCGGTATGTATGCGGAGAATCTTCCCGGCTACAAGCAGACATTCATCCTCGGAAGAAGAGCGATGGTTTGCTGCGCACAGGATACGAGCCTCTGCGGTCTGACTGTTACACAGGTCAGAATCGATCAGATGCAGATCGGCGACTGGGTTGAGGTACAGGGAAAACTCAAATGCATTCCGATCGAAGGAGGCGGGGAGACCGTTGTTCTCTATGCCGACCGGATTGCACGCTATGAAAAGCCGGCTGACGAATACGTTACATTCAGCTGAGTATAAAAAACAAGACCGGGCAGTTTAAACTGTCCGGCCTTTTATTCAGGATTGGAGATATGAAGCTAAAGAGGATTAAAATCACGTTTCTTGCACTGGTAATCTCATTGATCTCAGCAGTTATGACAGGCTGTACACCTGCAAAGAAGGACAGACTGATTGAGGTTCAGCTGATTTTCGACCAGGAAACAAAATCAACCAGTGAAGATCAGCTTGAGTTTTATGAATCCGTGTTCAATGAAGCTCCTGAGACAAAAACGGGATTTGATTACAGAGATTACGAATCTTTATATCAAATTCAGTTAACTTACGAAAATGGCACAGTAAAGAAATACTCGCTTTGCGGAAAAGACAGTGAATTCAATTTTGACAGGTATAGAAACAGTAAATATGCTATCTGGAAACTGGACGACAATGTATTTGAAAGAATAATCGATGACATGCCGGTCCCTGCTGATTGGCCGAATTGAAATAGTATGCAGCTGATACCTTTTTAATAAAAGCCCTGCTCAGGCACTGCAGAGAAACGAGAATACTGGCAAAACCTTTTCGAATCTTAAAATGAGTTGAAGTGAGAAGACATTCAAAATAACGAGTGATTTAAATGGAAGTGGTTACCGAAATCACGCAATGAGGTTCAAGCGGTTTAACAACCATTAAAACAAGCACATGCGATGCCGAAAAGGCGGAATGCATGTGCTTTGTCGTTTGTTTTAATAGGTATTTATCTGTGGCTGCGACACATCTGAAGTTACATCAATTGACGGATAAAATGAGATTCCTGGTTATAAGCCCTCCAGCCTTTGCCGGGATCTGCATTCTTTATGAAGTCTGTCCACATGTCCATCATGGAAATGCTCAATGTATAATCATGACGTTCCATCGGTCTCCAGCATCTGTCCAGTGTTCCGAACATATACCAGAGTTCACTTGAATGGAAGGAACCGGCTTCGTCGCCCGGCAGACTTCTTGCGAAGTAGTAGACATAGACAGGTTCTTCAGAATTTGCATTTCTTTGATCAGCGAAATCGGTAATGCTCTTGAAGAGCGCGCTCTTTCTTCCGTCTGTACCTTCTTCAATCGAGATATCGTTTCTTGTGCATCCGATCATATACGGAATGTCATGAATATGATCGTTTTCAATGCATTCATTGAATCCTTCTGTCAGCACCCAGTCATCCTGAACCGGTGAGAACGGAAGTCCCTGAACATTTTTGTAAAGATCCGGAAGAATTGATACAAGTTTCTGAGCAGGCACATTGCGCAGTTCACGTACATAGCGTACACCCAATGCGTCCATGATCTTCTTTCCGGTCTGGTATGCTTCTTCCGGTTTCACATCCTTGATCAGCGGTCCTGCATAGCCGCCGCCGCTCTGCATGATTGCGGAATGGATCATGCCTCTTGTCAGAGGCGAGCTGATCAGTGTCTGTACACTGATTGCGCCTGCGCTCTGACCGAATACTGTGATTCTGTCAGGATCGCCGCCGAAGCGGTCGATATTCTTTCTGACCCATCTCAATGCCTTGATCTGGTCCAGAATGCCGTAGTTTCCGACACTCTTGTTCGGATCTTCTCTTCTGAGATCCTCCAGTGCCATAAATCCGAAAACGCCGACACGGTAATTGACTGTCACAAGAACTGTATCGCGGAGCGCATACTGCATTCCGTCAAATTCCATTTCACTGGACCAGCCGTGATCAAACGCACCGCCGTGGATCCAGAAAGCAACCGGACATCCGCCGGGTTTTTTATTTTCAGGAGCCCAGATATTCAGATACAGACAATCCTCACTCTGTTCAGGAACAGGATATTTCGGATCTGTATAGAATTCCTTACCGTAGAATCCATCATTCAGTACAGGCTGCGGGCAGATCGGCGCAAATTCGGTTGCCTTGCGGACACCGCTCCAGGCTTCCGCATCCTGCGGTGCTTTGAAACGCAGTTCTCCGACCGGTGCCTTTGCGTACGGAACACCGCGGAATATCATGCAGGAACCTTTCAGTTCACCTTCAAGAGTTCCCTGTTCAACGGTTATATTTACTGTTTTCATGAGTGATTCCTCCCCGTATTGATTCTATTATACATCGACTTATCACTCTTGTTCACAGACAAAAACAGGGATCAGGCTCCCTGTTTGATGAAGTCATAGAAAGAATGTGACATGAGATCGTAAATCATCCGTTCCGTATTCTCCACGCTTGTACATCCGCCTTTTTCAAAAACAAACAGGCGGACACAGAATGCAAGTGTTTCCGCATAATACCCGGCAAGCAGGGTATTTTCATATTTATTCAGATAATCCGGCTTCCTGTAACGGTTGAAATACTGGCTCAGAAACTGTGACAGATTATCGCGGATCATGTCTTCAAAGCTGTTCTGACCGATTACATTGTATGCGGTTCTGTAGAAAGACCGGTTTTCCTCAATCGTTTTCAGAGCATCTTTCAGATGATCGCTGACCTGATTGGCCATAAAATGATCATAATTCTTTTCAATCAGATCATGATAGACAATCCAGTTCAGACAGTCGTATTTGTCATCGAAATAGTTGTAGAAGGTTGCCCTGATCACACCTGCCCTGTCGCAGATCTGCTTGATGGTGATCTTTTCGAACATCTGTTTGCCCATCAGTTCCCGCAGACTTTCAGCCAGGTTCAGCTTCATCATTCCTTTGCGGTTTTCCATCAGACTACCTCAGACCGTATTTCACAAACACAAGCAGGCTGAACACAATCATCAGCAGACCTCCGAGAAGTCCGATTGTTCTCTGATAGCCGACACCGAGTTCAGCACCGATCTTGAGTCCTGCAAACACCGCAATAAACGAGAACAGAATTGCCATTCCCAGAGCATCAAGCGTATGAATGCCGAACAATGAGAATCCGATTCCGACAACCATCGTGTCAATGCTTGTCACCACAGCCAGACGGACCAGCTTTTTCAGATTGAATTCCTTATCCAGTTTTTCTTCAAACCTGCCGACAAGAAATGACTTGGTCGCAAGATAGACACCGATAAAATTGATCAGTACCGCAGCGGCCAGGATTTCCGGTCTTCCATCCGGCAGAACGCCCGCAAACGGAATGGAAACCAGATACCCGATCATGAACATCGCAGCGTTGATCAGAGCGTAGACCAGACTGCACAGAAGTGTATCCTTCATTGTCTGCCTTCTCAAAGACGCGCCTTTTTTCATCATCACGATGAAACTGTCCAGAGACAGGCCGACAAAAATCAAAATTGCGTTTACCATACACGAACTCCTTTTTTGAATTCCAGACTATCATAATAACTTCTGAACAGAATGTGGCTATACATTTTCACCGATCTGTTGAAATCGCGAAAAAAGACCCTGCTGGCACAGGGTCTTTTTCCTTTCTTTATTCGGGAGGGAAAGAAATAACATGTTTATCTACGCCTATATAGTACTTTCCCGCTGTGTGAGAATAATGTAAGGTTTGTGAAAGATTTGTGAAAGATTGTGATTTTTTTATCGTTGAATGCTTATCCGGCAATCTGTTTTTCACGGTAGAAGCGGATGACATTTTCCGCCTGAACAATGCCGTCTGCCGCACTTGAAACAATCCCTCCGGCATAGCCGGCACCTTCTCCGCACGGGAATACACCGGCTGTATTGACGCTCTGCCCGTTTTCATCCCGCACCATGCGGATCACGGAACTGGAACGTGTTTCCGTTCCGACCATCAGGCCGTCCAGAAATCCCGGGATCTTCCTGTCAAACGCGATGAAGCTGTCTTCCAGGGACACATTGACCGCATCACTGAAAAGACCGTGCATATCCTCCATCAGAATACCTCTTGGACAGGAGGACTCCAGCACTGCGGCAGCTGACTGATCATGATTGACAAAGTCACGGATATTCATAGCCGGAGCCTGATAGCCGCCCCGGTAAGCTTTCTTTTCGATCGCATGCTGGAAGGCAAATCCGTCCAGCGGATGGCCATGGTCATAGTCCGATACCGGAATCTGTACAAGAATCGCGCTGTTGGCATTCTTTCCGTCACGTGCCGAATAGCTCATGCCGTTGACCGCAAGTGTTTCATGATCAGATGAAGAAGGCACGACTATTCCGCCCGGACACATGCAGAAGGAATAGACGCCGCGTCCGGCGGATGAACGGTGTGTCAGCTTATAGGACGCGTGTCCGAGAGCTGGATGTCCTGCATATTCCCCGTATTGATTCCGGTCGATCAGAATCTGCGGATGTTCCACCCGCACCCCGAGCGCGAAATCTTTCGGTATGACATGCACGCCCTGCTCATATAAAGACTGATAGGTTGAAAACGGTGAATGGCCCAGGCACAGAAGCACTGCCTGTGTATCAATTCTGCCATTGGAAGTCAGAACGCCGTTTAATGTTCTGTCTTTCAGATCAAGGGATTCCAGTTTTACGGAAAAATGCACCTCTCCGCCAAGGGAGATGATTTTCTTCCGGATATTAGTCACAATCGAACGGAGTCTGTCCGTTCCGAGATGCGGCATATGTTCATAAAGAATCGCAGGGTCCGCTCCTGCTTCGACAAGTTCTTCGAGAACTTTTCTGACCCGGTAGTTCTTGGAGCGTGAAGTCAGTTTTCCATCCGAAAATGTTCCGGCGCCGCCTTCCCCGTACTGCACATTGGATTCTTCATCCAGAATGCCTTCCGCAAAGAATTTTTCCACATCTTTGATTCTTTCTTCGCACGGCTTGCCGCGTTCAATCACAACCGGCCTCATCCCTGCTTCAGCCAGAATCAGTGCCGCAAACATGCCTGCCGGACCGAATCCGGCAATCACCGGTCTGTCTTCTGTTTTTACGCCCTGCGGAACTTCATATACAGGCCGTTCTTTTTCTTCAACATCCTTATTGCGCAGATATTTCCGTTCATTTCTCAGCTGCGCATAGACACTGTATGACCATTCGAAATGACCACTGCGGGCATCCAGAGACTGGCGTTCAATTTCACAGGAAAGAATGTCGCTGTCACTGCATTTCAGTTTCCGCGCGATCATTTCTTTCGAAAATTCCGTCCCGATGGGACATTTGATCTGATGGATTAACAGCATAGGCATTCCTCCTTTCCATCGTAAGCTTACGGGTTTTATTCCTTTACAACAATCCCCATCAGCCGCGCACACGCGACTGCCTGTTCCGTATTCATCACAGCGCCTTTGAGTTCATAGATTCCGACTGTGATTCCGCTGATATCGGATTCTGAAAAATCCAGTCCTTTCAGACGGGAATTGGTGAATTCCGCCTGGGCAAAGGAACATCTTCCGATTCTGACATCATCGAATGTGCATTCCATGAAATAGGTATCGCGGAATGATGTTTCTTTCCATGCGCACAGCTTCCACTTTGCGCATGCGTAATTGGCATAGGATGATTCGCATCCCTGAAAAACCGCATCCTGAAACCTTCCATGGCTGAAATCTGTTCCTGTCATACGGCATACTTTCAGCTCGCATCTGCGGAAAACAGCTTCATGGCAATCACAGTTGGAAAAATCACAGTGATCAAAAACACAGTCCGCAAACAGGCATCCCCTGAGGGATCCTTCAAACACGACATTTTTGAATCCGCACTCAAAAAAACTGTGGCCGCTCAGTTTCTTCTGTGACGTTTCATCGCAGAAGAAAAGCGCCTCGCTTCTGTCATCACGGAATCCGTTCTTCAAAGAACCATTTTCCATCTCTGCAGTAATCATCGGTGCGCTTATCTTTTTCATTTTATTTTTTCTCCAGATATTCCAGCAGCTTCGCAAGACCTGTTTTCATCGTTTCAGGATCGCATGTAAATCCGATCCTGAGATGCTTTTCGCATCCGAAACAGGAACCCGGCACAAAGAAGACGCCTTCTTCTTTTAAAATCTGCTGCGCAAGCATTGTATCATTGATTTCCGCTTCATAGCCAAGAAATCCGACTGTACCTGCCTGCGGCATCACAATATGGAATATCGGATGGCTGTTTACAAATTCTTCCACAATCTTCTGATTCTCTGAAACAATCTCCCTGCTGCGCTTGAGAATCGCTTCTTTATGGGAAAGCGCCAGCGCCGCAAGATGGTCTGCCAGAGGTCCGGTGGAAATAATTGAATAGTCTCTTCTGACATTGATCAGGTCAATGACTTCTTTCGGTCCTTTGATCCACCCCAGCCGAAGTCCGGCAAGGGAATATACTTTGGAAAGCGAAGAAGTCGAAATTCCTCTGCGGTAAAGATCGCTGACGGAAGGCTCATCATAAAGTCCCCTGTACACTTCATCCGAAAGGATATATGCATTCTTTTCATCTGCCAGCTGCAGAAGTTTTTCCATATATTCTTCTGAGAAGAGAACACCGGTCGGATTGGATGGCTGATTGACAATGATCATCTTCACATCCTGCTTCATCGCTTCTTCCAGCTCCGCAATATCCGGCTGCCAGCCGTTTTCTTCATACAGCTTCAGTGTGATCACTTTACAGCCGATGCTTAAAGGCAGATCGGTAAACTGCTGATAGCCCGGTTCATAGGCAATCACGGTATCACCCGGCGAAAGAAGTGTATAGATCACGGACTCATTTGCCTGCAGGCACCCCTGCATGACTGTGATATTCTCTTCCGTGCCTGTTTCATACAGGGAAAGAATCTGTTTTTTGAGCACAGCTGCTCCGGTGATTTCACCGTAGTCCAGTTTCAGGTTCATAAAAGACTGTCCGTCATCAAAGGAAACAAGCTGCTGAAAAGTCAGCGGACTGACACAGGTATCGGTCAGGTTGTAAACCGCTTCATTTTCATAATCGTTCATCCACTGTTCCACTTTAAAGTCGGGCAGTCTCATATCATCTCTCCGTTATTTTCCGCATCAGTCGTAGAAGACTTTGCTGAGGAAGTCCTTCGCTCTGTCCGAAGACGGTGCAGAGAAGAAAGCTTCCGATTCATTTTCTTCAATGATTTCCCCTGCTTCCAGGAATACAACCCTGTTGCCTACCTTGCGGGCAAAGCCCATTTCATGGGTGACAACAATCATCGTCATTCCCTGTCTGCCGAGTTCCTTCATGACATCAAGAACTTCTTTGATCATTTCCGGATCAAGAGCGCTGGTCGGTTCATCAAACAGCATCATCTCCGGATTCATGCACAATGCACGGGCAATTGCGGCACGCTGTTTCTGACCGCCGGAAAGCCGGGAAGGATAGCTGTCGATTTTGTCAGCCATTCCGACTTTGCCAAGATATTCCATGGCGATTGCTCTGGCTTCCTCTTCGCTTTTTCCGCCGACACTCATCGGGGCAAGCATGCAATTTTCCAGAACTGTTTTGTTGTTGAAAAGATTGAAGTGCTGGAATACGAATCCCATCTTCCGGCGCTGGGCGGCATATTTTGCCTTGTCTGCCGGATCCATCCGTTCCCCATCCAGATATACAGTTCCCTTGTCTGCTTTTTCCAGACCGTGGATGCATCTGAGCAATGTGCTCTTTCCGGAACCGGAAGGACCGATCAGGGAAACAATTTCACCGTCATTGATTTCGAGGCTGATGTCTTTCAGTGCTTTGAAATCACCGAAATTCTTGTACAGATGTTCTACTTTAATCACTGACAGACAGCCTCCTTTCCAGTTTCTTCGCGAGCCATGAAATCACGATTGTCATGGTCAGGTACATCACCGCGGCAATGATCAGCGGATCAAGATAATCGTAATATTTCTTGCCGAGCACCTGGGCTGAGTAGAGAAGTTCCAGAGCTCCGATATTGGAAATCAGGGAGCTGTCCTTGATCAGCATGATGAATTCGGAAACCAGCGGCGGGATAATCTGCTTGAATGCCTGCGGCAGGATGATTTCCTTCATCATTGTTTTATAGCTGATGCCCAGTGTCTCGCACGCTTCCCACTGTCCTTTGTCAACGCCCTGGATACCGGAACGGATCAGTTCTGTCTGGTAGGCGCCGGAGTTGAAGCTGAGCGCGATCAGACCGACAATGTACGGATTCGCGTTCATTCTTGTTCCGGTGATCCGCTGATAGAGAACAGGAACGCCGAGATAGAAGAAGAGAATCTGCAGCAGCATCGGTGTGCCGCGGAAGATTTCAACATAAACATTTCCGAAGAAATTCAGAATCTTATTCTTCGAAAGCTTGAAGATTGCGAAGATAATGCCTAAAACGCATCCGATCGCAACTGCTCCAAGGGCAAGAAGCAGGGAAAATCCTGCTCCCTTCAACATGAACTGCAGATTTTCTGCTGTGAAGATGTCAGCCATCAGAGACCGTATTTTTCCTTCAGAGCCGCACAGTCATCGCTTTCCAGGAATGCCTTGAGGGCTTTGTTTACCGCATCCATGAGCTCTGTGTTGCCTTCTGCTGCGATAATATGTGTTTCTTCATCAAGAAGTGTTCCTTCAAGTACGACAAACGCGCCGCCAGCCGCGTAGTTCTTTGCGACCGGTTCATCGAGAATCAGAGCGTCAATGCCGCCTGTCTTCAGTGTTTCAACCAGAATGCCCATATCCTGCATCGCAGTGACTTTTGCGTCTTTGACTTCATTAGCGCACTGTTCGCCGGTTGTGCCTGCCTGGGCGCCGATTGCCTTGCCGGCAAGATCATCAAGGGACTTGATATCGCTGTCCGCATTTACCATCGCGACTTCAGCGGAACCGTAATAAGGATCGGAGAAGAGAACTTTCCGCTCTGCGTCATATGTGAATCCGGACAGGCCGAGGTCAACCTGGTTTGCCTGGATTGCAGAAATGATGGTATCAAAAGAAAGCTGCTTCCATTCATGAGTGAAGTTATAGCCGTTTTCATTGAGCCAGTTGAACAGCCAGTCGCCCATTTCAACATCGAAGCCGGTCAGCTGACCGTCTGTTGTCAGATCATCGAACGGAGGATAGTCCGGAGAGATTGCAATGATGATATTCTGTGCTTCTGCGGATGAATCGGAGGATGCACCGCCATTGGAACCGCATGCGGTCAGTGTCAGTGCGAGGATGCCTGTCAGTGCAGTTTTGATCATTTTTCCTGTTTTCATGTTCTTTCTCCCGTTTCTTTTTTTATAGTTCAGCATGGCCCCTCTTTACAAAAAAAGCCGTCTCCATCCAGAGACGACTCAAAATGATCGCGGTACCACACTGGTTGCTGTAAATACAGCCTCTCAATCCTTAACGCGGAATGACGTTTCTCCCTACTGATTTCAGAAGAACTTCTCCCAGATGCGCTTCCCTGAAACTGTTGCCGCCGGACTCACACTCTGTTCCGGCTCGCTGGTGGACTGTGACAGGTACTCTTCTGTTCATCGAATTTATAGAGAGATGATACTTAGAAAACATTTCAATGTCAATGAAATTTTACAAAGCAAATTTTGAAAATATTTTCAAGAATTCGCGTCCTTCTCTTTCCTGACGGTGTTGTAAATAATGAACAGTGTTCCGAGCGCCACACATTCCGCAATGATTTTATTCAGGACTCCGATCGGCATAAACGGAATCACCAGTGCTGCTGAAATCAGAAGCACAATAATCATCAGATACTTTTTCATAACAAGCCTCCAATATATAAACCATTATAAGCACTCACTCCGATTCGCAAAGCGGAAAATACCCTGAAAGCGATGGAATTCTTCCAATTAACTGCTATAATTAACTGACAGCTGTCTCCGTAGCTCAGCCGGATAGAGCGTCCGCCTCCTAAGCGGAAGGTCGTGGGTTCGAATCCCGCCGGGGACGCCTCATGAAAAGGAAACCGTCAGATCTGATCAGACGGTTTCCTTTTTTTCTATTTTGCCGGTTCCTCTTCCATCACAACCTGCGGGATGAGTTTATACATCTGTGAATAAATACAGGAGGATGCCATGAGAGCGATTGCCGCATAATAGGTTCCAAGTGACAGCATATGACTGAAGAATGTCTCTCCGGAAACCTGGTTGTGCATCAGCATGATTCCTGCCGCAAACAGAAGGATGCTGGCGATAAAGACACGCCTTGTCATCGATGCGGAAGCGATGATCATTAACAGTGCAGAAGCGACATAGGCAATCGCAAGTACACGCATTGCCCCGAAGCTGCCGTCAATCAGAGAAATGAAGATCGCTGCCAGCAGGGAAACGACAAGCCAGAAGAGAATCTGCTTTTCCTCCAGCCTTTCCTCCATGATATAGCCGGCGCTGAGTACGCCATACGCCACGATATGCAGGATACCGCCTACCGCAAGATTTGCGGTGGTGAATACATCCGCAAAGGTCAGGCACATCAGACTGATGACAATCATGGCGGACAGATTCCGTTTCTTTTTCATGAAGCCTCTGAGTGCGATCACAATGGAAAGAACACCGATCAGAAGCTTGAACATGAATACCATATCCGTATTGTACGGAAGCAGATACTGATAGAACTGCATGACAAGGAACAGATAGAAGATTGCAAAAACGCACAGCATCGGCACAGCCGTATACTTCGCTTTCTTTGAAACCCATCCCTTTTTGACTCTTCTTCTGAAGCGGAATCGTCCGGTCAGATACAGAATCTGGAAGAAGATCAGTGCGATCACGAACAGAGCTCCTGCAATCACCAGCATCACCGCGTCTGCCCAGAAGATATTTTCCATGGCTGAATTGGTGATACTGACAAGATCGAGATCATCCGTTTCATCATAATCAATGATATAAATATCATCTTCTGACATCGGCTGATCCGACTCAAACCGCATGGATCCGTCCTCACCGAACTTCAGTTCGATTTCCTGGTCTTTGTGAACGACTGCGACAACAGCCGAAACATTGTCCGGTGACATTCTTCCGAATGAATAATCCAGTTTCATGAATGTCGCATATTCGACATCATGCTTCCCTTTTAACTTCAGTGAAAAGGCATCATCCTTCGGGATTGTCGCCGCGATTTTATCGTCCGTGTAGCTGAGGTAATCGTACTCTTCCGGAACAACCCTGTCCTTTTTCTTAATCAGTTCAGTCCGTTTGCCATCGCCGTCATAATCATAGGGCGGCATCAGACTTTCGATTTCCTCGCCGTTTTTGAAAAGCTTCAGTTCCATCGCATTGGACGACAGAATGACGGAATATTCCGAATCCGTATTATATAATTCCTCACCTGTTTCAGCTGAATACAGCCAGGCGAAGTAAAGCTCCGGCGTATGTGCCTGAACAACGTTGACAGCGGCGGTTGTATCATCATTCCACTTCCGGAAGAATCTTTCGCCTGAACTGTAATACTGCAGAACAGCAACAAGATAATTCATAAACTGGTTTGCATGATATCTGTTTTCATCCGTGATCAGAACCGGATCATTGGCAAGCTGCAGAAGGCTGGAAAGCACATTGACAGGCGACTTATCTTCCCAGATATGAATCAGACGTTCCTGAATTCGCTGCTCATAGATCTCTGCGGTCGGACAGATTTTCAGAAGATATCCAAGGATGTTTTTGATAAACGCGTTTGTTTCTTTGTTATACCAGTAATCAACTCCTGTAATCTGTTTGTAAATCTCACTGGCCTTGACCCGCTTTTCTTCAAAATCCGTATCGGTTTCCATTGCCGGCAGGAACAGAGTCTGTCCATAGCGTTCATATCCCCAGTCCGCAAACGGAACTTTCGGAACCGGATCCGCTTTGCCTACAATATTGAAAATATTGGTATACTGTGCATAATCCGGATCGATTACGGTTCTCGGAGTGGCGAATGTATAGGCAAATACATCTTCCTGACTGAATGTCTTTGAATCAGACAGTTTGGCAGCTGTGATGTTGGAAACAGCGGCAGCGCGGCTGAAGCCGGAAATCCAGACTTTCAGTCTTCCTTCCAGATGCAGTTCGTTGATATAGCCGAAGATACGGTCATAAACCAGCTGTGCGGACCTATTGAAACCATCATGAAGGTGGCCGCTGCCGATTGAGAAATTGGACTCCCATTCATCGATATAACCCTGGCCGCACACACCGACCGCAATCAGATCGAACGCATCATCTCCGCTCCCGATCACCTGATGGCCCATAACCGTGGAAACGGTATATCTTCCCGGATCCTTGTCATAGTCATCCGAACGCAGTTCCGCGAAACCGGCTTCGGTCAGGAAATGGCTCAGGTTCATATCGCTGTAAACGGATGTTGTATCAGGATGGGCAGCACTGGGACGGAATGAAGCAGTCGCAAGACCGATCGACAGTTTGCACAGGTCATGGGAATATTCCCTGGCATCCTGCCAGAACCATCCTTTATTAAAAGGAACATCCAGCGTTTTGTAATCCTGTGCAGTCAGCACAAAGAAGCGGGAATGAATGGTAATTGTCTGATAATCCGACAGCAGTTCTTCCGCGTGCACAGTCAAAAAGGCCGGCATAACCAGCAGAATACTCAATATAATCAAGCACAGTTTTTTAAGCAGGGACCTTGTTGTTTTCATATGTTTCACTTCAATGAAAGAAATCCTTTCTATATGAATGTAACCGATGATTTGAAATACAGGTGCTGTGTTTAATTGGTATTATACACTTTACCTCTTTGAAACTCTTTTAATATTGAGAATAACAGGCAATCCGCAGACTCAGTTTTTCACTTCGGGGATTGATTTATGGCAGGAAATCTTTATAATAAATTGAGCAGAGCGGAATGTAGCGCAGCTTGGTAGCGCACTTCGTTAGGGACGAAGGGGTCGCAGGTTCAAATCCTGTCATTCCGACCATCAGTCAGTGTTTGTCGATAAACACTGACTTTTTTTGATGTCTTAACTCCGATTGAGAAGATTTTGAGAAGATTTGTTGAGAAGATTTGTGATTTCAGGATGCTTTTCATCCAACAGATGAGTGTATGTTTTCAGAGTAATATTGATATCTGAATGTCCAAGCCTTTTACTGACTGCCACAATGTTCATTCCGTTGTTAATAAGGAATGTTGCATGAGAGTGTCTGAAGTCATGAATCCGAATATTTTTCACTCCGCTTCTTCTGATAGCACTGTTTTTTCTCTGCTGAACACAAGTCTCTGGAAACGGACGACTTGTTCCAAACATGAATGAATCTTCTGAGAATCCATCTTCATTTTCAACTGTTTCCTTATATTCCAACAGAAATTGATTAAGAGCTTCATCGATATAAACTGTTCTGATACTCGACAAACTCTTAGGCATCTTGATTTCATACGGCCCTTTTGTAGTTTTCTTAGTGCACGATTTTGAAATACTCAGTTTGCCATCAGAGAAATCAGCCCAAGTTAAGGCGAGAGCTTCCCCAAGCCTCATTCCTGTGTTAAAGAGCGTGAAGTAAAGTGCCTTATAACCAATGCCATCCACGCATTCCATAAACTTCATAAACTCTTCGTATGTCCAAATATTTGACTCACGTGCTTTACTCGCAATAACTTCATCGTTTGTTTTTTTGAATGTTTTAATTGCAGCTGCAGGATTTGTTTCAATGTAATGATGTGTAATTGCGTAATCCATAACCTCTTTCAATCCTGTGATACATCTGTTTTTTAATGAAGTAGCATACTTCAGGCGTCCAACAGAAATCCTATAGTTTTCACAGTCTGCAGTTGAAACAGTATTGATTGGCTTATTCACCATAACTTTTTTCATTACAAGCCTGACGTTTTCTTCATATTTAACGAACGATGTATACTGAACTTCTTCTTTTTTTATGGTCAGATATTCATCCATTACATCAAATAAGTATCGTGAACACTCTCCATTTTTAGCTGTCAGTATTAATTCAGCTTCATAATTAATTGCATCCCTTTTGTATTTGAAACCTCTTTTTGTCTGATTCTGATATTTAACATACCAAGTCTTGGTGTGTGGATCTTTATGCACTGACATTCTTTGCCATCCTTTCCAAATCAGTGCATAACCGTCTTTGTTATTGCTGCTCTTTCACAATAACTGCTGCTTAACAACTTTTAACAACTATCCAACAGATCATAACCAACAGTCAGATCATGCTATCTGCGGCGACCATGATGCGCCATTACTCTTCTCTTGCATCGCAGTCTCATAATGATGATCAGAATCTGTCAAATATTAGTATATTTTAAGCGAAATCAATGTCAACTATCGTTTATGATATTTGGTTTATAAGTATAAGATATATACTTTAAGTGTAAAGAGGAAAGGTAATAAAAACCAACCTCAAGTCATAGAAGAAGCCAAAGTGCTCGGAAAGGAAAAAGAATATGACAAACACAGTAAAAGTTATCGGCAACAACATTATCATCACAAAAGCATTCCTGAAGAATGCCCAGGTCTTCGGCACAGCTGAATACTACGCGCTCAGGACAGTCAAGGCTGAAAACCCTAATGCTACCGTTCGGACAAAGGCCATCAAAAAGAATCCCGATAAGGAAACCTTCAAAAATGTCTCCTACGAAAACATGGAATACTACATCTCTTTACAGCCCAACAAAGCCACTCATATGGCACATTACAAAATTGTCAGGGAAAGAAGCAAAATCCAGAAGTCGCCATATAAGTATGTTGCAAAATGGTTTGTCGACACATTCCCCGATTTCAGAAAAGCCCCTGTCTTTGCAACTTCTGCGGAAACCGCAGTGGAATACACAACCTCTACAGAAAGAACAGCTTACGAAGCATAAGAAAGGTAAAAAGGGAGAACAATATGAGAAACTATAGAATCGATTTCACGCATAACACAATCGTCGTAGATTACAAATTTGATAAGGCAGCTCAGGTAATTGGTTCCGCAGCATATGACGACCTGAGAAGAATTACAGCCGATTTCCCTTCAATGACCGTAAGAGTTGCATCTCACAGAGAACAGAAAAGCCCCCACTATACTAAACGTCTCAATTATAAAAACATGATTAGATACATGATGACGTTCGAGAATCGCGATGAACTTCTGGCTGAATTCAGAACCATTCAGGAACAGTCTCACAATGCACCTTGTCCTTATGCATATGTAAGAACATGGTTTATGACAACATTTCCCAACTACAATCAGCCCGTTTGTAGAGTTAAACCCAAGCCATCTTTCAAATCCATTAATGAGGAGACGGTTAACTCCTCGAAGTCTATGCACTCCAATGCAAATAATTTGGACACTTTTGACAAAGAAATCAGTCAGAATTTTTAAAAACAATAGAAGGAGAAATAAAGATTATGGAAAATATTGAATTTTGATTAGATCTCAAAAGAGGAAGACAGGCCGAAGTGCTTGTCGCAAATGCATTCAGAATAATGGGCTACGATGTCATGGATATGACAAAGAACCCCGTATTCTGAAAAAAAGACGTGGACTTACTTATCTGAGACCACGACAAAACAAAATACATGTTTGAAATCAAAGCGGATTGAAACATGCATAAAACAGGTAATGTAGTGCTGGAGCTTACAAGCAAAACAGGATCGCAAGGTTGATTCCGGACATCTGAGGCTACCCACTTCGCTATCTGTGATATGCAGAACCGCATATGTTATATTGCGCGTGCCAGCGAATTAAGAGAGTATGCGCAGCAGCATCCAGATCTGCCGCAGATCCGACTGAATGACTGTGAGTGTTTACTCGTAAATACCAATGAATGTCCCCTATTTCAGAAGATCCATATTTAGGAGGCAGTATGACAAAAGAGGAAAACAGAAAGCTTGCAGATGAAATCAGGACGATTATTAAGCAGCTCCGGGCAAAAGGTTATACTTACAAAATCTTTTACACTGTAGTTAACTACAGCCCCACCAACTGATACAACTTCATGAGAAACTACAACATGTCTGACGATGATTTATTGGCTTTGAAAAAGTTTATAGAAGAAGAATACAGGATCAAAATAGAAAGGTGGTAATTATGCCGACAACAGTCCCCAACCAGAAGACAATCACTATTAGTAAAGAACCCTGTGATAAAGATAACTACTATGCAAAAATCAACCTTAATGCATTACAGCTGGCATTAAAAGCACTCACCCCGGCACAATTCAAGGTCTGGATCTATTTTGCAAAGAACCAGAACAGCCATACCTTCGCACTGTCGCCGCAAGCTGCTGAGGAATGGGGAAACGCACGCACCACATTTAACAGAACAATTACCACATTCATTGACGAAGGTTATTTGATTGGCAAAGAAGGCAGTAATCGCTATACCTTCTATGAGATCCCCAAAGAAAAAGGAACATTTATCCCCTACCATGGAAAACCAAAAGAAGAAGAAAAAGGACGGGACTTCTCCTGATCCCCTGCGCCGACCATTATGGACACGCAAGAATAATGGCCGGTTTTATTTATGCTGCGTTATCATAAATTATGTCCATGAAGGATAGAGAAATATAATAAATAATATGAAAAAGCCTTCGGCTTTTTATACATAACATGACTATTCAAATCCCTTCGGGCTTTGAATAGTAGAAAAAACTCTTTAAGTCCCTTCGGGCCTTAAAGAGTTTTTTAGCGCCAAGAGAGAAAATCCAAAGGAGGAAATGAAGATGGATATAAACACAACATACTCGATCCAAAAGGGTTGATTACCCGAAAGATATAGAAATCAGATAGACCAGACATTCAGCATTCAAGAGAACTACATATCAGAAAAAAATCGTGCGTATAGCGAAGCAATTGAAGAACCGGCAAAAGAAACTGTTGTCAATATAGAGACAACATATCAGGAGATCTAACTATGGCAAAAAAGAAAAAGAAGAAAAGCCAGGACTCAAAACGAAAGATTACCAAAAGAAACAGCAGCGTTCTTGAATATGAAATTATGAAGATGATGGAATCGTGCTTGAAGACAGCAGTCAACACAGCATTAGATAGTGTCTTCAAAGACTGACAGTAATATGCTCTATCCAGCCTACAAGGCCGGCGCAATCAATAAAACAGAACTTGCGAGGATCTGTGCGTTGTCAAGAAGTTCTGTTTATAAATACTTGGATCTTTTGGAGTAAAACGGTTCCGTCTTTCTGGATCTGATCACCTTTGATCGGCTGGGAGGCGGTGCCGTTTTAAACTTGCGGAAAACCATGATGGTCCTTCCCGAAATATATCCCCGGTGTCCGCAAAAAGGTGTTTGCGGTTTCACCAACAGAAAAAGCCCTTTTCAGGGCAGAAAATGCGTGTTTATAAGGCTGGCTAAACCGTCCGTAAAAGCAAATGATTTAAATACGCCCGATAAACGCCGTGTTTACCGTTAGTCTCGTGGCAAATCGAATTTTTGTGAAATTTTGCACAAGGCAAAAAAAGATAGGCAATCGATGGATCGCCTATTTTTGTGTATTTTCCCGAATCTTCGCCAACCATTCATTGGTAGCTTCATCTTCTACGTATTCCATTATATCTGCTGGTTGACACTCCAGAAACGCACAAATTCTGTTAAGGCTATCATAAGAAAGCCCTGTTCCACCATGGCGCATCTTTTGAAGTGTAGCTTCGCTTACTATCTTGTGTTTTCTAATTTCTGTAGTTTTAACATTCTTCGCTTTCATCAGAGCAAAGAACTTATCGTACTTGATCATATGTTTTGGCTGCTTCGGGGCCCTCAAAGTCAGGTCCCTCTCCTCCAATTATATAATACTCTATTATAAGAGTAAAGTCAAGCCATTTTGAGCAAAAAACTCTAAAATAAGTGTAAAATACTCTAATTATAGTGTTGACAACTCTAATATTAGTGTTATAATATAGTTGTAAAGATAAAGGAGACAAAGAACATGACAAACGCACAGATTATCAATCAGATCAGAGAACTCAACGAATACGAAGCACTCCTCGAAGAAGTCAAAGCCGCAGCTGATGCAATCAAGGATTCCATCAAGGCAGAGATGGAAGCAAGAGACACTGAAGAACTCACAGTCGGCATGTATACAGTACGCTGGACTTCAGTCCTCTCCAACAGATTCGATACAGTTAACTTCAAGAAGTCTTATGGAGAGATCTACAAGGCTTACACGAAGCAGGTTTACTCCAAGAGGTTCACAGTTAGCTGCTGAGCCTCTTGGCTAAGGAGGTTAGCCAATGACAGTTTACGGCTATGCAAGATGTAGCACCAATGAAGACAAACAAGATATTAATCGTCAGGTGCGCGAACTCAAGGCGGCCGGCGCAGAAGAGATCTTCTTAGAATATGAACACGGAGACGCTGCCGTTAAGCAACAGCTTACGGCGCTGCTGGCGGCAGCGGCACCCGGATCGACCATTCTGGTTCTGGAGATATCCAGACTTGCCAGAAGCACAAAGCAGCTGTGCGATATCATTGAGATCGTGAAGGAGAAAAAACTGTGCCTGAAGGTTGTTGGATCTATTACAGTAGACTGCACGTCAGGTGTTCTGGATCCTATGACGAACGCATTTGTCCAGATGTCAGGCGTGTTTGCGGAATTAGAATTACGGATTATAAGAGAACGTGTCCGTAGTGGTATGGCTAATGCCAAAGCGAAAGGCGCAGCTATCGGCAGACCCAAAACAACAAAAGACGACATACCTGCCGTCTTCTATAAACATTATCCAGCCTACAAGGCCGGCGCAATCAATAAAACAGAACTTGCGAGGATCTGTGCGTTGTCAAGAAGTTCTGTTTATAAATACTTGGATCTTTTGGAGTGAGCTAAACACAATCTCCACTATGATTATTCATCGACCTTTGAAGATACAGAGCCACTAACACTTACAGGACTGTATTGAACTTTCAAGAATTCATCAAACAACGCTATATCGGGACTAATGCTTATCTCACAGCTTCCGCTCGCATTACCTTCATTATCGAGGGTAATACTCACTGTTTTGGTTTCTGACTTAGCATATGTTCCCGCACCAATCCCATATTGTTGTCCGGCCTTTTTCGCAGGATAATACGTTAAAATGATATCCAAGTCGATTGTTGCATCATAGAACTGATACATTGAAGACTGCGATTTAATATCATATTTAACTACATAATTACTGTATCCAGTCGTCTTCTTTTCGCCTTTATATGATGTCCCAGTTCCGCTATAGTCGCCATATAAAACAAGGTATTCACTAATATTATCAGTGGTCAACTCTGTGCTATTCGTCTTCCCGCTATTTGTGCCATTCGAACTGCACCCCGCAGAAAAAACAAGGCAAATCACACATAAAAGAAATACAAATTTTTTCATATCAATCACACTTTCTCCTTATCAATAATCCTTAAGTTCTTTTGATAGTTTCTTGTTTATTTTATCTATATGCAGCGGGTCGTAATCAGAGCCAAGACAGGCAGAGCTGTTGCTTTCGAGAATATACCCCTCCTTGCCGATGAAATAACAACTTGTCGACCTGACCCCAAGAGCATTTTCTGCAGAAATATTAGCAAACATTGTATCTTCCACAACGGTTCCATTTACTAATTTTACAGTTGATGGAAATTTGAAGTTCTTAGCTGCTTTTACCATCAAATCATAAGCAACTTTATCGCTTCCAGATAATGTATTCATGTTAATGAAAATCGCCAAAAGAATTACAGCAACGACACAAATGCCTGCAATAAGGGCTTTACTAATCCGTATTGAAGGAGTTTTCTTTTTTTGACTTGTAATCTCTTCTGGCTGTTGCGAGAGAAGAACAGCCTTTTTTTGGTTAAATTCCTCCTCCGTCAAAATTCCATCTTTATAAAGTTGATGATATTTGTTGATTTCATCAGCAGCAGAAATTGACATATTGTCTGTTGATTCAGACAATTTCTGCTTAACACTATCAGTGTCTTTTGTTTCTAACAATTTGTTATCTTCCGACATTTATGCCTCCTTTGATCTCAGGATTGTCATTTGAGTAAATCAGCTTTTTTTCTGTCAAACTCTGCTTGAGTAATTACCCCGTCATCAAGAAGCGCCTTATATTTTGACAATTCATCAGCTGCGCTTATTCCTTTCGGAACCACTGGGGCATTTTTATCAGGGATTAAATTTACATGTATAATTGCAACAATAAATAGCATCCACCCATAAAACCACCACAGTCCAAAACTATAACCTTTATTCTTTGCAATGTTTGCGGGTATCAAGCCTAATCCTGCAGCAACTAACAGTGTAATAAATAATTCCATACTATTATTTTCCTCCTGCCTTTAGATGTGCTTACATTTTTCAGTATACCAAAATGTAACTACATTCTCAATAATTGAGGCATGAAAATCAGCTATGCACCATTGTGGAAAACCATGGCTGAAAGAAACATCAGTACCTATCGTTTAATAAAGGATTATGAAATCAGCGCCAGAACGATAAACAATTTAAAGCACGATGTTTCTATCACCATGAATACCTTATGTAAATTGTGTGAGATTCTTTCATGCACCCCGAACGATATAGTTGAATTCATCAAAGACTAATAATCATTGAATTATAAATGCAGGATTATCTGATTCTGTGTTTTTTTATACAATACAAGTATGAAGTGATGCTTTTAGGAGGCTTATGCGCATGTCCAACACGGCCGCCGCAGGTGGAAAAAGACCAAATCAAACATATAAATCGTTGATGGTTTTTTATATTCTTCTCAAAATGACCGATAAGGACCATCCGATGGAAACCACACGGATCAAAGAAATTCTTTCTTCTTTTGGGATCCAAGCCGAAAACTTATCAATCCAAAGAGATATAAAAAACCTCAGATATCTTTTGGATGGTGAAGAGTATCAGGAAGAAGACTTACAAGATATTCTCTTTGAAATTCTGAATGATGAATTTGAATATGAATATGACGAAGAATTAACTACAAAACTATTGGAATTGGATTATAAGATTTCTTACGATGCACGTATCAATAATATGAGCGGTACAAGAGGATTTAAGATGGCTAAACGGCCATATAATACAAATGACCTCTGGCTGCTGATTGAAGCCGTAAACGGCCTTAAATCGATCTCTGAGGACACATCTGATCATCTCAAGAAAATTATCCTGTCGTTAGCTAATATTTTCGAATTGCAATCGTTATCTATTGATACCTATGTTCCAAATAGAATTGAATCCGCAAGGGACATGATTCTTGTTAACATTCCACGAATTAACGTTGCAATCAGAAATAATAAACAAATTAGCTTTGATTATCTGCGTTATCAGTTTGTGAATAAGAAGATCGAACAAAAACCAAGTAAATCAAGAAGAACAGTATCCCCTATCCAACTGATCTATAACGAAGGATTGTATTATTTGATGTGCCTTGTCAGTTCAAGTGCTGGCAGTAAACCAAGAAGACTTTTATATAGAGTGGATAAAATGGTTAATATCAGGCAAGCTGAAGAGGATCGGATTGAAGAGGTTTTCACAGAAGAATTGGATCTCGAATCATTCTCGAAACGTGCATTCAATATGTTCCAAGGCAGGAAAACAAAAATAAAGATCTTATTTGATGATGGCCTTTTGGATACAATGACAGAACGCTTTGACATAAAAGATCCTGATATCAGATATGCAAAACATGATGATACACACTTTACAGTCTATGCTCCGATAGAAGTCAGTGACCAATTCTTCTCTTGGATCTGCGGATTCAGAAAAAAGGCAAGAATCTTATCTCCTGCCCATGTTGTGAATGATTTTAAAGACTACCTTTCAGATGTCATGGAAACATATTCAAATTAGCCAAAAAGTTGTTAGAAGTTGTTAAACAGCAATCATTGAGAAGAATTGGTATTTGTCAGCAATGAATAACACAGCTATACACTGAATAATATTGATTTCTGAGTGAGAAGATTATTGAGAAGATTTTGTTAAAAATCAGGTGCGCTATCGGTAGCGCTGCCCTTCAGAAATCCCGTTGTTACGGGATTTCTGAAGACTGAGTTAGGGACGAAGGGGTCGCAGGTTCAAATCCTGTCATTCCGACCATGTAACCGGAGTTGGTCATCAATTCCGGTTTTTTTGTTTCAGACCGCCATGTCAAAAAATGTCGAAAACCGTGACTTTTGCCAAATCTGTCAGGAACCGTCAGAATCGAAAATCTCTCCGCAGACAAACGCTTTTTCAAAGATTATGATAGTGCCATGACACAGATTGCACAGACATACACACCGGTTGATCTGCTTACTCCGGGCGAACAGTATATATATCAGTACATCCTGCAGTATCCCCTTGAAGCTTCCTCCATGAGCATCCGCGAGCTTGCGGACAAAGCCTGCACATCCACCTCCTCCATTCTGAGACTGGTGCGCAAATTCGGCTTTGAAGGCTATTCCGACTTCCGTTATGAACTGCAGAGAAATCCGGAAAACGGCAATGTCTTTTTTCATGACAGAAGAGATTTCGAACTGAATTCCTTCTTTGGAATCACGGCTCAGTCAGAACGGTTTGAGAATGCTTTAAGCAGAGCGGCCGCATTGATTTCACGCAAATCGAGTATATTTTTTTACGGAGATTCCTATGGACTCTGTGCCTGTGAAGCGGGAATCCGTATGATTCAGGAAACAGGCAGGTCCGCTTCTTATTTCGATCCGGGCAATACGGAGATCCCCTATCCCACCAGAAGCTGCGCGGTTGTCATTGTCGGCAGCTGCACACAGAGGGAAATGGAGCAGATGGCAAGGATTCTGCCGGTCGGCCGGGTTCCGATTATCACGATCCGCTGCGGCGGTTCACCCGTCCTTTTCCCATGCGGAATGATTGAATGTTCGTATCTGAAAAACGGAGGAAACGCGGTATCCCTGATTCCGGCAGTCCATGCGCTGGAACAGCTCGGAAAAAAGATAAAGTTGCCATCCTGAGTGTTATACTAATGACAGGATTGGGACCATATGGAAAATTACTGGAATCATCTGACTGCCGACCGTGAAACGGATTGCACAGATTTCTTTTTCAAAGTACGCGATCTGTATCACGCCTGTCTGAAACATCTCTACAACGATCCGAAAACCATTCCTGATTTCCGGATCACTTTTGCCATGGAACAGATGCCGATTGAAAAAGGCATAGAGGAAGGCTATTCCGTCTGCACAGTCACAAGACGTTCCTCCAAAGCTGAATATTCCGTGATACGCGATCTTTCCGAAATTGAGAATTTTGAAAACTCCTATACATGGTATCAGGATGATATCTTTGCCGTATTTGATTTCCGTGCTTTTTCGATCAGTCCTCTGATGTTTATTACCCGCTCCTTCTGGGGTGAACTGTACCGCCAGCTTTCCGCTTTCGGTTTAAAGCAGACACGGATCAATCATATGTATGAGCCGCTGATCGCGACCGGCGTTATGGAATTCTTCTTCAGCTTCTACCATCTCGATATCAATCTTGTCACCACCCTGACAGCTCTTACATATGAAAAATCATTTGTCAACGCGACACTGTATGTTCCGCGTTTTGACAATGAAACGGAAAAACGGACGAAATCATCCGGTCTGGATATTGTATTCAGCCAGCCGATCCCGTTCCTGGTCGATCATTTAAGGCAGGTAAGAAAGCTGATGGAAATGTCCGGCAAGCATATCGCACTTGCCGTCAACCGCAAAGGAAGTATTATCGGCTTAACTTCCGAACCGGTGGCGGAAGGTGAATGTCTTGTCCGCTTATGGGGACATCTGACATGGACCATCACCTATGAAGGCGGCAAGATTTCCTATTATGACGGACGCTATCACCTTCATACCGAAAAAGGAAATGATATCGAAACACTGCTGAAACTGACTGCGAAGCTGAGCCCGGAAACAGCAGAGAAAATTGAAACGGTAATCCTGGAAGCCGCAAGGCAGCGCCACGGCACCATTCTGATTCTCGGAAATGACGAAGATATCCAAAGTGAATCAGCACGTCTCTGCGCAGCCAAAAATGCCCTTGGCATCCAGAAAGCGGATATTTACGAAAAGATCGGATTGCTGAATTATTTAACTGCGATCGACGGCGCGATGTTCCTGAATTATAACTGCGAATGCACATGCATCGGGGCGATTCTCGACGGCGATGCCGTCACGGCCGGAAGCACCGCCCGCGGCGCCCGCTACAATTCCACTGTCAACTATGTGACCAGAAGATCGCAGCTCAGTCAGGAATTCATCGGAATTGTTGTTTCGGAAGACGGCACGGTTGACGCGGTCACTTCAACAAAGGTAATCCGGCTGAATCTGGCTGCCGCAAGATCATGATCCATGCCTGCATGTGTGTGCAGGTTTTTTAATATTTGCGAATTCACACAATTTCACACAGCATTATTTAGCACTCTCGACGTTTTAGTGCTAAAATGGAACCTGTAACAGAAATGAGGTGATTGCATGCCTGATAAAAACAAACAACGAAAACCTATTATCTATTACTACGCCATCGTAATGCTCATCCTGGTTCTGCTGAACTTATTCATGCTGCCGCAGATGAGACAGGCGCAGATAATCGAAACAAACTATAGTACCTTCATCAAGGAAACACTCAATGATGAAATCGAAGAAGTCGAAGTACAGTCAAACCAGATTCTCTTCCAGAAAAAAGGCGATGAGACGATTTACCGCACCGGTCTGATCGACGATCCGGGTCTTACCGACCGTCTGCTTGAACATGAAGTCAAATTCAAGGCGGACATCATCGAACAGACTTCGCCATGGATCTCGCTTCTTGTCAGCTGGCTGTTCCCGATCTTAGCGGCGACACTGCTGCTGCGGGTTCTGATGAACCGCTCGGGAGGCAGCGGCGGAAATATGTTCAATCTCGGCAAATCCAATGCCAGGGTCTATCAGGGATCCGAACAGGAAATCCGCTTCAAGGATGTGGCCGGCGAAGATGAAGCCAAAGAAAATCTGCAGGAAATTGTTACCTACCTGCACGATCCTTCCCGCTATAAGCACATCGGTGCGACAATGCCGAAAGGCATCCTGCTGGTCGGTCCTCCCGGAACCGGCAAAACCATGCTCGCAAAAGCGGTTGCCGGTGAATCAAACGTACCGTTCTTCTCCATTTCCGGTTCGGAATTTGTCGAGATGTTTGTCGGTATGGGTGCTTCCAAAGTCCGCGACCTCTTCAAAAACGCGAAAGAAAAAGCGCCGTGCATCGTCTTTATCGATGAAATCGACGCAATCGGCGGAAAGAGAAATACCGGCGGGATCGGCGGAGCCAATGATGAACGCGAACAGACGCTCAATCAGCTGCTGACGGAAATGGACGGATTTGAAGGAAATAACGGCGTCGTGATTCTTGCCGCAACCAACCGTCCTGAATCCCTGGATCCGGCACTGCTGAGACCGGGCCGTTTCGACAGAAGAGTTCCGGTTGAGCTTCCTGATCTGAAAGGCCGTGAAGAAATACTCCGTGTCCATGCGGCAAAAGTCAAAACCGCAGGAAATATCGATTACAACGTGATCGCAAGAATGGCATCCGGCGCTTCCGGCGCGGAGCTTGCCAACATCGTCAATGAAGCAGCGCTCAGAGCAGTCCGTGAAAACCGCAATGTGGTCACACAGAAGGATATGGAAGAAAGCATTGAAGTCGTATTCGCCGGCTATCAGAAGAAAAACGCGATTCTGACCGACGAAGAAAAGCTCCGTGTTTCCTATCATGAAGTCGGCCACGCGCTTGTCGCAGCTCTGCAGACGGACAGCGCTCCGGTGCAGAAGATCACGATCATCCCGCGTACTTCCGGCGCTCTTGGCTACACCATGCAGGTGGAGGAAGGAAACCACTATCTCTATACAAAAGAGGAACTGGAAAACCGGATTGCCACACTGACCGGCGGCAGAGCCGCGGAGGAAGTGAAATTCGGAACGATTTCCACCGGTGCCTCCAACGATATCGAACAGGCCACCAAGCTTGCCCGGGCAATGATCACCATGTACGGTATGTCCGATGACTTCGATATGGTTGCCATGGCAACAGTCAGCAACAAATATCTTGGCGGAGACTCGACACTTGCCTGCTCCGATCAGACAGCCGCTGACATCGATGCCCGCGTCGTGAAGATCGTAAAAGAGCAGCACGCCAAGGCAAGAAAGCTTCTGGAAGATCATTCAGATGATCTTGAAAGAATCTCCCGCTATCTTTACGAAAAAGAAACCATCACAGGTGAGGAATTCATGGCAATCCTTCACCATAAAGATGAAGAACCGGAAACTCCGGCAGAAGGGGTTCCATCAGAAGAAACTCCGGCAAAAGCCGAATAAGCATTTTAAAACCAGCGCGGTTTTCAATACTGCGCTGGTCTCTTTTTTTATTCCAGCGGGTCCTTTTTCTTCCCGGACTTTTTCAGGAAACCGGGAAGGTGAGTTTTCTTTCTGAACACAAGGAACAGAACAGCCGCAATCAGCAGGTACGGCACCAGTCCGGCAATCGCAAGAATCAGTCTCTGAACGGTTTCAAAGAATCCGGTGAATCCCGATACGAATCTGTTTCCCAGTCTTTCAAAGAATCCTTCATTGATTTCGGTATATACCCTGACTTCGCGCAGTGTCAGATTCACAGTGGAGTATTCCACATCCGTATCCATTGAGGAGCGGTCTGTTTTCAGGCTGTTGAGCTGATACTGCACATCGGAAAGACGCTGCTCAACCTGGATCATTTCTTCAATGGTCTGCGCTTTGTCCATCATATCCAGCAGACGTGTCTGCTGTTTCTCCAATGCTTCGATCTGTGCCGACACATCGTTGTAGCGGCGGGAAATGTTTTCGGCGGAAGCGCTGCGGGAAATGACATTGCCGGCTTCGTCGCTTCCGTTCATGAAATCATTGAACTTCTCTGTCGGAATCCTGACTGTCAGAAACAGGGAATGCAGACTGCGCTCCTCTTCTCTGACGTAATAGCTTCCTTCCAGATATTCTTCTTCATTTTCGACAAAGCCGCCCATTTCCCTGATCATGGACCGGATCTTTGCCGTGCTTGTTTCATAATCTTTGGTCTGAATGGTGAGGGCTCCCCTGTACACCAGCTTTTCCGCGTCTGTGTGTTCCTCTTCACTCACAAACTCGTTATCAGCTGCCCATTCTGCCTTTTCTTCCGTCACTTCTGCAGCGGCTGTATCCGATGATTCATACATCGCCGTGTTCGAAACTGACGCTGAACCCCCGGACTTTGCGCATGCGCCGAGTCCCAGCGCACAGATCAGTCCGACGAGAACTTTTGTTTCCTTACTCCATTTCATCTGCGTGTGCCAGATGGAAGATATATGTTTTTCCTGTTTCACCTTCAAACGAAAGGATTTCCTGCTTCGTCATTGTCACTGTTTCTTCTTCTGAATAAAGAACACCGTCTTTCTCTGTGATGGTTTCCATGATGACTGTCACTTCAGAATCATCGCTCACATCTTCCAGTGCATCCCACAGCTCTTCATCAATCCGGAAGCTCAGGACAGCAGATTCCGTCAAATCATCCTTTCCTTCCTCCGCGGCTGCTGCTTCTGTGTCTGCTTTCTCATTTGACAGGGATGTTCCGGTCAAAGGCGCAGCAGGTGCACCGCCGGAATTGGAAGACATCGGCCGCAGGATAATCAGCCCCATGATCAGTGAGAAGACTGCCGCAAATGACAGAACCGGTTTCCAGGCAAATGCTTTCTTCGGTTCTCTTTCGCTTTCTTCCAGATATCTGCTGTCGATTTCCGACATTGCTTCGATTACAGCTTCTGACAGTTTCACAGCCATCCCTCCTTTCTCAGATGATCTCTTAACTGATTCCTTGTACGGTTTAAAATCACATTTACATTGTTCTCACTCAGTCCGTATCGCTCAGCGATCTTTTTTCCGCTTTCCAGATAGAAATATCTTCTGACAAAGATATTTCTGTCTTTTTCCTTCAGCCCGGAAAGAAAGCGGTTGAGTTCCTTCGCCAGCTCGGATGCCCGGAATTCCTCTTCCGGATTATGCCCGCCGGAAAGTACATTTTCCAGCTCTTCCACTGCGGAATCATACTGTGTGCCACCCCGCTTTTCACGGGTCTGTGTTCTCAGCATGTTCAGTGCGAATCCCCTGGTGATTTTGGCCAGGAAGAATTTCAGGAAGGCAGGTCGGTTCGGGGGAATCAGATCCCAGGTTTTCCGGTAGGTGTCATTGACGCATTCCTGGGAATCTTCACGGTCAAACAGAATATTCCAGGCAACGGTAAAACAGTAGTGTCCATATTTCTGATCCGTTTCACGGATTGCGGACTCATCTCTCTGAAAATAGAGATCGATGATGCCTTTATCCTCCATCTTTCCTCCCTTCACCTCTACAGGTGTACGTTTCCGCGCATTTCTTACGAAAAAAGTATGACATTTTCTGTCATACCTGTGTACTGTCTTTGAGATTGTTTTTTCCTTTCATCAGCAGAAGCACACCCGCCAGGAATACAAAGAGCGCGATAAACTGCGATGTGGAAAGGATGCCGACGAACCCGCGGTTGATATCGCCGCGGATGAATTCAATCAGGAATCTTCCCAGACTGTAAAGAATCAGATACATCGCTCCTGTATTGTCCGGATGCTTTCCTTTTTCCAGATTGTGCATCAGGATGAAGAAGATGATGAAATCCCCTGCCGACATAATCAGCTGTGTCGGAATGACCGGATGGCCGACGGGACATAAGGAATCCACCGGGAACGAAACGCCGATCGCGGAATCCGTCTGAATCCCGTAGCAGCATCCCGCAAAGAAGCAGCCGATCCGTCCGAATCCCTGTGCAAGAGCGACACACGGAATCAGCACATTCAGATGGCGGATAAAATCCCATCCATGCGTTCTGCAGTAAAGATAAGCGCCGAGGATTCCGCCCAATATGCCGCCATAGACAACCCAGCCGCCGCTGCCGAGAACGGAAAACGGATCGCTGAGGAACTGATCGAATACCGTGATGCAGTAAAGAATTTTTGAACATGCATATCCGAAGATGATTACAAAGAATACAAAGGAATCCATCTTCTCCGCGTCAAGACCATGCCTGCGGGCAAGTTTTTCCGAGAGCCAGAAGGCTGCCAGAATGCCGATCGCAATCATGACGCCGTATCCATGAACGGTCACAGGACCGATTTTGAGCCAATCGTTATACATAGTTTTCTCCGTGTTTCATATTGTATGCCTTTCAGCTCAAAAGGAAAAGTTTTTTAACTTAAGATGTTCTCTTCCGGAACCTGCTCATCTTCCATTGGAGCGGCAGGTGTTTCCGGCTGTGTATAAACCGGTGCTTCCGGCTGGACAGCCGGAGTCTTCGGAATATTTCCGGCCTGATAATCCTTTGCATATGCTGTATAGCCGCCTGCTAAGAACAGCTGTGTGATGGCATCGCTGAGACCGCAGTAGACAAATCCTGCGCCGATTACACGGAACAAAAGATCCTTGGCGAAAGTTTTGCTGAAGACAAACATGATCAGAAGACCGAGAATAATCGATACAGCGGACAGGCCTGCGAACCACGCAGCTTTGTTATAGCGGATGCGGAATGCGCATACCGCGCTCTGCAGTTTGGAAAAGCCGCTTGAGACAATGATCAGACCGAGAGCGATCGGGATCAGACCGATGATCATATCGCGGTTGACCATAATCACAATTCCTGCAAGCAGCGCCATGATTCCTCTGACAAATTCATCTCTGAACAGACTGTCTTCGATTTTCAGAAGGAAATACTGCGTCAGACTGATGACACCGAAAATGCATGCGCCGACACCGATCAGATAGCAGATGATATCCGAACTGACTGCCGGGTAAAGAATCAGAAGCACACCTGCGGCAATTTCACATACCGAAAGAACGATATTGAGCCATTTGACATTTTTTAACATATGGAAGCCCCCTTCCTTTTTTTCTATCCTGTATAACCATTATAGCGGACAAAGAGTATTTTTGACGGTTCCATGTTAGTATTAACGCATTGGAGGTTCATATTATGACCAAAGTAATCATCGCCACTCCCGTCCCTGACAGCAGAAAAGGTCTTTTCACTTCCATTGAAGGTGCTGATATCACATTCATCGATCGTTCTTCCGTAACCCGTGAAGAACTTCTCGGAGCTGAAGTCATCCTCGGAAATCTTCCGCTTGATCTTGTAAATGATCTTCCGGATCTGAAATGGCTGCAGCTGGACTCGGCAGGAGCCAATACCTATTCATCTCTGAATGAAAACGTCACTTTGACAAACGCGTCCGGTGCTTACGGCATCGCGATCTCGGAACATATGATCGGATGCGTGTTCATGGTCATGAAAAATCTGGCACGCTATCTGGAAATCCAGAAGGAACATTCCTTTACCAACCTCGGTTCCGTCAAAACCGTTGACGGTTCCAGAGTTCTTTCCGTCGGTATGGGCGACATCGGATCTTCATTCGCAAAAAAGATGAATGCGCTCGGCGCTGAGGTATACGGCGTCAGAAGAAATGTCCATGAGACACCGGATTATGTCAAAGCCATGTATACAATGGAGAATATGGATGAAATTCTCCCGGAATGCGATATTGTCGCTCTTTCCCTTCCCGAAACAGCGGAAACCATTCATCTCTTTGATGAAGCGCGCTTAAGAAAAATGAAGAAAGGCGCGATTCTCGTCAATGTCGGCAGAGGAACCGCGGTCGTCACCGAAGACCTGCTGAAAATCATGAAGGAAGGATATCTTGCCGGTGCGTGCCTGGATGTCACAGATCCCGAACCTCTTCCGAAGAACCATCCGCTCTGGAATACGGAACATGTCTATATCACACCGCACATTTCCGGCCGCTTCAATGCCGAAGTCACCTATGACAGAGTGCTGAACATCTTCCGTACCAATCTGCTTCATTATCTGGCGGGCGAACCGCTGGACAACATCGTAAACAAATCCATCGGCTATTAAAATCAAAACGGGACCTGCATTCAGGTCCCGGTATTTTGTATATATCGACCGGTGAGTGATTCACCGATTTGTCTTTGTATTTCACCCGGCGGTCAGCCCGTCGGTTTGCCTTTATATATCACTCGATGACGGTGTCATCGATTTGTCTTTGTATATCGCCTGACTGCGTCTTTGCAGTCAGTTTGTAGCTGTATTTCACTCGATGGTTTCCCATCGATTTGACTGTATATATCGCTCGATGACGGTGTCATCGATTTGTCTTTGTATTTCGCCTGACTGCATCTTTGCAGTCAGTTTGCTGCTGTATTTCACTCGATGGTTTCCCATCGATTTAACGGTATATATCGCTCGATGACGATGTCATCGATTTGCTTTTGTATATCGCCTGACTGCGGTTTCGCAGTCAGTTAAGTGCTGTATTTCACCCGGATTTTTCAACCCGGTATTTCTTTCAGCACGAATGAATATAGCACTTTAAAAATGAATGTCAACACCTTTTTCAAAAGATTTTTCACGCCCTCTGAATGCAAGCGTTTTCAGCCGGAAAACACATCTTTTTCACACATCTGTAATACAATACATGCAGGAGAAATCAAATGGATTTAACAGTTCTGCTATGGCTGCAGGAACTTCGGATTCTGCTCGGCCCTGTATTTGAAATGATTGTTTCAGCTCTCTCGGATGTGATCTCCGGCATCGCGATTGTTCTGCCGTTTATCGCCTACTGGTGCATGAACAAGAAACGCGGTCAGATCATGCTGGCGGTATTTTCCGGAAGCCTGTTTCTGAATCAGCTTGTAAAAGTCACAATGGCGGTCAACCGGCCATGGATTCTTGACAGCCGCATTCAGCCCTCTGCCCAGGCAAAGAAAACAGCGACCGGCTATTCCTTCCCGAGCAGCCACACCCAGACAGCCGCTACTGCTTATGGCGAACTGGCTTATGAATACCGGAAAAAGGAGCCGAAAAAAAGCATATTGCTTGTGCTTCTGATTCTGCTTTCCGGATTCTTACGGATGTATCTGGGTGTTCATACACCGCAGGATGTGCTTGTCGGAATGGCATTGGCACTGCTGATGATTCCGATGTGCGGATTCTTTTTCAGGACATTGGATAAATACGATAAATTCGAATATCTCTTCCTGGCACTCTTCATTCTGATCCAGGCAGGATGTGCATATTACGCACTGACGAAAAACTACTCCATGGAATATGTAAACGGAGAGCTTCTGGTCGATCCGCAGGAAATGCTCAAGGATTATATGCTGTCGGCAGGCTTATGCACCGGCATCGTCACCGGCGGCATTCTGGAACACCGGCTGATCCGGTTTTCAACAGACTGTTCCTATTCCGTAAAGACCGCAAGACTTCTAAGCGGACTGGCAGCTGTCGGAGCCATCTATCTTCTGACAAAACTGAGCGAACCGGTTCTCGGAACACTGATCAACGCGGCTCTGCGGGGAATACTCATCGGCTTCTATACCGTATTCCTGCATCCTCTTATTTTCACAAAGATCGAAAAAAGCAGGCAGTCTTCATAAGGCTGTCTGCTTTTGGTTACAGATCCATTTCCATCCGTTCAAGTTCGGCATGCGTGAATTCCGCCCAGGAATACTGGGACATATATTCACCGCAATAGCTCTGCCTGGCCTCCGGTTTGCCGGCCAGGAAATCATAATAATCACATACGATGGATGAAGGCACAATGCCGATCATGCCGCGTCTGCGCACAAGAACATCATCGCAGCCGTTCATATCCAAAGCCGTTCTGAGATCTTTCTTCAGGTTTTTCAGATAGGAAGTGTGCTTTTCACTCGCGTCATCCTCCCAGAGGATCGCCATGATTTCGCCATTGGTGCATAATGCGCCTTTGCGGTCCACCAGGTAGGCAAGAAGTTCTTTTGTCTTGGTATATGCGAAACGGAGCGGCTCCTGATCCGCGAATGCTTCAAAGTTGCCGAATGTCTGCACATACAGCTTCTTTCCTGTTTCTTCCGCAACAGGATAGCGCAGATCTTCAATCTCCCTGCGCACCTTTTCAATGGTGACAGGCTTCATGATATAGCCGCTGGCGTGAAGCTTCATCGCGTCGCCGGTATATTCACTGTAACCTGTTGTAAAGATGATGTTGATCCTGGGATTGACTTCTCTTAACTGTCTTGCCAGTTCGATTCCGTTTACCGGATTCATATTGATATCCAGAAAAGCGATATCGATCTCTTCTTTCATTCCGTATTCAAGAGCTTCCGCCGGATCGCGGAAAGAGACAATTTCTACCGAAGGCAGAACCTTCTGCACTGTTCTTGTCAGACCCTCCAGTGCGAGTTTTTCGTTATCCGCAGTCATGATTTTCATTGCTTAATACCTCCATGAATGAAAATTGCCGTCTGTCAGGATTGGCTGTTCAGGTGATGATGATCACCTTTTATTTTAATGCGTCATCGAGAATGTGATAGTACGGACAGATGTTTTCATAATGCCCGTCCTTCATCAGGAATCCGCCGGGAATGGTGCCGAGCTGTACAAATCCAAGCCGTTCATAAAGATGGCGGGCATGGACGTTGCTTTCAACAACCGCGTTGAACTGCAGAATTCTGAATCCAAGCTCATACGCCTGCTTCATGCAGTCCTTCACCAGCATTTCCCCGATATGCTTTCC
This sequence comes from uncultured Erysipelotrichaceae bacterium, assembly GCA_947167125.1. Taxonomy (GTDB): domain Bacteria; phylum Bacillota_I; class Bacilli_A; order Erysipelotrichales; family Erysipelotrichaceae; genus Bulleidia. Next base: position 135,438 of record CAMVGT010000001.1, read on the forward strand.
CCTGCAGTCCGGACGGACACAATAGGAAGCATTGGAAATATGGCCGCATCTGCCGATATTATTGGGATGGAGAATATACAGTCCATAGACTGTACCGCCATCGCAGGCAACCGCGCTGTATGACTGGGACTGAAAGAACTGCTTTCCCGATTCTTCATCGAGCAGTTCCGTCTGGGGAAAGGCGATGCCTTCCTCCACCACTTCATTCCATATTGCGATCATCTGCGGCAGATCGTTTTCCGTATATTTCCGGATGATCATGCGATCAATGTGCTGAGGTCTGTATAGTCAATGTCATCATAGCTGTCCGCCAGGGATCTGCATGTGACATATCCTTTGTATGTGTTGACAGCAGAAGCGATGACTGCGCTGTCTCTGCATGCCTGCTCGAGACCTTTCGCCGCAAGCTGCAGTCCATAGCGTTCTGTCGCATTTGTCAGAGCGATTGTGGAAGTGCGGGGAACCGCGCCGGGCATATTGCCGACGCAATAGTGAACGACACCGTCTTCAACATAGACCGGATCATCATGGGTTGTGACTCTGGAGGACTCTCCGCAGCCTCCCTGATCGATCGCGACATCCACGAATACCGCGCCAGGTTTCATTTCCTTCAGGAATCTCTTCTTGAAAAGCTTCGGTGTGGAACCGCCCGGAATCAATACAGATCCGATGACAAGATCCGCGTCGAGAACTGCCTTTTCAACATTGGACTCTGTGGAAACCAATGTCTGGATTCTGGAACCGAACTGGTTGTCCAGCTGTTCCAGACGTTTCAGGTTGACATCGAGAATGGTGACATCGGCACCGATGCCGACCGCGATTCTGCATGCGTTCATACCGACAGTGCCGCCGCCGAGAATCACGACATGCGCTTTCGGAGTTCCCGGAACACCGGCAAGGAGCACGCCTTCGCCGCCGTATTTCTTTTCCAGATACTTCGCGCCTTCCTGAATGGAAAGACGGCCGGCAATCTGGCTCATCGGCGCCAGCAGCGGCAGACTTCCGTCTGTTTCCTGCAGTGTTTCATACGCGACAGCGCTGATCTTTCCGTCAATAAGCGCATCCAGCTGTTCCCGGTCAGCTGCCAGATGGAAATAGGTATAAAGAACAAGTCCTTCCCGGAAGTACGGATACTCTTCCGGAAGCGGTTCTTTGACTTTCACCATCATATCGACAGCAGCCCATACATCTTTCGCTTCATCAACCATCTGTGCGCCTGCTGCTTCATATTCTTCATCTTTGAATCCGGAACCGACACCGGCACCTTTTTCAATCAGGACCGTGTGGCCGGCAGAGACATAGCTTTTGACATTGTCAGGAGTGAGGCCTACCCTGAATTCGTTGTTTTTGATTTCTTTTACACATCCAACTTTCATACCTTTTTTTCTCCTTCTTTTTTATGAAAAATGGAATCCTGCGATTCCATCTTATGCAGATTATTCAGCCTTTGTGAATACATCCTTTGTTAATCCGCAGACGGGGCATACCCAGTCTTCAGGGATGTCTTCAAAAGCTGTTCCCGGTTCAATACCGCTGTCCGGATCGCCGATTTCGGGATCATAGACATATCCGCACGGGCAAATATATTTATCCATATATAGATGTCCTCCTGTCTTTATGATACACGATTTAAAGTCCGATTGACAGAAAGAAGAAAGGCGGTTTCCCGCCTGTTCTCTCTTATTCGTTTTCCATTTCCTGGATCAGTGCAAGCAGCAGATCCAGTGCGTGATGCAGTGAGAATTCACTGTAGTCGCTGTCTTTGGCCGGTACAACCCAGCGCTCTCCGCTGAATTCCAGTTCCTCATTGCAGGTAACCAGCCATTTATTGGCACGGATGGAATTGACCCTGACCGCAATCTCGGGATTCAGTCTGAATGACTGACCGATAATACTCAGGAAAATGAACAGGTCATCCTTTGAAGGACGGTAATCATTTTCCAGCTCTCTGTCAGTGATCTCCACTTCTTTGCCATAGAGCATCAGTTCCGTTCTCAGATAATGTGCCAGCGGCCTTGTATAGCCCTGGGCGAAAATATAAATCCTCTTTGCCTTGATAACAGCCCATGCCAGTTCACGCATCCGATCCTGTCCCAGACGCTGTGTGCTGTAGAGAATCGCATCGACCTTTCTCTGTGTCATTGTTTCGATATTCTCTGCCAGGCTTGCTTCATCGTCAAACAGGATACGGCGGTACGCACTCTTCGGCGCGTACTCACGGCACATTTCACGGAAGTCACGGTAATCCCCGAATCCCAGGGAATGAACAAATCCGGAAAGCATTGTGGCGGAAACGCCGCACTGCTCAGCTGTCACTTTGAGCGTCTGCGTTGAAATAACAGCAAGATGATCCTTCAGCCATTTGGCCATCTGATAATCTGCGCTGTCTTTATTTCCGCCGCTCAGTATTTCATCCAGTCTTTCTGTAATCATAGATTTAGTATACTAAAAAAAACGCATTTTCGTACTGTTATCTCTTTTATTTCACGGAATCTCTGATCATCTGCGCGTTATCGATGCCGGAGGTTCTTGTTTCACAGCGGCATCATATGCTTGTCTCTCTTGTGATCACAGCTGCCTGTGCATTCTGCCTGTATGTACTTCCGTTTGGAATCATGGACGCACAGGGTTTCAGGCTGCTTGTTATCACCATTCCATGCGCATGTCTTTCAATTGCTTTCATGTACCGCAGTCTTCTTTCAGACAAGGCCGTTCATCGCTCACAGCTGTAAAACACAGTACACAGAGTGTTTTCTGATGCTTCGGAAACAAAGTTTTATGCTTTGTTCTCACTTATTTCATGGAATATCAAACATTCTTCCATATCAACAGTGATATGATTGTACCGGTAGAAAAAAGGAGAGTTTATATATGAGCATTCTCGTTACAGGCGGTGCAGGTTTTATCGGAAGCCATACCTGCGTTGAACTGATCAAAAGCGGCTATGATGTCATCGTAGCTGACAATCTTTACAATTCCAAAGCACTGGTCATCGACCGCATCGAACAGATCACAGGCACACGTCCGAAATTCTATGAAATTGATATCTGCGACAGAGAAGCACTGACCGAAGTATTTGAAAAAGAAAATATCGATGCAGTCATTCACTTCGCCGGATACAAAGCAGTCGGCGAATCCACAAGAAAGCCGATTGAATACTACTATAACAACCTCGTGTCCACACTCGTGCTGACAGATGTCATGAGAAAGCACAACTGCAAAAAGATTGTCTTCTCCTCTTCAGCAACTGTCTATGGCGATCCGGCATTCATTCCGATTACAGAAGAATGCCCGAAGGGAATCACAACCAATCCTTACGGTGAAACAAAGTCTCAGCAGGAAAGAATCCTGACTGACATCTGGAAGAGCGACAATGAATGGACAGTCATGCTGCTCAGATATTTCAATCCGATCGGAGCGCATGAGAGCGGACTCATCGGTGAGGATCCCAAAGGCATCCCGAACAACCTGCTTCCTTATGTGGCGCAGGTCGCTTCCGGAAAGCTGAAGGAAGTTCATGTCTTCGGCAATGACTATGACACACCGGACGGAACCGGCGTCAGAGACTATATCCATGTCGTTGACCTGGCAAAGGGACATGTCAAGGCAATTGAAGGAATGAAGAAGCTGGACGGCGTCAACATCTTCAATCTCGGAACAGGTACAGGCTACAGTGTTCTTGATATCATCCGTGCCTTCTCCAAGGCATGCGGAAAAGAGATTCCTTACGTCATTGACGCAAGAAGACCCGGCGACATTGCCACATGCTACAGCGATCCCTCAAAGGCTTATGAAGTTCTCGGCTGGAAAGCGGAAAAGAATCTTGAAGACATGTGCAAAGACGCATGGAGATGGCAGTCTCAGAATCCGGACGGATACGGAAACTGACCATGCTGGCAAAACCGGAAAACAGAGCGGAGATCTTCTCTGACTGGCCGGAATCCTATTACCGCGAAGAGTCTCTTTCCAAACGGAAAGAATATCTTGAAGAAAAGCTCAGGGCAGACCCTGACAGTGCAGAGGACAGAAGACGTCTGGAAATTCTCAACAGACGCCTTTGCGTCAAAGGAAAAGACAGCAGCGATCTGTTCATCCGTTCCTGGATGATGATAAGAATCTGCGAAAATGACAGAATCAGTTTTCTCAACCGGAAATCCAAAGAAAAAGAGCTGCGTGAAAATCTGAAGCAGCTCTGCATTCTGGATGAAAAAGCGGATAATGTTCTGATCAGGGAGTGGAAGGATTTTGCCCGCACCTATCTGATCATCTGCTGCAATTCCCATTCCTACCGGACAGCAGCTTTCGGGCTTATTCCGATGAGCGATGAAAAGACAGCGCTTCGCATCGCGGGAGAAATCGATCTTGTCACAAGGATCATCCCGGCACGATTTGATCTGGAAGAAGTATGCGGAACATTCCGTGAAACCGTGATTGATGTCTACTGCCGTCTGCTCGAAAACGGAGATGCATACTGGGCTGAATACAATCAGGACTGAAGAAGACCGGAAAAAAGGTCTTCTTTTTTCATTCAGAAGACCTTGGTCAATTGTTTTATTCTGCTGTAAACAGTGATCCGTCCTCCGGAATTCCCCGCCCGCCGTCATTGTAGACTGTCTGAACAAATTTAAATGAATCCGTATCGGGATCATAGGCAATTTCCGTTTCGATATCATTTTCATTGCTGTAGATCCAATAGCGGTTTTCAAGCCGTTTGCCGTCGGAATACATCGGATTGATTCCGCCTTTGATCACAGTATCGCCGTTAATCAGCTCAAATCTCAGAAGGCTGCCGCTTTCCAGAGTTCCGTACACAATGAACTTTGCGCCGGTTTCTCCATTCACAAAAACATTTTCACTGAGCGTCAGTTCGTTTTCAACTGTCGGTGTCACATTCCTGTCCGCAAGTGCCGCATAGCCGGTCTGCTCAATAATCTCCTGACCGTCATCCGATAACATGAATTCCATCATCTTCTTTACATACGGCTTATCATTGGACGCAAGCGTCGCGGCAACCAGGCTGACCGCTGCCGGATAGGTGCCGTTTTTGATATTTTCCGTACTCGGATACACGCCGTCAACCGAAAGAATTTTGACATTCTCCTCCTGATTAAGGCCGGTCAGGAAGTATTTGAATGTATATCCCAGAGCGCCTTTTTCATCGTTATACTGAGCCACCTCAGTAACAACCCCGCCCATCGGACCGACATTGACAATATCGAAGGTCTTGGGATCTGCCAGAGAAACATCGCCCATAAACCATCTCATCGCCACCTGGGAGCCGGATTCCTCCGGTCTTTGGAAAGCAATGATCTTCTGATTCTTTCCGCCGACATCCTTCCAGTTTGTGATATCACCGTGATAAAGCGAACGGATCTGTTCAGAAGTCAGATTATCAACCGGATTGGATGCCTGGGTAAAGAAGATGAACGCTTCCCTGCCGATCGGGGTTGTGACAATCTGCTCATTGACGCTGGAAGCGTGATCCTTCTGTGACTGCGAAGGTCTTGCGCCGATCATGATATCCGCTTCTCCGTTAATCAGACGGTAATATCCGTTGGATGAATTGGTGAAGGATACATATCTGCCGTTGTTATAGTAGATGTCCATCAATGTATAGTCATCTTTATTGAAGTCCCTGCTTTCAACCTTTTCTTCTGCTTTCTTTTTGTAATCCGCTTCAATTTCCGCAATGTTTTTATACGCGGCCAATGCAAGGGAACTGTATACCGGATAGCAGGCTTCAGCGCCATCGAGCACCGGGAAATCCTCCTCGTTTTCTATGATCAGTGAAGCTTCGTGATCCAGCCTGTAAAGCTTTTCGGAATCATAGACATGATAGCCGGTGAAATCCGTTGAAGAATAGCCATGCATATAATCAAAGCCATGGCCCATGTATTTTTCATTATTTTCCTGACTGGCAAAAAATATTGCCGACGCAAACACGGCGATTGCCGCAATCACAAGCAGGGCAATCCTTACCGGATGTTTCTTTTTTGTTTTTACTGCTGTTTCGCTCATAAACAGAACTTCCTTTTCATTCAATTCCAGTCTGACGCATGTAATCTCTGATTTCCTCATAATCAAAGGATGACATCATCCGTCCGTCATGGGGATCGAGAAGCCGGTAATGCCGGGAGATGATATTCTGCTGCAGCCGGTATCCGTTATGTTCCTCAATCAGTGTCCACCAGACTTTGCCGCCCATGGTAGGCGGATATTCCACATGCGTATTTCCAAAGGCGATCGCAGTGATGATGTCTGAAAGGTCTCCTCCGAATTCATTCTGCAATACCTGACTCTGCGCAAATACCGCCCCGAGCGTGACGCATTCCGTCCAGCTCAGCGGACGTCTTCCCTTTTCCGTTTCCACGAGGGACTTTTTTGAAATGCCGAGTACGGCTGCCATCTGATCCTGTGAAAAGCCATACTCGGTCCGGACCAGTTTCAGACGGGAACTCATAATCTGTATAAATGTATTTCTTTCCATACAAGCAGCCTCCTTGCAGTGTAAATTTACACTATTTATGAAATTAATACAATATTCTGGCAATCATCTTAATCTTCAGACCATTGAAAAAAAAAGCACCAATCCTGCCCGGATCGGTGCTTCATGTTTTTTGGTGATTCTGTATAAATCAGTTTGCTTTGGTTTCGCAGTAGACACAGCGGTAAACCCGGTTTTCCCGGTCGCTGAGGCGGAATTCATGAACGATTTCCTGCTCTGTCATACTGATGCAGCGGGGATTTTTGCAGCGGATGACATTGATCAGAACTTCCGGCAGATCGAGCTTTTTCTTTTCGACAATCTCACCGTTTTTAATAACAACAACGGTGGCTTCCGGTGACACAAAACCGACAAGATCCAGATTCACATCGAATTCACGGTCGATTTTGATGATGTCCTTTTTTCCCAGTTTCTGAGACACTACATTTCTGAGCAGAGCGACCGAGCAGTCCAGTTTGTCCAGTTCGAGAAGTTCATAGAGCTTCATGCCGTTGCCGGCAGCGATGTGGTCAATAACGATTCCGTTCTGAATTGAGTCGATATTCATATTGTTCCAGCCTCCTTGAGAAGTTTCATAATCAGAGCCATACGCATGTATTTGCCGTTGAGAACCTGTTTGAAGTAGCAGGCACGGGGATCATCATCAATTGCGACGCTGATTTCATTGACACGCGGCAGCGGATGCATGACGATCATGTCCTTCTTCGCATTCTTCATTTTGTCCGGTGTCAGGATGTAGCTGTCCTTGAGTCTGAGATAATCCTCTTCATTGAAGAAGCGCTCTCTCTGCACTCTTGTCATATACAGAACATCGAGTTCCGGCATTGCGCCTTCCAGGTCTGTTGTCTGTACATACGGAATGCCCTTCTTTTTCAGAACATCCTTTTTTACGTAGCTGGGAACCTTGAGTTCCTCCGGGGAAATCAGATACATCTTCAGTCCCTTGTAGCGGGACATCGCGTTGATCAGAGAATGCACGGTACGGCCGAATTTCAGGTCGCCGCATACGCCGATGGTCAGGTTTTCAAAGCCGCCCTTTTCCCTGTAGATTGTCAGCAGGTCCGCCATTGTCTGGGTTGGATGGTTATGGCCGCCATCCCCGGCATTGATCACCGGTACGCTTGCGGCTCTCGACGCAACCAGCGGCGCACCTTCCTTGGGGTGGCGCATCGCGATGATGTCCGCATAGCAGCTGACTGTCTTGACTGTGTCGGCCACACTTTCGCCCTTGGCTGCGGATGAGCTCTGTGCTTCCGAGAAGCCGATTACATGGCCGCCGAGTTCATACATGGCTGCTTCAAAGCTGAGTCTTGTGCGGGTGCTCGGTTCAAAGAAGAGCGTTGCCAGCTTTTTTCCATGGCATACTTCGGCATAATCAGCCGGCTTTGCGATGATGTCCTGCGCGGTCTGTACCAGTTCCGCGATTTCATCGGTTGAGAGATCAAGAATGTCGATAATGCTTCGCATGGGATCCTCCTTTTTCTGAAAAAAGGTTTCCGGAGAATCAAATCCTCGGGAAACCTGAAATTACAAAATAAATATTCTGTCGGGGTAAATCATTCGGATATGTGCAGCTTTGAAGAGTTTCATATATGCCGTCTCCTGTCCTTGAATGACCGTACCTATATAACAACGAATTGTTTTCTTTGTCAATGACTTCAGCCTTCAAATTCAGCTGCGACCTGTTCAAGGAGACTGCGGATCGGCAGATGCTGAGGGCAGACTCTTTCGCACTTTCCGCACTTAATGCAGTCGGAAGCTTTGCCGTTATTCAGTGTCAGCACATTATTGTAATAATAATCCGCATTCCAGTCGCCGAATGTTTTCTTTGTATTGTAATTGGAGAACATATCGGGAATCAGGATCTTTTTCGGGCAGCTGCTTTCTTCAATGCAGTAGCGGCAGGATGTGCATGGAATCATATTCCTGGAATTGAACACATCGCAGACCTTTTTCAAAGCTTCTTTTTCCTCTTCATTAAGCGGCTTGAAATCGCTCATGAAGGAAAGGTTGTCTTCCATCTGTTCCAGATTGGACATACCGGAAAGGACAACACGGATATTTTTGAAGGATGCCGCAAAGCGGATCGCATAGGACGCGTTGGAGCCGCCATGAAGTTCATCGATGATTTTCTGTGCCTCTTCCGGCAGACGGACAAGGTTTCCGCCTTTGACCGGCTCCATGACAAGAACCGGCTTATCATGTTTTTCGCAGACTTCGTAAACCTTGCGTGCTTCCACAGACGCGCTTTCATAGTCCAGATAGTTGAACTGAATCTGAACGATTTCGATTTCCGGATATTCCGTCAGGATCTGATCAAGAACGGATGCCTTGTCATGGAAGGAAATACCGACGTGCTTTACCTTTCCTTCCTTCTTTAATTCAAATGCAGTTTCATAGGCATGGCAGCGCTTGTACTTTTCAAAGATTGCGCTGTTCTGCGCATGCATGAGGTAGAAATCAAAATATTCTACACCGCAGGCTTCCAGCTGGCTTTCAAACAGAGGACGGATGTCTTCCTCTTTGTTAAAGAAACTGGTTGTCAGTTTGTCTGTCAGAATATAGCTGTCTCTCGGGTATCTGGATGTCAGGCATGTTTTCAGTGCCTTTTCGCTTCTGCCTCCGATATAGCCATGGGCAGTGTCAAAATAATTGAATCCTCTTTCGATAAAGGTATCGACCATCTTTTTTGTTTCTTCAAGATCGACTTCGCCGTCTTTCATCGGCAGACGCATGCAGCCGAAGCCGAAGTTCTTTTTGATCATTTCAAACTGTTCCATTGAATCCTCCTCTGTTCACTCCTATTTTAATTTTACGGACCGGCCTTTCGTTAAAAAATCTCAATATCCGATTGTTTTCATCAGTAATACTGATCAAAGAAAGGGAAGAACGTCAGTTCCTCCCTGACTGCTAATATTCAAATGTTCCTTCAAAAGCGATTGAAGCCCCGCCTGTCAGGACTGCCGATCCGTTTTCAATGCGGACGGACATATCCCCTCCCGGAAGCTTGACCGTGATGTCTGTTCCTTCTCTGCAGTAACCAAGCTTCACCGCAGCCGCGGCTGCCGCACAGGCACCGGTTCCGCAGGCAAGCGTAATTCCGTTGCCGCGCTCATACACTCGCACACGCAGTGTATACGGATCCACGACTCTGACAAATTCCGTATTGATCCTGTCAGGGAACAGCGGTGAATATTCAAATTCCGGACCGGTCTCTTTCAGATTGATGGAATCAATTGCTTTGGCAAAAACAACACAATGCGGATTGCCGATGGAAAGACATGTGATCCGGTAATCTTTCTTGCCGATGGTCACCGGCAGATCGACCGCTTCCTTCTGATCCGTCACAACCGGAACGGAAGAAGCGTTCCAGTCAATCTTTCCCATATCCACGGAAATTGTTCCGGCTTTATGGTTTCTGGTAAAGATCTGAATCGTACGGATGCCTTCCGCGGTTTCGATATCCATCGTTTCCTTTATGACTATGCCTTTGTCATAAAGATATTTGCCGATGCACCGCAGATTGTTTCCGGCCATGTGTCCTTCTGTACCGTCCCTGTTGAAGCTTCTCATCTTCGCATCCGCGATATCCGATTTTTCAACCAGGACAATGCCGTCGGCACCGATGGAGAAATGATGCCTGCATAAGGAAACACATAAGGATTCCGGGGCAGTGATGCTTTCATCCATGTTGTTGATGAAGATGTAGTCATTGCCGCAGTCATGCATCTTGGTGAAGGCAATCTGCTCATGATGGGTGCGCATATGATTGATATCAATCAGTTCCGTATTGTGGAAGCTGTATCTGCTGGCAATCATATCCGCGAGTGCGTTGGCGGTATCCACACTTGTCAGACACGGGATATTCAGCTGCATTGCCTTTCTGTGCAGCAATGTGAAATCGCCCATCGTCGCGTCTTTGACAGCACCGGTATAGATGATATAGCTGAGCTTTCCGGATTCCATCAGCTCCTCGATCTGTCTGCTGTCGGTCGCATTGGCGACAGATTCCACTTCAATTCCCATCGTGCGGATGGTTTCCGCAGTTCCGTGTGTCGCATACAGCTTCATTTTCAGATCATTCAGCTTTTTCGCCACATCCAGGATTTCCTGATAATCATAGCTGTCCACACTGATCAGAACGCCGTTCTCTTCTTTTCTTCTCATGTCAGGAACCCTAAAGCCGGCTGCCGTCAGTCCTTTGAACAGTGCTTCGGGAAGTGTTCTTCCGATACCGAGCGCTTCGCCGGTTGATTTCATTTCCGGTCCGAGAATGGAATTGGCGTCATCCAGCTTTTCAAAGGAGAAGACCGGAACCTTCACGCAGCTGTAAGGCGGCGTGTGATACAGACCGGTTCCGTATCCCTGCTCTTCCAGCGTTTCCCCGGCCATCACTCTTGATGCAAGATCAGCCATCGGAACACCTGTTACTTTTGAGATATAAGGAACCGTACGGCTGGCTCTCGGATTGACTTCAATCACATAGAGCTGACCGCCGAACATCAGATACTGGATATTGACAAGCCCCCTTGTCCGCATTGCCAGTGTGAGCTTTTCAGAAACGGAAATGATTCTTGCAAGATCGCGGTCATTGAGATTGTAGGCAGGATATACAGCAATCGAGTCTCCTGAATGCACGCCTGCCCTTTCAATATGTTCCATGATTCCCGGAATCAAAACATCCATTCCGTCAGAAATCGCGTCGACTTCAAGTTCCACGCCGGGCAGATACTGATCGATCAGAACGGAATTGTCGATTTCCTGGGCAAGGATTCTGCCCATATATTCAACCGTATCCGCTTTCTCATGGGCGATTGTCATGTTCTGGCCGCCGATGACATAGGAAGGCCTTAACAAAACCGGATAGCCGAGTGTTTCCGCAGCTTTGATCGCTTCCTCCATTGTATGAACCGCAGTTCCTTTGGGACGCATGACATTCAGTTCTTCGAGCAGCGCGTCAAAGCGTTCCCTGTCTTCCGCAAGGTCAATGCTGTCGGCAGTGGTGCCGAGAATCCTGATTCCATGGGAATCCAGATAGGATGTCAGACGGATCGCGGTCTGACCGCCGAATGCCACAACCACGCCGGACGGTTTTTCCACCCGGATGATATTCATGACATCTTCCGGACATAACGGTTCAAAATAGAGTCTGTCAGCTGTGTCATAATCGGTGGAAACCGTTTCCGGATTGTTGTTTACAATCACGGTTTCATATCCCATTTCCTTCAATGTCCAGACACAATGGACAGATGAATAGTCAAATTCAATGCCCTGGCCGATCCGGATCGGTCCGGATCCCAGAACCATGATGACTTCTTTTCCGCTGCGTTTCAGATTTTCCGATTCGCAATACGAATCCGCTGTGGAATAGAAATACGGTGTTTCCGCCGCAAATTCAGCCGCGCAGGTATCAACCATCTTATAGACATAATGGAAATCAGGAAGATCTTTTCTTCCGCTGATCCGCTTCAATGCGTCATCCGGATAGCCAAGACGCTTTCCTTCCTTATAGTCTTCATCGCTGAGTCCTTTTTCAATCCGGCTTTCAAATTCAGCCAGATTCTTTAAGCGGTACAGGAACCATTCATCAATCAGTGTGATCGCATGGATTTCATCCACGCTCACGCCGGTTTTCAGTGCTTCAAACACTGTGAAAATCCGGGTATCATTCTGTTCCTTCAGTCTTTCTCTGATATCCCTGCTGTCATGAGATACATGATTCAGAGTATCAAGACCGATTTCAGCACCTCTGACCGCCTTCATCAAAGCCGCTTCAAAACAATTGCCGATTGCCATGACTTCGCCGGTCGCTTTCATCTGTGTGCCAAGCCTTCTGCTGGAGCCGGCAAATTTGTCAAACGGCCACTTCGGGAATTTGACAACCACATAGTCCAGAGCCGGTTCGAAGCACGAACATGTTTCACCTGTGATCTCATTGGTGATTTCATCCAGTGTATAGCCCAGTGCGATCTTTGCGGTCACTTTGGCAATCGGATAGCCGGTTGCCTTGGAAGCCAGCGCGGAAGATCTTGAAACACGCGGATTGACTTCGATGATGGCATATTCAAAGCTTTCCGGATTCAGGGCAATCTGCACATTGCAGCCGCCGACAATCCCGAGCTCATCAATAATATCCAGCGATGCTTTTCTCAGCATCTGGAATTCCCTGTCCGCAAGCGTCAGACATGGCGCTGTGACAATGCTGTCGCCGGTATGGATTCCGACCGGATCGACATTTTCCATCGAACATACTGCGATTGTATTTCCAACCGCATCCCGCATTGTTTCAAATTCGATTTCTTTCCATCCGGCAATTGATTTTTCAATCAATACCTGGGTGATCGGCGAAAGTTCAAGACCTGTATGGGCAATGACTTTCAGTTGTTCCGGTGTTCCTGCAATTCCTCCGCCGCTGCCGCCGAGGGTAAATGCCGGTCTTACAATCACCGGATAGCCGATTCTTTCCGCAGCCGAAAGCGCTTCTTCTTCCGTGACGGCAATTTCAGACGCGACAACCGGCTGATTGATTTTCTGCATCGCTTCCCGGAACAGTTCACGGTCTTCCGCCCTGTCAATTGCGGTGATATCCGATCCGAGCATTCTGACGCCATGATCCTGCAGCCAGTTATCTTTGCATAATTCAAGCGCTAAGGTCAGGCCGGTCTGTCCGCCCAGCCCTGCTAAAAGAGAGTCCGGCTTTTCTTTTTCAATAATCCGCTTCAGTGTTTCCGCATTCATCGGCTCAAGATAAATCTCATCGGCCAGATGCCTGTCGGTCATAATGGTGGCGGGATTGGAATTGGCTAAAACAACATTGATGCCTTCCTGCTTCAGAACACGGCATGCCTGGGCGCCCGCATAGTCAAACTCCGCCGCCTGGCCGATAATGATCGGACCGGAGCCGATCACAAGAACCTTTTTGATTGAAAGATCTCTCGGCATATCAGTCCTCCTCCATCATGGCAATAAAGCGGTCAAACAGGAATGAAGTATCCTTCGGTCCGGCACAGGCTTCCGGATGGAACTGAACCGTAAAGCAGTTCAGATCCGGATAATCCAGACCTTCGCATGTACCGTCATTTGCGTTGATATAGCGGATCACGGCAGATTCAGGCAGACAGTCATTGTCCACCGCATAGCCATGGTTCTGGGTGGTGATGTAGGTTCTTTGTCCAAGTACATCCTTCACCGGCTGGTTTGCGCCGCGGTGGCCGTATTTAAGCTTGTATGTTTTTCCTCCTGCCGCAAGAGCAGTCATCTGATGGCCCAGGCATATTCCGAACATCGGCTTTTTGCCTAAAAGCCTTGCGATCTGTTCAATCACGCCGGTATTGTCCGCCGGATCGCCCGGACCGTTGCTTAACATGATGCCGTCCGGATTCATCGCAAGGATATCTTCCGCAGACGTATCAAAAGGAACTGCCGTAACCCGGCAGCCTCTTTTCCGCAGTTCTTCTGAAATATTCTTTTTCGCGCCGAAATCCATCAGCACGACATGATATTTTTCCTCATCCGGTCTTTTTTCGCTGATTTGCCTGCAGCTGACTTCAGACAGGATGTTTTCGGAAACACGGTACGACGAAATGACCGAAAGATCTTCGGGGATTTCATCAAAGATGCCGGCGTTGATCACGCCGTATTCCCGGATCTTTCTGGTGATTTCTCTTGTATCAATCCCGCAGATGCCGGGAATGTTCATTTTCTTTAAATAGGAATCCAGCGTTTCCTCACACCGGAAATTGGACGGTGTATCGCAGTATTCCCTGACCGCATATCCCTTTAAACAGGGTTTCCCCTCAAAGTCATCCGGAATGATTCCGTAATTTCCTATGAGGGGAAATGTCTGCATGACGATCTGGCCGCCGTAGCTGGGATCGCTCAGGGTTTCGATATAGCCGCACATGCCGGTTGTGAAAACAAGTTCACCGATGCACGCAGTGTCAGCGCCGAATCTTTTGCCTTCCATCACAGTCCCGTCGGACAGTACCAGATACGCCTTTTTCATAATTTATAACGTAGCTGCCATGACTGCCTTAATGGTATGCATACGGTTTTCTGCTTCCGCGAAAACCACCGACTGGGCAGATTCAAACACTTCGTCCGTCACTTCAAGCGCATCCATTCCGTAGCGCTCGCCGACTTCTTTTCCGATCTTTGTATCAAGGTTGTGATAGGAAGGCAGACAATGCATGAAAATGCACTGTTCGCCAGCCGCTTCCATCAGCTGCTTATTGACCTGGAACGGCTTCATCAGTTCAATTCTTTCATCCCAGACTTCCTTCGGTTCACCCATGGAAACCCAGATGTCTGTGTAGATGACATCAGCGCCTTTGACAGCGTTCAGCGGATCGCTGCTGAATGTGATGGTTCCGCCTGTCTGCTCGCAGATGGCTCTGCATTCAGCTGTCAGTTCCTCATCCGGGAAATATCCTTCCGGCGCACATGCGGTGAAATGCAGGCCGAGCTTCGCGGAGCCGACCATTAAAGATCTGCCCATATTGAAGCGGGCATCTCCCATATAAACCATCTTAATGCCTTCCAGCTTTCCGAAATGTTCACGGATTGTAAGCATATCGGCAAGGATCTGGGTCGGATGGAATTCATCGGTCAGACCGTTCCATACCGGGACATCCGAATACTTCGCAAGTTCTTCAACAATCTCCTGTCCGAAGCCTCTGTATTCAATGCCTTCATACATGCCGGACAGCACTCTTGCCGTGTCGGCAATTGTTTCCTTGATGCCGATCTGGGAACCGGTCGGTCCAAGATAAGTGGATCCCATGCCGAGATCGCTTGCGGCAACTTCAAAAGCACAGCGTGTTCTTGTGCTGGTTTTTTCAAAAATCAAAGCGACATTCTTGCCTTCGCAAAGACGGTGCGCTTCACCCTTTTTCTTCTTTTCCTTCAGTTCCGCCGCAAAGTCAATGAGTCCGAGGATTTCTTCCGATGTGAAATCCATCAGTTTGAGAAAATCTCTGCCTTTCAGATTAATCATGATTCTTCTCCAATCTGCCGGAATGCGTCCGCAATCACCTCAGCGGCTTTTTCCAGGAGCTCCATCGGAATATTCAAAGCCGGCAGCAGGCGCACTTTGTTTCCGCCCGCACTCAATACCATCACATGATTCTCAAGACATTTCTTCACAATGTCCGCCGCTTTGCCTTTAACAGGTTCAATTCCGATCATCAGTCCCATGCCGCTGACCTGCTTCACATTCTCTGCCGATTCAAGTTTATCAAAAAGATAGTTGGATTTCTTAACGACTTCGCTCATCAGCTCATCATCCAGTCTGCCGATGTTGCTTAAAGCACCTGCGCACACAGCAGGATTGCCGCCGAAAGTGGATCCGTTATCGCCGGGATGGAAGATATCCTTTACCTTTTCTCCAAGCATGGTAACGCCGATCGGCAGACCGCCGCCGATTCCTTTTGCGGTTGTGACAACATCCGGAATCAGGTCATAGTTCATATAAGCATACAGTTTTCCGGTTCTGCCGTTGCCTGCCTGCACTTCATCATCAATGACAACCAGGTCATATTCCTTCTGCAGACGGGAAATGCAGCTGACAAATTCCTGTGACAGCGCTCTGACACCGCCTTCTCCCTGCACGCATTCAATCATGATGCCGGCTGTTTTGTTTTCCTTCACCAGCTTTTCCAGCCCTTCGCAGTCATCCGCATCGGCATGGACAAAACCCGGTGTCAGCGGCTGGAACAGTTCATGGAAATGCTCCTGACCGGTCGCGGAAAGCGTGGTCAGGGTTCTGCCATGGAAGCTGTTCTTC
This sequence comes from uncultured Erysipelotrichaceae bacterium, assembly GCA_947167125.1. Taxonomy (GTDB): domain Bacteria; phylum Bacillota_I; class Bacilli_A; order Erysipelotrichales; family Erysipelotrichaceae; genus Bulleidia. Next base: position 151,727 of record CAMVGT010000001.1, read on the forward strand.
AATGTGATGATTGTGTAATAATCACTGCCTTTTGTCTCAGCCGCATATTTTCTTGCGGCCTTGATTGCGCATTCATTGGCTTCCGCGCCGGAATTGGAATAGAACACTTTCTTCATTCCGGTTTTCATACAGAGCTGTTCTGCCAGTTTCGCACACGGTCCGGTGTAATAAAGATTGGATGTGTGCTGGACGGTTCCAAGCTGTTCTGTGACTGCCTTCAGCCATGTATCATCGCTGTAGCCGAACAGATTGACCGCGATGCCGGAGCCCATATCAATATATTCTTCACCATTTTCATCCACTGCCACCGATCCCTTTCCTTTGACAATCGTCAAAGGGAATCTTGCGTAAGTGGAAGCGACATAAGTCTGATCCAGTTCTTTAATCTGCATCTTCTTTACTCCTTTGAAATGAGTGTGCCTGCACCTTCATCGGTCAGAATTTCCATCAGTGTCGCATGAGGAACTCTGCCGTCGATAATAACAGCCGCTTTGACGCCGTCATTCAGTGCGTCAATACAGCAGGAGACCTTGGGAATCATTCCGCCGGAAATGATTCTCTGGTCCATCAGTTTTTCCGCTTCGCTGACCGTCAGTTTCGGGATCAGGGAATTGGGATCATCCTTGTCGGTCATGATGCCTTCGATGTCCGTCATCATGATCAAACGTTCAGCGCCGATTGCCGAAGCGATTCTGCCTGCGCCTGTATCGCCGTTGATGTTGTAGGTGTTGCCCTTTTCATCGCATCCCAGTGTGGAGATAACAGGAATGTAGCCGCTGTCGAGCAGTGTATTGATGATATCGGCGTTGACTTCCGTCACATCGCCGACATATCCGTATTTCGGATCGCGGATTTTCGCCTGGATGAGTCTGCCGTCCATGCCGGAAAGACCGACTGCCTGTCCGCCTTTCATCTGCAGCAGATTGACCAGGGACTTGTTGATTTTGCCGGCCAGAACCATCTGTGCCATGTCGATGGTTTCCTTGTCTGTGACTCTTAAGCCGTCAATGAATTCCGGCTTCTTGCCGAGTCTCTGCATCAGGCTGGAAAGTTCAGGTCCCCCGCCGTGCACCAGGACAACACGCACGCCGACCATGGTCAGAAGTACGATATCCTCCATGACCTGCTCTTTGAGATCTTCGCTGGTCATGGCGTTTCCGCCGTATTTGATGACAATTGTTTTTCCGTAGTATTTCTGCAGATAGGGAAGAGCCTGTACAAGGACATGTGCCCTGATCTGATTGGTCAGTCCGTCATATTTCATGTTCTGTAATCTCCGTTGATTTTCACATAGTCATAAGTCAGATCGCATCCCCAGCATATCGCTTCTTCATTTCCTTCATGAAGGTTCACATCGATGATCACTTCTGCTTCCTGCAGAACCTTGAGGGCAAGATCTTCATCAAAGGCAAGGCCCTTGCCGTCTTTGCAGACAGGAACGCATCCTGCTTCTGAAACAAAGGCGATGTCTGTTTTTAAAGGATCGAAGTCCGCTCCTGAATAGCCGAGCGCACAGAGCACTCTGCCCCAGTTGGCATCGCAGCCGAATACTGCCGCTTTTGTCAGAGAAGAACCGATTACGGATTTTGCGAGCAGTTCCGCTTTTTCTTCACTTTCGCATTCCGATACTTTGCAGGTGATCAGATGCTTTGCGCCTTCGCCATCCGCCGCCATTCTTCTTGCAAGATCCGTGCACAGGGATTTCAATGCGTCTTTGAAGATGTCATAGTCTGCGCTTCCTTCTTCAACCGGCGTGTTTCCTGCTGTTCCGTTAGCCAGAATGATCAGGGAGTCATTGGTTGATGTATCGCCATCCACCGAAATCCGGTTGAATGTCACATCGCATACTTCCTTCAGGGCTTTCTTCAGTGTCATCGCGTCAATTGCGCAGTCGGTTGTCAGATAGCACAGCATCGTTCCCATGTTGGGATGAATCATGCCGGAGCCTTTGGAAATACCGCCGATTGTGACTGTCTTTCCATCCAGTTCAAACGAAACAGCCTGTTCTTTTTTAACTGTGTCAGTTGTCATGATTGCCTTTGCGGCTTCATCCGAACCGGAAGCTTCATCGCTCAGCAGGCTGATCAGCTCAGGCATCGCGTTTTCAATCGCGCTGACATTCAGGTCAACGCCGATGACGCCGGTGGAACCGACAAGAACTTCTGCCTGGTCAATTCCAAGCGCGTCAGCTGCAGCCTTCTGCATCTTCAGCGCGTTTTCCATATCATGCGGTGCGCATGCGTTGGCAATGCCGGAATTGGCAATGATCGCTTTCGCCTTGCCGCTTTTGACTGTCTCAATGTCCAGGAGCACCGGGGCTGCTTTCACCTTGTTGCGGGTGAAGAGTCCGGCGGCTGTGCATAATGAATCACTGACAATGAGCGCCAGATCGTTTTTTGTTTTTCCGGGCCGGATGCCGGCATTCATTCCGGCAGCTCTGAAGCCCTTTGCGGCAGTAATTCCGCCTTCTTTCCATTCCATTTTCATTCTCCCAATGTCAGTCCGTATGTTTCATCGCAGCCGATCGCAATATTCATATTCTGAATCGCCGCGCCGCTTGCGCCTTTGCCGAGGTTGTCAAACACTGCGGTCAGCACAATCCGGTCCTCATTTCCTTCGACATGGATTTTCAGATCATCCCTGCCTTTCATTGTGCAGGCGGAGATCATGCCGTCCTTTGCGAAGGATTCATATTTTACAAGCGGTGTGCGGTAAAGATCTTCATACACGGCAATGATGTCCTGCATCGTTCCATGAATCTTCTTTCCGTCAAGCGGAATCATTGTTTCCATGCCGCTGTAGAAATCAGCCACCACCGGCATGAATGCCGGTTCATTTTTCAGTGCGGAGATGATTTTCATTTCCTTCAGATGCTTGTGGTTCTGTGTTAAGCCATAGAACCGCGGGGCATCGAGAAGCGGATCCCTGTTTTCATCTTCATACTGGGCAATCATCTTTTTTCCGCCGCCGGAATATCCGGTTAAGGAAGTGCACTGCAGGAAGAGATCATCATCGATGATTACTGCCTGTACAAGCGGTTGAACCAGAAGGATGAATCCGGTTGCGTGGCAGCCCGGATTGGCAATCCGTTTCGCGTTTTTAATCAGTTCCCGCTGTCCCTTCAGTTCCGCAAGACCGTATACCCAGCCTTCAGCTGTACGGTGTGCGGTTGATGTATCGATAATGACCGTATCCAGTCCTTCCGCCAGTGATGCCGATTCTTTTGCGGCATCATCGGGAAGACAAAGGAAGGCCACATCTGCCTTCGCGATCGCGTCCCTGCGGACTTCAGGCTCATGGCGCAGTTCATAAGGAACCGTAATCAGTTCAATGTCACTTCTTTCCCCCAGACGCTCATGAATCCGAAGTCCTGTTGTGCCGGAGCTGCCGTCAATGAATACCTTTGTCATAGTGCCTTCCTTTCGTTATCTTATTTAATTGTGTTTCTGATCATTTCGATCTGTTCCTTGATCGAAGCGCGGGAGGCGCCGCCTTTGGAGGTCCGGCGGTCTGCAGCGTTTCTCAGATCGATGTCATCATAGAGATCTTCTTCAAACTGATCCCAGTATTTCTTATATTCCGCAAGCGGAAGTGTTTCCAGAATCTGTCCGGACGCGATGCAGTCAGCGACGATCTGTCCGGAAATCTTATAGGCAGAGCGGAACGGAAGTCCTTTCTTTACCATATAATCGGCGAGATCCGTTGCGTTGATAAAGCCATTCTGGGCAGCTTTCATCATTTTTTCATCATGAACCTTCATTGAGGCAATCATCGGTGTGAATACCTTCAGGCACATGATAACTGTATCCACTGCATCAAAGACCGGTTCCTTGTCTTCCTGCATGTCCTTGTTGTAGGCAAGCGGGATTCCTTTCATGACTGTTAACAATGTCATCAGATCGCCATAGACTCTTCCTGTTTTTCCTCTGACCAGTTCCGCCATGTCCGGATTCTTTTTCTGCGGCATGATGGAGGAACCGGTTGTAAAGGAATCGGAAAGTTCGACAAAGCGGAATTCCCAGCTGCTCCAGAGAATCAGCTCTTCGGAAAATCTGGATAAATGCATCATCAGAATCGACAGTGTGCTTAACATTTCCAAAGAGAAATCCCTGTCGCTTACCGCGTCCATGCTGTTGGCACATACGCCGGAGAATCCAAGCAGCTGCGCTTCATAATCACGGTCCGTGTCATAGGTTGTACCGGCAAGTGCACAGGCACCGATCGGCGATTCATCCATCCGCTTTACCGTATCCTGCAGTCTTCCGATATCCCTTTTCAGCATCATTGCGTAAGCCAGCAGATAATGGCCGAAGAAGATCGGCTGCGCTCTTTGAAGATGGGTATAGCCGGGTACGATGACCTCGGTATATTTTTCAGCAGAATCCGCCAGTACAAGAATCAGTTCTTTTACCAGTGCTTCGATTTCCGCTTCTTTCTTTTTCAGATACATCCGGATATCCAGTGCCACCTGGTCATTTCTGCTTCTGGCTGTATGCAGCATCTTTCCTTCATCGCCGATCCGTTCTGTCAGAACCTGTTCCACAAACATATGGATATCTTCACAGGTTTCATCGATCTCAAGAGCGCCGCTTTCAAGATCTTCCAGAATCTGCTTCAGGCCTTCGGTGATATGATCGGCCGCTTCAGCCGGAATAATATTCTGCTTTTTCAGCATCGCGGCGTGCGCGATGGAACCGGTGATGTCTTCCACGTACATGCGGGAGTCAAAACGGATGGATGAATTGAAATCATCCGCGATCTGTTCTGTTACTCCTGCTGTTCTTCCTGCCCACATCTTTGCCATGGCGCACACCTCTTTCCTTTATATATATGCTTATTTGTTTTTCTTCTGCATCATAGCGGCCTGAACCTTGATCGGCAGACCGTAGAGCTTGATGAATCCTGCGGAATCCGTCTGATCATAATCAGATTCGCCGAAGGATGCGAGATCTTCGTTATAGAGGGAATATTCACTCCAGACACCGCCCTTGATGATGTTTCCCTTATAGAGAATCAGCTTTGTCTTTCCGGTAACGGTTTCCTGTGTCTTGTCGACAAATGCGCTTAATGCTTCTCTCAGCGGTGTGAACCACTGTCCGTTGTAAACCAGATCGGCAAATGTCAGCGCCAGTTCCGCCTTCTTATGAGCTGTCATCTTGTCGAGTGTAATGCTTTCAAGATAGCTGTGCGCTTCATAGAGAATGGTTCCGCCCGGAGTTTCATACAGGCCTCTGCTCTTCATGCCGACAAGTCTGTTTTCGACGATGTCGAGAAGACCGATTCCGTTCTTTCCGCCGATTTCATTGAGCTTGAGGATCATTTCCTTGAAGGACATCTTTTCCCCATTCAGCGCTACCGGCTTGCCCTGTTCGAAATCGATTTCGATTTCTGTCGGCTCATCCGGTGCCTGCATCGGGGATACGCTCATTTCAAGGAAGCCCGGCTTGTCATACTGGGGAACATTGCCCGGATCTTCAAGATCAAGACCTTCATGGCTCAGATGCCACATGTTCTTGTCTTTGGAATAGTTGGTTTCCCGGGAAATCTTCAGCGGGATGTTATGTGCTTCCGCATAATCGATTTCTTCATCTCTGCTCTTGATATCCCATTCTCTCCACGGTGCGATGATCGGCATGCCCGGAGCGAAATGATTGATTGCCAGTTCGAATCTGACCTGGTCGTTGCCTTTTCCGGTGCAGCCATGGCAGATTGCGTCAGCTCCTTCTTTCAGAGCAATTTCGACAAGACCCTTTGCGATCAGCGGTCTTGCATGGCTGGTGCCGAGCAGATACTGCTCATAGGCAGCGCCTGCCTTTAAGCAGGGCAGAATATATTCATCGGCATATTCTTCTGTGAGATCGAGAACATAGAGCTTGGAAGCACCTGTCTTCAGTGCCTTTTCTTCCAAGCCTTCCAGTTCGTCAGCCTGACCGACATTGCCGGAAACAGCGATGACTTCGCAGTTGTTATAGTTTTCCTTGAGCCAGGGAATGATAATGGATGTGTCGAGACCGCCGCTGTATGCAAGAACTACCTTTTTGATGTTTTCCTTATTCATAATTTTTTTCTCCTCTTTCTTTTATTCCGGTATTGAAGCTGCAGGTAAGTGAATCCGTTTTTCTTCGTCGCTCTCGCATCTCTCCACCTCCGTAAAAATGAAAACGTCCTTCGAGCAGACGCTCAAAGGACGACATAATCATCGCGGTACCACCTTTATTCCCGCAGTCAGACTGCGGACACTCATTCCCTTAACGCGGGTTTCTACGGGTATCCTCTCGGCAATTGCTTCGGGGAACCGGCTCCGGGACACGTTCCTTCCGCTTTCCTTTACCCTCTTCCACCATCCAGGGCTCGCTTGAAAGCTTCTGCGGGAGTACTTCTTCCTTTCACAGCTTTAGCGCCATTATAAATGGCATTTTCAGATTTGCAAGCCTTTTCAATATTTTTTGAAATCTTTTTCTTAAGAGAATGTAAATTTTTGTAAAACTTTTCAAAAGTAATACCCGGTAAAAATTGCCTTTTTCTACCGATAGTTTTTCTCAATCAGTTCCGTCAGTTCCTGTTTTTTCGGATTGTCCGTATGAAACTGACCGAAGATATCCCTGTCCGCAAACGCGCCGGTCTTTCCGTATCCCGGTATATCCATATGCAGGATCAATGTGTACGGATTCAGAACTTCAGGTTCCGCGCTGCGGAAGGTTTCCAGCATCATGGAAAGAACACTGTCCTGATCTTCCTCATCCAGATGATTGAAGATTGCGGCTGTCAAAGCTGAAGGAACCGCCGCCTCTGTGAAAGAGGAACCGAACATATACCGTTTCAGATCGTCCTCACTGCAGACGGCATCCTTCAGTTTAGCGGGACAGTAGAAGGATTCAAGACCGGACAGTCTGTTTGCGGTCAGCGGATATCCGTTTTTCAGCAGAAGTTCGCGGATGCACGCAATCGTAACGGCATCGATTTTCCAGTCTTCATTGATGGAATTGACGGCCGTCACAATATAAAAATCATTTTTGAAGCGGATGATGCGGGTAGCGGCAATCAGATGCAGGGTACGGATATCCTCCTGTTCGATGCACTGCTGAAGATATCTCATATTGATAAATGGATATGAACCGTACAGCACGTTCATCACATTCCGGATGGGATATTCAAATGTTTCCGCCAGCATCAGCAGATCATCCGTATCCGGGATTTTCCCTTCGCATAGCTCCTGCAGTCTGTTTCGGATTTCTTCTTTGGAGCTGCGCGTTGAAAGATTGGCCATGTCTCTGCAGTTTTCCATCTGGAGTCTGAATTCTTCAGCTGTCATATACAAGCCCTCCCGTATTCAGAATAAAATGATCATGCATGATGTGAAAAAGAAAATGATTCTGTAAAAATCATACATGATACTGTGCAATTTAAAAAGCGCCCATGACTGAGCGCTTGTTATGAGAAAAGCTGATAATTATTCTTCAGCAGCCATCATAGCGAGCTTGATGCCGCCCATGAGGCCCTGGTCATCATTCAGGCTTGCCGGAACGATGTATGTGTCAAGATCTTCGAGTTCCTTTGTCTTGAGGTAGCCGTTCATCATCTCTGCAACATACTTGCGGATCAGCGGGAACAGGCTTTCCTGATGCATGACACCGCCGCCAAGAATGATCTTCTGCGGAGAAAGAACCATGATGTAGTCAACAAGAGCCTGCGCAATGTAGTAAGCTTCAAGATCCCAGACTTCCGGTCTGTCTGTCAGTTCAGCTCCCGGCTTGCCCCATCTTTCGCCGATTGCAGGTCCGGCTGCCATGCCTTCCAGGCAGTTGCCGTGGAACGGGCAGTGTCCCTTATATGTATCGTCTTCACGGACTTTGAGCAGAATGTGTCCTGCTTCCGGGTGCAGCATGCCGTGCAGCATCTTGCCGTTTGTCATGACGCCGGCGCCGACGCCTGTACCGATTGTCAGGTAAACAGCGTCTGTCAGAGACTGTGCGCAGCCCCATGTCATTTCGCCGAGCAGCGAGCCGTTGACGTCTGTATCGAATCCGATCGGGATATTCAGCGCTTCTTTCAGAGCGCCGACGATATTGTAGTTGCCCCATCCCGGTTTCGGTGTGGATGTGATATATCCGTAAGTTTCGGAATCTTTGTGCAGATCAATCGGTCCGAAGCATGCGATACCGAGAGATACGATGTCCTTGGATTTGAAATATTCGATGATCGGAGGCATTGTCTCCTCAGGTGTTCTTGTCGGCACGGAAATACGTTCCAGAATTTCTCCGTTTTCATTGCCGACTGCGCAGAGCATTTTGGTTCCGCCTGCTTCTAATGTTCCATACAGCATTGTTGTTTTCTCCCCTGCATTCATTTCAGAATGCAATTTTCCTTTCTATCCGTTTTCCCACGGATTTATAACTGTTTTTATTTTAGCAGAGGATTCAGAAACAAGAACAGTGTTTGCGGGAAACTTCATGCATTTAGGGCCATTTTTTTGAAACGTTTCATCAGATTTTCACATTTCTGTTTTCTCCATATGATCCCCCGGCCATACCGGGCATTCTTCCTTCCGTTCCTTCCATAAAAAAATAACGTTTTCTGCCATGATTCTGATACACATAACAAACCTTTATCATCATTTTCCGTTCAGGTACATGAATTTATGCAAATCAGTAGTAAAATGAATTCATTGAAACCGGTAAGGGAAATACATCCCATGGCAGATCATATGCCCCAGTATCGCAGAAATACTATTTACGCGGTTTGTTTTTCCCTGTATCCGGAAATAAGGAGGATAGTATCATGGCACTCAATTACAGAAAGTGCGCGGAAGAGATCTTCGCGACTCTCGGCGGCAAAGAAAATGTCGCCTCCGCTGCACATTGCGCCACACGTCTGCGTCTTGCGATCGTGGACAACAGCAAAGTTGATCTGAAAACTCTGGAGAACGTCGAAGGGGTACAGGGCGTTTTCTCAAATGCAGGTCAGCTGCAGATCATCATCGGCACCGGAACAGTAAACAAAGTATTCGATGAATTCATTGATGTTTCCGGCGTCGCGGCAGGCTCCAAGGACGATGTCAAGGCAGCCGCTGCCGCAAACATGCCCTGGTGGAAGCGTCTTGTCAAAACACTGGGCGATGTCTTCGTCCCGATTCTTCCCGCAATCGTCGCTGCAGGTCTGATGATGGGCCTTGTCGAAGCGCTCGGAAACGCGATTCCCGCATTCAAGGGTTCGGACTGGTTCGGATTCCTGGATATGGCCGCAAATACAGCCTTTGCGTATCTGCCGGTTCTTGTCGCAATCTCTTCCGCCAAAGTCTTCGGCGCAAATGAATTCCTCGGCGCGGTCATGGGCCTGATGATGGTTCATTCCGCTCTCACCAACGGCTGGAACGCAGCTGCAGGTTTTGAAAAATGGTATCTGTTCGGAGACGGAATCAAAATCGGCGGCTATGTATTAGGCCAGATCAACCAGCTGGGCTATCAGGGCCATGTCATCCCGGTTGTCATCTCCATCTGGCTGATGGCGAAGATCGAAAAGAAACTGCACAGCGTTGTTCCTGAAGTCATTGACCTCTTTGTCACACCGCTCTGCACAGTTCTGTTAACCGCACTTGCGACATTCATGGTCATCGGCCCGATCTTCTCCGGACTTGAAACAATCGTTCTCAATGCGGCTACCGCTCTTGTCGCAAATCCGATCGGTGCATGCATTATGGGTGCTCTTTATCCGGTGACCGTTGTCATGGGTCTGCACCATATGTACAACACGATCGAACTCGGTATGCTGGGTGCTTATGAAGGAGCGCTCAACACCTGGATGCCGATCGCTTCCGCTGCCAACTTCGCACAGTTCGGCGCCTGTCTTGCGGTTGGTCTCAAGACCAGAAACTCCAAGACAAAGCAGGTTGCGATTCCTTCCGCCCTCTCCGCTTCCCTCGGTATCACCGAGCCGGCGATCTTCGGTGTCAACCTTCGTCTGATGAAGCCGTTTATCTTCGCGGCTGCCGGCGGCGCGGTCGGCGCCCTGTTCGGTGCGATCTTCAAGATCGGTGCTGTTTCCAACGGCGTTACCGGTATTCCGGGCTACCTGATTGCGAAAAACCCTGCCGGCTATACAATCGTTCTGTTAATCTCCGCAGGCATTGCCTTCGCTTTGACATGGATTTTATGGAAAGAAGATCCGGATGAAGCGGACCGCCCTGCAGCTGTTGAAACAGTTCCCAATGAAACAGCGATCACAACTGAAAAAGGAACTGTCATTCAGCCGGTTGCCGGAACAATCATTCCCGCTTCACAGATTGCCGATCCGATGTTTGCGGCAGAAACCATGGGTCCTTCCATCGGAATTGTGCCGACCGGTGAGACCGTCTATGCGCCGTTTGACGGAAAAGTCACAATGCTGTTTCCGACAAAGCACGCAGTCGGCATCACCTCGGATACAGGAATTGAAGTACTGATCCATGTCGGCATCGATACCGTTGCGATGAACGGAACCGGATTTGAAGCATATGTCGAGCCGGATCAGGAAATCAAAGCCGGCGATAAGCTTCTGCATTTCGACCGCAATGAAATCAAGAATGCCGGCCATCCGGATACCGTTATTGTGGTAATCACAAACGGTGCCGACTTCACCGACATCAAAAAAGCCGCATAAACACAGCATTCAGTAAAGGAGACGCCAAGCCGGCGTCTCCTGTTTTTATTCTTTCGGTTCAGATGGCTGAGCCTGTTCCGCCGCAGCTTTCTTCGCTGCCGCGTTTTTGTCCGTAATCTCGTAGATGTTTTTCAGAAGCAGCTGCTGTGCCTTTGGTGTGAAAGTCAGACGGATGTAGGCTTCATTCTTCTGGTTCACTGCCGCTGCCGCAAGAATTCCGTTTTCTTTTCCCTTTTCAGTCGGAGTCTTGGCAATTCTGCCGAGATATTCAATTTCCTGCAGATAGCCTTCCTGTATCAGCCATGCGTTGATATCCTGCGGACGCGGGCGGCTCATAGCAGGGTTGTTTGTCAGATCGCCGAGTTTTGCGCAGAAGCCGCTGGCTGTCAGCGGTTCTTCCGAATAGGTATAATTCTTCAGCTGCTCCCTTGTGATTCCGAAGGGAAGGCTGTTCTTCACCACAACAACCGGATTCAGCTGTTCATAGCGGTATTTCTTCAGAATCTGTTCCACATATTCAAGATAGGTATGAATCTTTTCCTGATTCACAACATCATTCGGGGAAACTTTACGGTTATCCAGAGGATTGACTCCTCTTGCAAGAGAAGATGTATAAGCAATTGCTCTGTCCAGTATTTTCAGTTCTTTTTCATTCATGATCAAAACCTCGTCTCCATCATATCATGTGAAAGATTGTTCCGATATAATAATGGAGGAATGAATTTTCCGAAAAGTGCTTCTTCCCTGAAAAGAAGGCACAGAAACAGGAGTATGCATATGCGCGCAGATTATCATTTACATTGTGAATTTTCCGATGATTCAAGGGAAAGAATGGAAAACCAGATCGAAAGAGCGATTGAACTCGGTCTTGATGAGATCTGTTTCACCGATCACGTCGACTACGGCATCAAAAAGGACTGGTCGGACGGCAATATCGTCTGGAGAGGCGGAGACGGCGTCGGAACAGCAAAGGATCAGATGGATCCCTGTGCCAACGTCAATTATCCGGAATACTTTTCCAAGATCGACCGGATGAGAGAAACCTATAGAGGACAGCTCGTGATTAAAAAAGGCCTGGAATTCGGCATCCAGACAATCACGGCAGACCAGTTCCGGAAACTCTATGACACATGGAAGAATGAACTGGATTTTGTCCTGCTGTCCATGCACCAGGTAAACAATCTGGAATTCTGGACACAGGATTTCCAGAGAGGAAAGACACAGAAGGAATATAACGAAGAGTATTACCGGGAAATCTATAACGTCCAGCAGATTTTCAAAGACTATTCCGTTCTTGCCCATCTTGATCTGATTGTACGTTATGACGAAAACGGTATTTATCCGTTCGAAAATGTCAGAGACATGGTGGCCGAAATCCTGAAACAGGCAATCAAAGACGGCAAAGGCATTGAACTGAATACTTCCAGCTGGAAATACAGACTCACCGACACCCAGCCTTCCCGCGCCATCTTAAAGCTTTACAAAGATCTCGGCGGAAAGGTCCTGACCATCGGCTCCGATGCCCATAACGCAAATATGCTCGCCGACCATATGGAGGATGCCGTTCAGATTCTCAGAGATGAAATCGGATTTACGGAATTCTGCACATTCGACCATATGAAACCAACCTTCCACAGTTTTTAAACAGAATGAGAAACAAATATCCATGAATGAAATCGAAAAAATGAAAGCCGGCATGTGGTACGATGCCAATTACAATCCCGAAATCGGTGAAATGCGCATGCGCGGAATGTCCCTCTGCACAAAACTGAATATGACCGATCCGATGGACATAGAGAAAATGTATGCAGTCATTGAAGAACTGCTCGGCTATGTACCGGAAAATTTCGCCCTTGTCCCGCCGTTTACATGTGATTACGGTCCGAATATCAAACTCGGAAAATATGTCTTCATCAATGCGAACTGCTACCTGATGGATGGCGGCGGAATTGAAATCGGCGACCATTGCTTTATCGGTCCTTACTGCGGATTCTATACAGCAGCCCATCCCCTGCAGTACAAATACCGCAATCAGGGTCTTGAAAAAGCATTGCCGATCAAAGTCGGAGACAACTGCTGGTTCGGTGCCAATGTCAGTGTCATGCCCGGTGTCACGATCGGAAGCGGATGCGTGATCGCGGCCGGTGCCGTTGTCACAAAAGACATTCCCGATAACAGTCTTGCGGCAGGCATTCCGGCAAAAGTTGTACGGACAATCGATCAGAACGCGCCTCTGGAAGAATAAAACAGGAGACATCTGTCTCCTGTGTGTGATTACAGCTGCTTTGCGGCTGTTTTCTTTTTCTTTCTTCCTTTTTCAACTGTGGAAAGATATTTCTGCAGTTCTTCGATATACATTTCACCGACTTCGGAAAGAATACTGTTTTTATGGGTGATATATCCGATCTCCATATAGCTGTTGGGATTGTCATCATCTTCTTTATAAGGAATCGCGATATAGTCATCGCCGTTGAGTTCTTCGCAGATGATGCCGGAACATAAGGTATAGCCGTTGAGTCCGACCATCAGGTTCAGCATGGTTGCCCGGTCATTGGCTTTGATGATTCTCGGATATTCGTTGGTGCTGAGAATTTCTTCCGCAAAATAGAACGATGTGCTGTCTCCCTGGTCAAACTGCAGACACGGATATTCCTGCAGCTGGGAAAGGCGGATGGATTTTCTTTTTGCGAGCGGATGATCCTTATAAATATATACATATGCCTGGCAGTCAATCAGATGATGGAATTCAAGATTGTTTGTGCGCAGCAGCTTATTGATCGCGGAGCGGTTGAAATCCGAAAGATACAGAATACCGATTTCGCTGCGGGCTGAAGCTGCGTCATCAATGACTTCCCTGGTTCTTTCCTCCATGATCGCGAATTCATATTCGGTGGTGTCAAACTTCTTGACCATTTCGACAAACGCCTTGATCGCAAAGGAATAATGCTGGGTGGATACCCCAAACTTCTTGCGGATCTTTTCGCTTCCCGAATACCTGTCCTGCAGCTGTTCGTATTGGGAATAGACCTGCCTTGCATAAAGGAGAAATTCCTTTCCGTCATTGGTCAGTGTCACTCCCCTTCCGGTCCGGTTGAAAATCTGAATGCCAACCGACTTTTCCAGTTCCTGGATGGCGCTGGTCAGAGAAGGCTGGGAAATATAAAGCTTTTCGGCAGCTTTGTTTATAGAGCCTGTTTCCGAAATCACGATTGCGTAATAAATCTGCTGAATTGTCATACCTGCATCCTCCCGCATACATGCCATTTCTGCATGTCACCATTCTGAATGACCTGTCCGTTTTGAACAAGATGTTCCTGTTATATATTAAACCTATACCCGGTTATCGGTTAATCCACTTGCCCCGAAATGCTTTTCCGGCGCATTTTCCGCTACAATATCCTTTGTACGATCCGTTTGATTTTACATGCATCAACATTTAATATAGTTGGTAACACGCAAGAGGAATAAGATGGAAAAAACAGCGTTCAGACAAAACCGAATGTGCATCCCGGAAATTCATGCCGGCATCCTTTTGTATGTTTATGACTGTTAAATGAAAGTGAACATACCCTGATGCCGACATGCATCAGGGATGTTTTTGAAAGGAGACCGTATTTATGCCGATCAGAATCCCGAATGAACTTCCAGCAGCCGATGTTCTTGAATCCGAGAATATCTTTGTCATGCGTGAAACCAGAGCCGAAAGCCAGCAGATCAGACCGCTGCGGATTCTTGTACTGAATCTTATGCCGTTAAAGATTGTCACTGAAACACAGCTGGCAAGGTTACTGGGAAATACACCTCTGCAGGTGGAAATGGAACTGCTGACCATCAGCGGCAGACAGCCCAAGCACACGCCGATTGAACATATGGTCGCTTTCTACCAGACCTTTGATGAAGTCAGAGACAGAAATTATGACGGCATGGTTATCACCGGAGCGCCGGTGGAGCACCTTCCTTTTGAAGAAGTGGACTATTGGGATGAACTGTGCGAAATCATGGAATGGTCTACCACCCATGTCCACAGCACCTTCCACATCTGCTGGGGAGCCCAGGCAGCCCTGTATTATCACTATGGAATTGAAAAGATTCCTCTGGATGAAAAGATGTTCGGGGTATTCCCGCATAAGGTCACACATAAAGGATCCATCCTTTTCAGAGGATTTGATGATACCTTCATGGTTCCTCATTCCCGCCATACAGCAATCAGACGTGAAGATATCGTCAATACACCGGAGCTGAAAATCCTTGCCGAAAGCGAACAGGCAGGCGTCTATGCCGTTTCAACTGACGGCGGACGGCAGATCTTCATCACCGGCCATTCCGAATACGATCCCGATACCCTGGAAAAAGAATATCTCCGCGACAAAAATGCCGGACTTCCGATTCATGTGCCGTACAACTACTATCCCGATGACGATGATACAAAAGAGCCTGTATGCACATGGAGATCCAGCGCCAACCTGCTTTATTCCAACTGGCTGAATTACTTCGTCTATCAGGAAACACCGTATGATCTGAAAGAACTGAAAGAATTCAATGCCCGCAGAAAGGCAGGAAAGGCAAAAGCAAATGAAAATCACTGACCTTCTGAATGAAGACAGAATCACCCTCTCCTTTGAAGTATTCCCGCCCAAGAAAGCGGAAAAGTTTGAAGCTGTTAAAAACGCGGCTGAAGCGATTGCGGATCTGCATCCCAGCTTCATGAGCGTCACTTATGGTGCAGGCGGCAGCACTGCCGGATTTACTGCAGAGTTGGCAGCCGATCTGAAAAAAGAGACGGGCGTCACCGTTCTGCCCCATCTGACCTGTGTCGGATCATCCAGAGAACATGCGGACAGAATGATTGATCAGTATGTGCGTGAAGAGATCGAAAACATCATGGTACTGCGCGGCGATATGCCTAATGGCGGTGAAATCGAAACCGACTTCACCCATGCCAGCGATCTGATTGCCTATATCAAAAGCAGAAGCGATGTATGCATCGGAGGAGCCTGCTATCCGGAAGGCCATCCCGAAAGCTACAACAAGAACGACGATCTCAAAGGTCTCAAAGCCAAGGTTGACGCCGGATGCGATTTTCTGACCACCCAGATGTTTTTTGACAACAACATTTTCTATAACTTCCTCTACAGAGCCGGCAGGGCCGGAATCAATGTCCCGATTCTCGCCGGCATCATGCCGATCACAAACGCGAAGCAGCTCGACCGCAGTGTCGCCCTTTCCGGAACCAATGTACCGGAACGCTTCCGCGCCATTGTCGATACATTCAAGGATAACCCTTCCGCAATGAAACAGGCCGGCATTGTCTATGCCTCAGAGCAGATCATCGATCTGATCGCCAACGGCGTGAAGAATATTCATGTTTATTCCATGAATAAGTCGGATGTGGCTGCAGGCATCATGAACAACCTTTCGGAAATTCTCAAATGAATATCAGCAGAAAAGAAATCAGACGCTATCTTGGAATGAAGCGGGACAGTGAAGCGATGAATGAGCTCATTGAAGAATGTGTCGCGCTTCTGGAAAAAGCAGCAGTGCCGCGCCATATTTATGTCCGCCTTCCGTTATCATGGAAAGACGGTTTTCCGGTGATTGATTCCGAAGTCATCGAAAGCAGAAATCTTGCCAAAAATCTGGAAGGCTGTTCTGAGATTGTGATCATGGCATGCACGCTGGGAGCGGAAGTGGACAGACTGATCGCAAAATACAATGTCATCTCCATGGCCCATGCGGCAGTCCTGCAGGCTGCAGGCGCGGCGATGATTGAAGAAGTATGCGATGAAGTCAATGAAGAAATCCGCAGGAATGCAGAAGAAAACGGTTTTTACTGCCATCCCCGCTTTTCACCGGGCTACGGGGATCTCAAACTGGAAACACAGAAGCTGATTTTCTCATTGATCAACCTGCCGAAGGAAATCGGCTTAACCCTCAATGAAAGTATGTTAATGACACCGTTCAAATCCGTCACTGCCTTCATCGGTCTTTCAAAGGAAAAGCAGGATGAAAGTGACAGGAACTGCGATGCGTGCGATATGTCACCGACATGTGAATACCGCCAACAGGAGGACATATGAAAAAGAAATTCCTCGAACGCTTAGGAAAAGAATGGCTCTTTTTTGACGGCGGAACCGGTTCAATCCTGCAGAAAATGGGACTTCGCGGGGGCGAACTTCCCGAAACATGGAATCTGAAATATCCTGACAGAATCAAAGAATTATACAAAGGCTACCTGAACGCGGGAACCGATGTGTTCAACGCAAATACATTCGGAGCCAACCGTCTTCACTATCCGGACAATGTCACGGAAATCGTCAAAGCCGGTGTGGAACTGGCAAAAGAAGCCCGGATTGAAGCCGGCCGGGAAGACGCCTATATCACCATTGATATCGGACCGACCGGAAAACTGCTGGAACCGCTTGGAGATCTTGGCTTTGAAGAAGCCGTGGGCATCTTTTCAGAAACTATTAATGCAGGTGCTGAAGCCGGCGCCGATCTTGTTCTGATTGAAACAATGAATGACACCTATGAGGCAAAAGCAGCTGTGCTTGCCGCAAAGGAAAGCTGCGATCTGCCTGTATGCATTACCGTCACCTTTGATCAGAACGGCAAACTGCTGACCGGTGCATCCGTCGAGGCGGTTGTGGCCATGCTGGAAGGACTGCGTGTGGATGCCCTGGGCGTCAACTGTTCCCTGGGTCCCCGTGAAATGGTACCGATCATTCAGAGGCTTGTATCAGCTTCTTCCATTCCTGTTATCGTCAATCCCAATGCCGGTCTGCCCATCACAAAGCACGGCATGACATATTATCCGGTACAGCCGGAAGAATTCGCCGATCTGATGGCGGAAATCGCCGGCATCGGCGTTCAGTGTGTCGGCGGATGCTGCGGAACAACTTCCGAACATATCCGTCTGATGAAAGAAGCTGTTTCCAGAAAGAAATTCAGACCGGTTCAGCCGAAGAATAAAACCGTTGTCAGTTCCTATAACCGCGCCGTTGAAATCGGGGATACATGCGCCGTGATCGGCGAGCGGATCAATCCGACCGGAAAAAAAGCCTTCAAACAGGCTTTACGTGACAACAATATCGAATACATTATTGCGGAAGGCTTAAAGCAGGAAGATGCCGGCGCCCATATCCTGGATGTCAATGTCGGCCTGCCTGAAATTGATGAACCGGCGATGATGGAAACTGTTGTCAAAAGACTGCAGGCTGTCTGCGGACTGCCGCTGCAGCTGGATTCATCCGATCCTGAAGCTCTTGAAAGAGCGATGCGGATTTATAACGGCAAGCCGATGATCAATTCGGTCAACGGCAAAGAAGAAACCATCCGCAGCATTATGCCGCTGGTCGCTAAATACGGCGGCGTTCTGGTCGGTCTTTGTCTTGACAGGGAAATCCCGTCCACTGCTGACGGCAGAATCGCTGTCGCAAAGCGCATTCTCGATGAAGCTGCTTCCTATGGAATCGATAAAAAGGATATTGTCATTGACGGTTTATGCATGACCGTATCATCTGATCCGCAATCCGCTTTATGCACATTGGAAACAGTCAGAAGATGCCGCGATGAGCTGCATGTCCGCTCAATTCTCGGTGTTTCCAACATTTCTTTCGGGTTGCCGCAAAGAGGCATTGTCAATGCTCACTTCCTCTCCATGGCAATGCAGAACGGATTATCGGCGGCGATCATCAATCCGAACAATGCCCAGATCATGGCAGCCTACAGAGCTTCCAATGCCCTGCTTGCCAAAGATCCAAACTGTTCTGATTACATTTCCGCTTATGCCGGAACAGCTGAAATCAATACACCTGTTTCTTCTAAACAGTCTTCTGAAACCGGACAGGTCTCTTCAGGCGTGCAGTCTCTGCACCAGTGCATTGTCCGTGGTCTTGCGTCACCTGCGGCCGATGCCGCAAGAGAAGCTTTGAAAACAGCAATTTCCCCGCTGTCTGTCATTGACGGGGAAATCATCCCTGCCCTGGATGAAGTCGGCAGAGGATTTGAAGCAGGCACAACCTTCCTGCCGCAGCTGTTAATGAGCGCGGATGCCGCAAAAGCCGCATTTGCGGTCATCAAGGAAAGCATGGCTTCTTCCCCGCAGACCATTAAAGGAAGAATCATCCTGGCAACCGTCAAAGGCGATATTCATGATATCGGTAAAAACATTGTCAAAGTCATGATGGAAAACTATGGCTATGAGGTGATTGATCTGGGCAAAGATGTCGATCCGGAAGTGATCGTCGATACAGCGATCAGAGAAAACATCAGACTGGTCGGCTTATCCGCCTTAATGACTACCACGGTTGTCTCCATGGCGGAAACAATCAAACTGCTCAGGGAAAAGAAACCCGACACAAAGATTATTGTCGGCGGCGCTGTCCTGACCCAGGAATATGCCGATCAGATCGGGGCGGATGCCTATGGCAAAGATGCCATGGCTTCAGTCCGCTATGCCGACAGTGTATTTGAATCCTGAAAAAAAAACGGAATGTCCTCATGCAGGAAACATTCCGTTTTTCTTATTCAGTATGGAGAGTGCCCTGTTCAAAGGCACAAACAGCAGCAGACACAGAATGAAATTGGAAACACCGTGCACAATGTCATACGGAATTCCGGCAATCCACCAGGAGAAGGCTGCTGCCCACCCTCCTGCGATCAGGGTCACAATTGAACAGAACGCCCCGAAGGTCAGTCCGAAAAAGCCGGAAAGAACCGCAAATACCAACACTGACTCATTCTTCCGCACAAGATGCGTGAACAGAACAAGCAGAGGCCACATATAGAAATACACAATGGACCATGTGCCGAATCCCCAGTAGGAACATTCAATAAACGCGAACAGCAGAACCGACGGCAATGTCATTTTCCAGCCGAACTGCTTGGTATAGACAATCACCAGCAATGTAATCAGTTCCACATTGGCGATCGCGTTCAATGCGATTTTGGCAGCCTCCATGATGGCTGTCATAGCGGCGATATAAACAAGCGCACGGATCGAATATCCGGTCCGGGTCATATTTTATTCTTCAGGAACGTAGACTTCGTACGCAAAACGGTATGTATCGCCGTCCGTGACAGGCTGCGCATCCGCGCCGTACTGACCGTATTCACCGTTTACATAGATGGACCAGTAGGCTCCGTCTTTTTCATAATCCGGTGTCAGACCGTTGATGGAAATAATATATAAGCCGTATTCAGACGTGCTTCCTTCATATGTGAAGTCACCGTCCTTTTTCATTTCATCCATCAGTTCGCTCAGGAATTCGGCGTCTGTTTTTTCGGAATAGGTTTTTGTCTCACCCTGATCATCCACAACTTCAACTGTGACGGATTTGGAACCGGCTTGCGGTTTGGGCCCGAATGCCTTATAGAGGCCGAACATCAGCAATGCGGCGACAATAAGACCGAGCACCCAGGTTAATGTCTTTTTGTTTTTCATGAATCTTCCCTCCTCATCAAACAAAAAAGCTCTCAGGATCCCAAGAGCATCAGAAAGGCACGCATAAAAAACAGTTTTAAACTGTATACGCGGACACATAACGTGCAGTCAGGATCTCGTGACTATCGCACAGTCCCAGGCAGGTCTCCCGGCTTGCGGAGCATTGTGAACTGCCGCCTTCTCAGTTTCCCAATGGCATCATGGCGTTCACCCTCCGGTTACGGTGACGAGTTCGTACAGGATTTTCACCTGTTTCCCTTTTCACTGCGCCGATCATTTCCATGATCCGCAGCACCTGAAACTATCCGTATTGATCTGTACAGCATACTGCTGCAGATCTATTTTCCCATTTCCTTACAGGATCTGTAAAGAAAAAGGAGACATATCTGTCTCCCTGTATATGGATTATTCCTTGCCGTTCCAGCAATAGGTGCAGAGGTTTTCTTCCGGAATTCCCACTGCCTTGACCATGTCGTCCATGCGGTTGAATTTCAATGAGGAGAAATTCATCTGCGCGCACATGCGGTCAAGCATCTTGTGGTAGCGGTCGCTGTCCGGATTGCAGTAATCTTCCAGGATATCCCGTTCCACCTTTTCGCCTTCTTCTTCCGCGATGATGCGTCTTGCGATCAGTTCCATGTCACTGGTTGATCTGGAGAAGTTGATATATTTGCAGCCGAACATAATCGGCGGGCATGCCGGACGGACATGAACTTCCTTCGCGCCGCTTTCATAAAGGAACTGGGTTGTCTCACGCAGCTGAGTGCCTCTGACGATGGAGTCATCGATCAAAAGCAGTCTCTGGTTTTCAATCAGTTCATGAACAGGAATCAGCTTCATCTTCGCGATGAGATCCCTCTTTGTCTGCATGGTCGGCATAAAGGAACGCGGCCATGTCGGTGTGTATTTGATAAACGGTCTGGAATGCGGCACATGCGATTCATTCGCATAGCCGATCGCATGGCCGAGACCTGAGTCAGGAACGCCGGCGACTGTGTCAATATCTTCAATCGTCAGGCCGTCTCTTCTTGCCATATATTTGCCGCAGTTGTAGCGCATCGCTTCAACATTGACGCCTTCATATTTGCTGGGCGGATAGCCGTAGTAAGTCCACAGGAAGGTGCAGATCCGCATCTTCTTTCCCGGTGCCGCCAAAACAGTAACGCTTTCCGGTGTAATGACATCAATTTCACCCGGACCCAGTTCTTTATAATCCTGATAGCCCAGTTTCAGATATGCGAAGGATTCGAATGTGGCGCAATAGCCTTCTTCCTTCCTGCCGATCAGAATCGGTGTTCTGCCCAGTCTGTCTCTTGCGCAGTAGATGCCTTTCGGTGTCAGCAGGAGGATGGACATTGAGCCATCGATCACTGACTGCGCATAGCGGATTCCTTCCACAAGGTTGTCCTGCTGGTTGATCAAAGCAGCGACAAGCTCTGTCTTGTTGATTTCACCGCCGCTCATTTCCATGAAATGTGTGCGTGAATTGCCGAAGATCTTTTCGACAATTTCATCCGTGTTGTTCACCTTGCCGACAGTTGTAATCGCATAGGTGCCGTGATGCGAACGGACAATCAGCGGCTGCGGATCATAGTCGGAAATACATCCGATTCCCATATAGCCGAACATATCCGCCACATCAGAATCAAACTTGGTTCTGAACGGAGAATTCTCAATATTGTGAATTGCACGATTGAAACCGTTCATGCCGTATACCGCAAGCCCGGCTCTTCTCGTTCCCAGATGTGAATGGTAGTCAGTGCCGTAAAACAGGTCGAAGACACAGTCTTCTTTCAGTGCTGCCGCAAAGAATCCGCCCATAAGTCATCCTTTCATCTACTGAAGTTTCAGTATTAACCCACGCATTATAGCATGTGATTTTCAAATGTACACCGTTAAACCTGATTTCTTTGGCACATGCCCGCATGCAAGGACAAAAGGACGGAATACCGGATGCTGAATTCATGCAGGTTTTCGTATCCGGATACTGCTGACAATACCCTCACATACAGGCTCACACCGCCATTGTCAGAAGTTTTTACACAGCTTTCATAGTTTTTCAGATACCGGTATGACTGCAATCAGCCGGAACACGAATCCTTTCGGATTCACGCAGTAATATACTTTAAAGAAACACAGTAAATCGCCGGATACGCAGTCATCTGCAATTTTGCGTTATAAATGTCAAGTGTTACTTTGAGTAAAAACATGCCTTTCGGCCCAAAGCTCTTTTAGATCATGATGATCTTTTTTCGAATGACTATTCCGCTTTCACACTGTTCAGAACAATATCTGCCGCTTTGACAAGCTCTTCATCTCCCCACTTCTCTCCCATTTTCAGAAGAACCAGATCCGGAAGATTTTCCATATGCATGACCGTAAATTCCCAGGAATCATCACCGCTGTATCCGTACTGCCCATCTTCATAATATCCCTGGAATGTCTCAATTCCGTTGACCGGTTTATTTCTTGAAACCAGACCGGTTCCGCAGACTCCAAATAATTCATCGAAAAATATATGCAGAACGGTTTCCGGACTTTCTTTATAAGAAAGTACAATTCTTTCTCCCTCTATTTTCGCATCAAAGATTTCCGGCAGAAGGAATGTGACCATTCCTTCTGACAGTACATAGGATTGTTCTTCTGCAGGTACTGTTTCAGGTTCTTCAGGAATCACTGTTTCTTCAGATACCGGTTCTGTCTCATCCGCATGAACGGTTTTTTTATCGGTGCATCCTGCGGATAAAACCATCAGGAATGCCAGACTGATCAGCCATAGTTTCTTCTGCTTCATTTTCTTTCACCTCACCAGATATAAGACGGTTCATAACTGCTGTAAATGGACTGATAAAGCGTGTAGGAGTCAAATGTGCTGTATCCGCCGCCGTCCGTTCCTTCAAAATACGGATCAACGGTATAGAAGATGAGACCGTCAGCTGTTTCCTGATAGCCGTATACAACGATGTTGTGATTTTCCCCGCCGGCACCGGAATAGAGATATGAAGTCCAGATCTGTACGATGGACGGATAGCCGTCATCGATATTCCGCTTCATTCTTGTGACAAACTGATCATATTCGCTCTGTACAAACACACCCGATGTCGGCTGTACCCGATAGCCGCCGTCATAGATCGAAGTAGGCTGGCCGCCGAACAGGTATTCGCTGAGAACCCTTGCGACATCGGTATCATATGTTCCTCTGATGCCGTCCTCACGTACGCCTGGAGCGTATGTATTCAGTTCTGCCGCAAGAGAATTCTGATCCTTTGAGATTCCGAAATGATCCAGAATCATCTGGGTGCAGGCAACTGCGCAGTACCAGGATGTTTCCTGCTTTCTTCTGCTGATGAAAACATAATTGGACGCATAGGATGCTGAAGGATCTTCCGAAGGTTCGGGAACTTCCGGATCCGGCTGAGCGGTCTGTTCCGGTTCCGGCTTGGATTCCGGCTCCGGCACTGCTGTTTCCGCAGGCTCTTTGGGATCAGCGGTTTCCTGCGGGTCTTCTGTCTGAGCAGGCTCAGGCTTTGCGGGATCTTTTTCTTTCCATGTGATAAAGGAAGGATCGACTGCCGGCACATAGCAGACCGCATATGTGCACAATCCCGGCAATCCCGGCAGATCAGCCGTCTGATCTGTGATATCAATGATCAGTTTCCAGTAAGGAATCTGGTATTCCAGACTGTGGAAATCTTCATAGGCTATCTGCGCATCTGCGATCTGATCCGCATTCCATTCATCCGGCAGCTTTCCGATGAAGTTTCCTTCTTTCAGCTGTTCAAACGCTTCTTCTTTGGAAATCAAAGGATAATTTCCGATCTTTTCCGCTGCCGCGAGTGAATCATAGATCCGGATCATGCCGATTTCGGAAGGATATTCCCACTGACCGGCAAACTGAATGCGGCGGTATGCATAATTCAGCAATGTTTCTTCATCGCTTCTGCCTTCCGCATATATGTAATAGCTGTTATGCCCGACGCCTTCATATGAATAATTGCGGCTGACATCGATCAGTCCTTCACTGCCTTTGAGCAGACTGCTGTATTCATTTTTCATCCATTGAGCTGCTGTCAATGCGGCTTCTGCACTGACATCACTCAGACTGGCCGCATCCATGTCCGCAAATTCTGAAATCTGTTTTCCATAACCCGGGTTATAGAAGAATGTGACGTCTCCGTATCCGTTGGCAGAAACCGAAGCTTCTTCACATTCCGCTGTCATGAAGACAGGCATTTCTGATGGAATTCCCGGCGTTCTGTTATCGCCGGCATAAGTCACCTCAAAGCCATCCGGTTTCAGGCCGAGCAATTCAGCCGCATCCGTCAGCTGCTTTCTGATTTCTTCTTCACTCAATCCCCATGCTTCACCAGCTGAATGGGCAGGCCGCTTATAAACCGGAAGATCTTCCAGCTTCATTTCTTCTGTCCATGGGTTGTAATCTGTTTCTTTTGTATAATCCGGATACATAACCCATGCAAGTCCCCCGCCGCCCACTGACGGCTTACGGGTAAGTGTGATCACCGGCAGATCTGAATAATCCTTTTTCGGATCAATTTCCTGCGGTGCAGGTGTCACATCAATTGCCTGTTCTGATTCAGACGGTGCAGGTTTCTGTACAATCATAATTCCGGCAATCACTGCCGCAAGCGCACCGATTCCTGCCGCAGTTCTCGTCCAGACTGCTTTTCTTTTCTTCTGTGACTGATAGTTTCTGCGTGCCTGATCAGCAGCTTCCACCATCGTCTCATCCGCTTCATTCAAAGCGTCAATCAGATCTTCCTTTTTCATGATAAGAAGCCCTCCTGTTCCAGGTATTCCTTCAGAGCAGCACGCATGCGGAAGAGTTTGGTTTTCGCTCCGCTCTCACTGAACCCGCAGGCTCCGGCTGCTTCTTTCAGTGAATCAAAGAAGAAGTAGCGGCAGAGGAACAGATTTCTTTCCTGTTCGCTGTATCTCTGCAGGAACTGATTCAGCGCGTCTTTCAGAATTGAAAGTTCGTATTCTTTCTGCGCGCTTTTCTCACCGATGCATTCACCGATTTCCTCGAGAGAAACAGCATACTGCGAAGCTCCGCGCTTTTTTCTGGTGTTAAAGCGGATCCGGTCAATCGAAAGTGATCTTACAATCCTGCAGAGCCATGCACGGAACAGATTCGGTCTTTCCGGCGGAATCTGATTCCAGGTTTTCAGATAGGTGTCATTGACAGCTTCCCTGCTGTCTTCTTCATCCGCAGTGATATTGTAAGAAACAGCCTTCAGGTACTTTCCGTATTTTCTGTCCGTCTCCGCGATCGCGTTTTCTTCACGCCGCCAGTACATTTCAATAATCTCTGTATCTTCCATGTCCGCTCTCCTTTCATCCAATAAGACGGCAGAATACCCCTGTCGGTTTCACTTTTCATCAATTTCATTATATTTCTTTTTTCCTGTAAGATTCATCGCTGCCCATATGCATCATCAAAAGCCATATGCATTTTCCCCGAAAATGAAAAACGGAAAGTTTCCTCTCCGTTTACATCTTCGCATATTTTTCAGCCAGCTTGAGAAGATCCATGACTGTCTCAACCTGATCCATATCCTCTTCAGAGACTTCTGCTTCAAAGATATTGCTGAGTTCATTTCTCAGCAGATACAGATCGGAACGGTCCATTTTCAGATCTTCACGCAATGTGGAATCCGTACTGACATCCCACGCCTCAAGCGGCGTATATTTCATGACAAGATCCAATACAATGTCAAACATTGATTTGCCTCCCTGTTTACTACAGAAACAATCATACTCCAATTGCATGGCAATTGGCAGATCATCTTAAGCTTCACAGCCAGCGGAAACTCCGCCTTCTATTGTTATTTTTACAGCATCCGCTATAATGAAAGTGTAAATTGACCGACGGTCAAAAGGAGGCACAGATGCTGAAATCTTTAGTCAAGTTCACAATCGCGGTTGCCGGAACTGCCGTCATTGCCGCAGCTACATTCGTCTCATCCGTAAAACTCGCAGAAAAAGTTGAGCGGTCCCTGGATGAAAATGACCGCAAAAAGGATGAAAACAAACCGGAAGAAAATCCGGAAGACGAAACAGAGGAATAATATTCCAAGGCAGCGGAGATCCCGCTGTTTTCTTTTCGCCAGATATGCCCGGCATGAATAATTCAGTATACATATTCAGTATTTGAGCACGAATAAGCAGTCAAATATAATAAAGGTGAGGAAAAATGAAAAAGGAGAAGAGTGTATATGATTTACAGAGATTTTCAGGGTGAAAAACTTTCTGCTTTGGGATTCGGCGCGATGCGTCTGCCTGTCATTGACGGCAATGACCGTGTGATTGATGAAGAAAAAACACAGCAGATGGTTGATCAGGCGTATGAAGCAGGAATCAATTACTATGACACCGCATGGGGCTATCATGGCGGCAATTCCGAAACCGTACTCGGAAAGTGCCTTGCGAAGTATCCGCGTGAAAGCTTCAATCTTGCCACAAAGTTCCCGGGCTATGATCTTTCCAACATGCCGAAGGTAAAGGAAATCTTTGAGAAGCAGCTGGAAAAGACCGGTGTTTCCTATTTTGATTTCTATCTTTTCCACAATGTATGCGAAATGAATATCGATGCCTACCTGAATCCGGAATACGGCATCCTGGACTATCTTCTTGAGCAGAAAAAAGCAGGAAGAATCCGCCATCTCGGTTTCTCCTGCCATGGCAATATCAATGTTCTGAAACGCTTCCTTGAAGCATATGGCAAACATATGGAATTCTGCCAGCTGCAGCTCAATTATCTGGACTGGACATTCCAGAACGGAAAGGAAAAAGTTGCAATCCTGAAGGAAGCCGGCATCCCGGTATGGGTCATGGAACCGCTGCGCGGCGGAAAACTCGCTCATATCAAGAAAGAAGATGAAGCAGTTCTCAGAAAGCTCAGACCGGATGAAGACCCAGCCGCATGGGCGTTCCGTTTCCTGCAGTCCGTTCCGGAAGTCACAATGATTCTTTCCGGCATGTCCGCTCAGGATCAGATGGAAAAGAACCTTGCCACATTCTCAGAAGACAGAAAGCTGAATGAAGAAGAATACAAGGCAGTGATGGAGATTGCGGACAGAATGTTATCTGTCAATACCGTTCCCTGCACAGCCTGCCACTATTGCGTGACACACTGCCCGATGGAACTGGATATCCCGCATCTGATTTCACTTTACAACGAACATGTTTATACCGGCGGCGGATTCATTGCGCCGATGGCTCTCAGCGCTCTTGATGACAACAAGAAGCCCAGTGCATGCCTGCATTGCCGCAGCTGCGAACAGGTCTGCCCTCAGCAGATTAAGATTTCCGAAATCATGGAAGACTTCGCAGAACGGATCTGAAACATCTGAAAGACACCATTAAAAAATGAGGACTGCATCGCGCAGCCCTCATTTTATTTTGTGTCTCAGTCCAGGATTTCGCCGTTGGATTCGCAGACCTTCTTGTACCAGAAGAAGGAATCCTTCTTGGATCTTGAGAAGTCGCCGGTTCCGTCATCATGTCGATCGACATAGATGAAGCCGTATCTCTTCGCATACTGGCCTGTACCGGCGGATACCAGGTCGATCGGTCCCCATGTTGTGTAGCCGATTAACGGTACACCTGCTTCGCATGCCTTCTTCATGGATTCAATATGACCCTTGAAGTAGGAGATTCTGTAATCGTCATGGATGGAGCCGTCTTCTTCAACCTTGTCGAATGCGCCGAAGCCGTTTTCAACAACCATCAGCGGGAGGCCCGGATATCTGTCAGCCAGTGTTTCCAGTGTATGTTCGAGTCCGTCCGGATCGATCTGCCAGCCCCAGTCGGAAGCCTTGAGGTAAGGGTTCTTTCCGCCATGGGTCATATTGCCGGCTGTTGTCTCCGCGTCCGCATGTGTTGTAACGCAGTTGGACATATAGTAAGAGAATGTATGGAAGTCAACTGTGCCTTCTTTGAGAATCGCAGCGTCAGCTTCATCATCGATGAACCAAGGATCGACACCGAGGTCTTTCAGATACTTCTTTGCCCAGACAGGATATGCGCCTCTTACCTGAACATCGCAGCACAGATTGTTCTTAAGGTTCTCTTCGTGATCGCATGCCAGAACATCCTTGGGATCCGGTGTCAGCGGATATGCTGTAACGTGAGCGATCATGTTGCCGATCATGAAGTCAGGGTTGATTTCATGGCCGAGCTTGACAACCTTTGCGGATGCGACAAATTCATTGTGCAGTGCTTCATAGGTTCTCTGTCTGTTGGACTTGAGGTCGGACAGCTTGATCGGTTCGGTTGCGTTGATGTCTTCCTCTTCCATGACACCAAGACCGTAGAGGTTTCCGATTCCGCCTTCTCCCATGCATGCAATGTTGATTTCATTGAATGTCAGCCAGTACTTAACCTTGTCCTTGTAGCGTCTGAAGATGGTTTCGCAGTACTTGACGAACAGGTCGATTGTTTCGCGGCTGTAGAAGCCGTGATACTTTGTGACGATTGCCCACGGAATTTCATAGTGGCAGATTGTTACCAGCGGTTCGATGTTGTACTTCTTGCACTCATCAAAAACACTGTCATAGAATGCCAGACCCGCTTCATTGGGTTCAGCGTCATCGCCGTTGGGATAAATTCTGCCCCAGTTGATGGAAAGACGGAATACGTTCCAGCCCATTTCCGCAAACAGAGCGATATCTTCTTTGTAATGATGATAGAAGTCAATAGCCTGGTGGCTCGGATAGAATGCATTGGGGTCGGTTACAGGAAGGAATGTTCTCGGTGTGTTGACATCTCCGCCCAGTAACATATCAGGAACGGAAAGTCCCTTTCCGTCTTCCAGATACGCGCCTTCGCACTGATTGGCAGCGACAGCGCCACCCCATAAAAAGCCTTTAGGGAAACTCATTATATGTTGTCCTCTCTTTCTACATTTCATTGTATCGGATATTCAGCCAATCTACACCGACAAAAATGCATGGGTGTTCAAAAAAACCGTACCCTCTTTCAAAGCGTACGGCTGAGCTGTCATTTTGTCAGTTTTTCAATCCATTTGTTCAGTATGGATTCTTCTGTTTTCAGAACCGGTCCGCCTTCTGAATCAAACAGGATTTCCATCGGATTGGAAATCATTGCGCCGCTGCAGAGATCCATCATGTCATGAATCACCGTTCCCGGCCAGCCGGCATTGGTCATAAACGGCACAACCGTTTTTCCTGTCCAGTCGTTCTGATCCAGAAACGTCCTTACGGCAGGGGCCATCGTATACCACCATGTCGGTGTTCCGACAATGATTCTTTCATAGTCCTTCACATCATAGGGAAGCTTTTTGATTTCCGGCTCAAATCCGGTTTCGGTTTCCCGTTTTCCCTGATCGGAAGCTTTGCGGTATTCTTTCGGATACGGAGTCACGGTTTCAATTGCACAGATGTCGGCTCCGGTTTTCTTCTGAATCATTTCCGCAATTCTTTTTGTATTTCCGTTATGCCATGTATAGTAAACAATCAGTGTCTTCATCTTTTTTTCCTGCCTTTGTCTCTATCATGGTAGAAAAAACAGATGAGCGGATCAATCTCAAAATCCGCTCATCTGAATCACAATAGCTTATGTATAAGATTCCGGCTTCTACTTGTTTGTATAGTAGACTTTCATTCCTTCCGGAACGGAATCAATAATCCATGTGTTGCCGCCGATGACACTGTGATCGCCGATCACCGTATCGCCGCCGAGAATTGTCGCATTTGCATAGATAACCACATGGTTGCCGATATCCGGATGGCGTTTTCCGCCCTTGACCGGATTTCCGTTTTCATCCTTTTCAAAGCTCTTGGCACCGATCGTGACGCCCTGATAGAGCTTGACATGATGGCCGAGCACCGCGGTTTCACCGATGACAATACCGGTTCCGTGGTCAATGCAGAAGTAATCGCCGATGGTTGCGCCGGGGTTGATATCAATACCGGTTTTTTCATGGGCGTATTCGGTCATGATACGGGGAATATACGGAATCCCCAGCTGATAAAGGACATGCGCAATCCGGTAGATGGAAATCGCATAGAAGCCCGGGTAGCATAAAATGATTTCAGTTTTTGATTTGGCTGCCGGGTCGCCGTCATAGATCGCCTGAATATCGGTATTGATCTGACGCATGATTTCCGGAAGCGTCTGAATGAATTCTTCTGCCAGCTTCTTCGCCTTCATCGGGCTGGTGCCGCTGAAACACAATGCGGAACCGATCTGTTCATCCAGGTCCCTGACAAGATTGTCAAAGGCAGCTTCCTCACTCAGGTCATTGTAATGAAAATGACCTGGAAGAAGAACAACCTGTATTTC
Source organism: uncultured Erysipelotrichaceae bacterium (assembly GCA_947167125.1). Classification (GTDB taxonomy): domain Bacteria; phylum Bacillota_I; class Bacilli_A; order Erysipelotrichales; family Erysipelotrichaceae; genus Bulleidia. The sequence continues at coordinate 182,130 of CAMVGT010000001.1, forward strand.
CTTAATCAGACCGACAACTCTTTTGCGGTCTGCGATTCCTCTTGGGGCGCGCAGATCTTCTTCTCTTGCGGCCCTGATCTGTTCCAGTATTTCAGCGTGCATTTTTTCCATTTTCTCTATTCTCCAAACATCGGTGTGGAGAGATAGCGGTCTCCGGAATCCGGAAGAATCACGACAATATTCTTCCCTTCATTCTCCTCTCTTTGTGCCAGCTGAATTGCCGCCCATACAGCAGCGCCTGCCGAGATACCGACCAGAATGCCTTCTGTCTTTCCGAACTCGGCACCTGTGCTGATTGCATCTTCATTCTTTACGCGGATGATTTCATCATAGAGAGATGTATCAAGAACTTCCGGAACAAATCCCGCGCCGATTCCCTGAATCTTATGCGGACCGCTCTTTTCACCGGACAGCACTGCGGATGCGTCCGGCTCCACAGCTACTATTTTAACATCCGGATTCTTTTCACGCAGGTATTTTCCTGTTCCTGTTAAAGTTCCGCCGGTTCCTACCCCTGAGACAAGGATATCCACCTTGCCGTCTGTGTCTTCATAGATCTCCGGACCGGTTGTCTTGTAATGTGCTTTCCAGTTGGCCGGATTGACAAACTGACCGGCAATCCATGCACCGTCAATCTCTTTCGCCAGCTCTTCCGCCTTTGCGATTGCGCCGCTCATTCCCTTGGAGCCTTCGGAAAGAACCAGCTCCGCGCCGTATGCTTTCATGAGCTTTCTTCTTTCCACCGACATCGTTTCAGGCATGACGATGATGACTCTGTAGCCTCTGGCTGTTCCGACTGCCGCAAGACCGATGCCGGTATTGCCGGATGTCGGTTCAATGATCACAGATCCTTCCTTCAGAATGCCTTTTTCTTCCGCATCATCGATCATGTTCAGGGCGATACGGTCCTTGACTGATCCGGTCGCATTCAGATATTCCATTTTGCCGAGCAGTTTTGCCTTCAGATCATATTTCTTTTCGATGCGAGTAAGTTCAAGCAGTGGTGTTTTTCCGATCAGCTGTTCAACGGATGTGTAGATGTTTGACATTAGTTCTGTCCTCCCTTTCATCAATCAGAATGTTCAAAGAAAAATCCGGGAATTTCAAAATCCCCGGATGATAACTGCTTTGGTTTCAGGATTGTCCGATCAAAACAATCCGCTCAGGCAGCAGGTCCGGGGGTCTTTTTACAACAGCACATATAGAAGTTTCCTGTATGTTTCATTTCCCGTCTCCTTTGCCTTTCTGACTGTTTCCAATATAAACCTGCCGAAAGGGAAATTCAATCGGGAACCCCCGTACCCATTATACCCGTTGCCTATGCACAGCTATTGATTTTTCTTATTCCTTTAAGACGAAACCTGTGCCGTCTGTCAGGATTGTGATCTCATCGCCTTCTTCAGCAAGGATCATACCGATGACATCCGCGTACTTCGCGTTATAGATGTGATTGTCTTCATCGACAATGTAGATATAGGTATCGCCGCCTCTGTCGATGGTTTCTATTTTGCGGATGACAATTGTCTTTTCCGTGTATGTGCTGAGATCCGGCAGATCTTCATCGATGCCTTCCTCCGGATTTTCAGAATGCATCAGTCTTCTGTACTTTTCAATGCATTCAGCCTGGGAAGCAGCTGTTGCGACGATGTTGTACTGTTCAACATTGACAGCCGCATACATTTTGACAAGGCCGCTGGAATCCTTCAGAACCATGATGTATGTCGGTGTTCCTTCGACATTGATGAGGCTCGGGAACGAAGCGGTATAGCCTTTTTCCTGCACCTCGCCTTCCGCGCTTCTCATGCCGGAGAATTCATCCGCGCCTGCACATGGAATGTAATTTGTTTCCAGTGTTCTTTCATTGGCAAGAATAAAGCCGAGGTTTGAGCTGTCGCCGTTCAGGGATGTGATACCTGTGTAAATCCAGATGTCGCCGTCCTTGGCGATATATCCGTAATCCGGATAGGATTCTTCATCGCCATCCTCATTGACGCTGCGGATGGAAGTGACCTGGCGGCAGTCTGTCTGGGAGAACACACTGTTCCAGAAGCCATGCTGGAGCTGGGCATGGTCATTGTATTGGCTGCAGATGAGATTGCCGTCAATGACGATGTCTGCCCATACCGGAACATCTGCCAGTTCATAGCGGTTCATTTCACCGCTGACCGGATCCACAATCAATGCGCCGGTGACTTTTTTGCCTCCGAACAGACCGATCGAATGAGTATAAATGGAACCTACATACCACGGCTTTCCTTCTTCATCGATTTCAAAATGAAGATTGTCCACCAGCAGAGAAGGATTGGCGAGACGGACATGGCGCATCAGATCCTGTGAGAAATATGCGGAAGGAACATAGCGCAGTCCTTCATTCAATGCTTTGTAATCAGCAGACATATCCACCGGATTGACTACAACATAGCCCGGCACGCCTCTGTTTTTGTTCGCATTCCATTTGAAGAATCCGTCATATTGAAGCGCGGCGACTTTCACCGGTGCTTCCTGATAATTGATCTGCATATAGGAGCCGACATTGAACTGGCTGACCACATTGGAAAGTGAACCGATCTTTCTGTCACCGAGCATCTCCGCACTTGCCGTATCCATTAACGCAATTGAAGAGGAACCGGAAACAGAAGGAATCAGATCGATGTCTGCTTCTTTTGCCTGCAGGATTTCACTGTATGCCTTTGCGTGAAGAAGACGGGAGCTGTAGATCAGATTTCCGACCAGTCCTGCGGCCAGTGCAATCAGAAGGATAAACGGTGTTCTGATGCCTGCAGCTTTCTTTTTCAAAGCGCCGGTCAGCAGTTTCACAGTCGTATAGATAAATACCCCGAGCAGAAGGAACAGCCAGAAACCGATGGATTTCAGATTGATTGCCGGAAGTGCAAAGTACCAGATGACTGCCATGATCAAAGCTGTCACAGCCAGGGATACCGCAATCACATCCCCGCTTCCTTTCGGTTCCTTCCAGACTGTACGGAATGTATCGCCTGTATTGATAACGATCTTTTTCTTCATGGTCATACCTCCTTGAAACAGACATCACTGTTTCTTCCAAAGAAAAGATACAGCAGATCGCTGTATCGGTTCTTCCTTTTCTTTCCCATACAGCAAAAACTGCATGAGTCTTGCGGGATATCGGAAGACCGGGTAAATACCGTGCTGACGGCCCTCCGGATGTCCGTTATGAACATCCGCTACTCCCTCATTGACTATACAATAGCACAAACTGACCGGCAGTCAATACTTTTCGAAATCTTTCATAATCAGATCACAATCCCGTCGCAATGATCAATTTCATGCTGGATGATCTGGGCGGTATATCCTGTGAATTCCTGGGTATGTTTCTGAAACTGCATATCCTGATAGGATACCGTAATGTTCTGATAGCGCACTGCTTTTCTTCTGCCGCTCAGGGAAAGACATCCCTCTTCCGTTTCATAGCGTCCGGATTTCGAAATCACTTTCGGATTGATCATGACAAAAGGCAGATTCATAAAGTCAATCACAATGAACCGCTTCTTTACACCGATCATATTTGCGGCCATACCGACGCACTGATCACGGTTTGCCTTGAATGTATCCACAAGATCACGGACATCCTGCAGATCTTCCCTGGATGTCTCCTGTGATTTCTGTGCTAAGAAAAATGTGTCTCTGACAATTGCCTTCTGCATTCTTTTCCTCCCTATTCATAATCGATCTGATGAATGTCGAGATGATAGATGACATCTTTGCGTTCCACAACAATACGGATACGGTCCATCAGTTCCTCATTCTCTCTGATCCTGTTCAGCAGTTCCTTGGTCGGATTGACCGCGGTCGGATGGCCGGTGTTTTCAAACATCGTCAGATCCCCGTTGGTATCGCCATAGCTGAAACACCGGTTCAGATCCAGATCATAGATTTCCGCCAGTTCATACATGGCTTTCTTTTTGGAAACCGAGTCCCACATCGGTGTAATCGCACCGGTGTAGATCCCTTTTTCATCGGTCTGATAGACCGTTCCCCGCCAGTCATCGAACTGGTATTTACGGGCCATATAATCAACCAGCGCATCAGGAGAGCCGGAAATCGCAATGATTTTATGTCCCAGTTTCCGGTGTCTTTCAATTTCATTTCTTGTAAACTGATAGACTCTGTCACCCTTCTGCTCAATCACTTTTCTTGCGATCAGGTTGATATGCTCACTGGAGGTACCGACAGTCACACGTTTGAATGCTTCAACCATGCGGTCCAGATAAATATCATAATCCCCCTGTCTTTTGTCCCAGGCCATAAATGCAGGTCTCACATGATCCGTCCACTCCGACGCATCGATCAGCTCATGGGTAACCATTTTCTTGAACACTTCCGTAATCAGGCCTTCCCTGTAAATGGTTCCATCTATATCAAAGAAAGCCGCAATATTATTTCCCATACTTCAAAACCTCTGATTCCATCATAACGAAAAAAGCGCCTCATGACGAGACGCTTTCAGAATTCCTTTAATCGGCAATGGCGTTGCCGGTGTAGAGCTGATAGTATCTGCCCTTCTTGTCCAGCAGGTCCATATGATTGCCGCGTTCAATGATTCTTCCCTGTTCAAGAACCATGATGCAGTCGGAGTTTCTGACTGTGGAAAGACGGTGGGCGATGACAAAGGTTGTTCTGCCTTTCATCAAAGCATCCATTCCTTCCTGAACCAGTTTCTCGGTACGGGAGTCGATCGAGGATGTCGCTTCATCCAGAATCATTGCGGGCGGATCGGCAACTGCGCATCTTGCGATTGCCAGAAGCTGCCGCTGACCCTGTGAGAGGTTGCCGCCGTCTCCCTTGAGCATCGTGTTATAGCCTTCCGGAAGCCTTCGGATAAAGCCGTCCGCTCTTGCCAGTCTTGCGGCTGCGATGCATTCCTCATCGGTCGCATCCAGTCTGCCGTAACGGATATTGTCCATAACGGTTCCGGTGAACAGATGCGTATCCTGGAGAACCATGCCGAGCGATCTTCTCAGATCCGGCTTTTTGATCTTGTTGATATTGATGTCATCGAAGCGGATCTTTCCGTCATCGATGTCATAGAAGCGGTTGATCAGGTTGGTGATGGTGGTCTTGCCGGCACCGGTGGAACCGACAAAGGCAATCTTCTGACCCGGTTTGGCGGCGATGTCGATATCATGCAGGATCGTCTTGCGGCCGTCATAGGAGAAGTCCACATCGAGAAGATCGACTTTTCCCTGCAGTCTCTGATAGGTAACGGTGCCTTCCGCCTTGTGCGGATGTCTCCATGCCCACATGCCGGTATTCTTCTTTGTTTCTTTGATCTCGCCGTTTTCATCCTCTTCAATATTGACCAGTTCAACATAGCCTTCATCAAATTCGGACGGTTCATCCATCATCGCAAAGACACGCTCCGCACCTGCCATCGCGTTGACGATCGAGGCAAACTGCTGGGAGATCTGGGTGATCGGCATTGTGAAGCTGCGGTTGAGGGAAAGGAAGGAAACAAGGGATCCGAGTGTCAGTCCGAAAAGACCGTTCAGTGCGATCACGCCGCCGGCCACCGCGATCAGAACATAGGAAATGTTTCCGAGGTTGGCCATAACCGGCATCATGATGTTCGCATACATATTCGCGTTGGCTGCGTTTTCACGCAGTTCGCCATTCAGCTTTTCAAATCCCTGAATGGACTTTTCCTCATGGTTGAATACTTTGACAACCTTCTGTCCCGACAGCATTTCCTCAATATAGCCATTGACTGCACCGAGTGATTTCTGCTGCTGGATGAAGTAGTTTCTGGACTGTCCGCCGAGTTTGCCTGAGACAAACAGCATGACAGCGATCATGCACAATGAGATGCATGTGAGCGGAATATTGAGCATGACCATCGAAGTGAATGTGACAACAATCGTCACTGAACTGTTGACGATCTGGGGAATGCTCTGGCCGATCAGCTGACGCAGCGTATCAATGTCATTGGTGTAGACCGACATGATATTGCCATGGGCATGCGTATCGAAGTACTTGATCGGCAGGGATTCCATGTGTGTAAAGAGCTCGACTCTCAGCCGTTCCATTGTTCCCTGGCTGACCGTAACCATGATGCGGTTGTAGGTATAGGCTGAAACAACGCCGATGCCTAGAATCATCGCCAGCTTCACCAGTCTTGCGGCAAGCGGCGCGAAATCCGGATTGGAGGAACCGAGAAGCGGTGTGATGTAATCATCAATCAGTGTTCTTGTAAACAGTGTGGACTGCACGGTACAGAAAGCAGTCACCATAATCAGGATCACAACCAGCACAAACTGCCAGCCGTAGTAGCGGAAGACATAGCCGAGAATTCTCTTCAGCGAATTCTTGTCGAGTTTTCTTTTCGGCTGCATGAATGCTCTCATATTTCTCTGACTCATACTCTGTCCTCCTTTCCTTTAAGCTGATGCGGATGCGGTATCGAAGTCTCCGCCGCCGCCCATGACCTGGGTCATGTAGATTTCCTGGTAGATCTCATTGTTCATGAGCAGGTTCTCAGGTGTATCGAAGCCGTTGACTTCGCCTCTGTGCAGGACAAGCACCCTGTCCGCATCCATGAGTGAGGCAAGTCTCTGGGAAATGATCAGCTTTGTGGTACCGGGAATGGTCTGTCTGAATGCTTCGCGGATGGCGGCGTCAGTTGCCGTATCGACCGCGCTTGTGGAGTCATCAAGAATCAGAACCTTCGGCTTTTTCATCAGGGCTCTGGCAATGCAGAGTCTCTGTCTCTGGCCGCCGGACACGTTTGTACCGCCCTGTTCAATGTAGGTATGATAGCCGTCCGGCATCTTTTCAATGAATTCATCGGCGCATGCCATTTTGCATGCGGCAATGCATTCCTCTTCCGTCGCGTTTTCATTGCCCCATCTCAGGTTGTCGATGATGGTACCGGAGAACAGAACGTTCTTCTGCAGCACAACCGATACCTGGTCACGCAGAACTGCCATGTCATAGTCTTTGACATTGACGCCGCCGACTTTGACTTCGCCTTCACTTGCGTCATACAGACGGGAGATCAGTGAAACAAATGTGGATTTGCCGGAACCGGTCGGACCAAGAATACCGATGGTTTCACCGGATTTGATATGCAGGTCGATGTCCTTGAGAACCGATTCGCCGGAACCGGATTTATAGGAGAAGGACACATGATTGAAATCGATTGCCCCGTTTTCCACTTCCATGACGGGATTTTCCGGGTTTGCAAGATCGGGAACTTCATTGAGGACTTCCGAAATTCTCTTTGCGGAAGCGATCGACATTGTGATCATGACAAAGACCATCGACAGCATCATCAGTGACATGAGGATGCTCATGACATAGGAGAACATCGAAGTCAGGTTGCCGGTTGTCATTGCGCCGTTTACGACGTGGCGGGCACCGAACCAGGAAAGGGAAATGATGCAGCCGTAGACGGTTAACATCATGACCGGATTGTTGAAAGCGATCAGACTTTCCGCTCTGACAAACAGACTTTTCAGATTGCCTGCAGCTGTTTTGAATTTTTCGTTTTCATAATCTTCACGGACAAATGCTTTGACAACACGAATTGCCGAAACATTTTCCTGCACGCTTGCGTTGACATCATCATAGCGGGTGAAGACCTTGTTGAAAGCAGGCATTGCCCGGCTGGTAATCATATACAGCGCAAATGCCAGGAAAATGACCGCCACTAAGAAGATGACCGAAAGATCCGGGCTGATGATGACACACATGACAATTGAGAAGATTAACATTAACGGCGGTCTTACCGCAATGCGGATAATCATCTGGAATGCATTCTGCAGGTTGGTGACATCGGTTGTCAGTCTTGTAACAAGACCTGCCGTTGAGAATTTATCGATGTTTGAGAATGAATAGTCCTGAATCTTTCTGAACATATCTTCACGGACATTGGACGCGAAACCGGTCGCTGCTTTCGCGGCATATCTGCCGGCCTGAGTGCCGAAGTAGAGACTCATAAATGCCATGATGACCATCAGTCCGCCATACAGCAGCACTGCTTTCATGTCGCCGGCATTGATTCCCTTATCAATGATCATGGCTGTGATATAGGGAAGAAGCACTTCCATCACAACTTCGCCCATTGTGAATAAAGGTGTGAGCAGCGTTACTTTCTTATACTGCTTCACTTCACCCAAAAGTGTTTTCAGCATACCTTTAAACCTTCCTTTCCTCGATGTTGTTATACAGATGGCCGAGCAGATCCTGCAGTTTCAGAATCTCTTCTTCACTGAGTCCTGCCAGCAGTGCGTCCTCTGCCTGATGCCGTTTCTTCCGCATCACTTTGCCCAGCGCATCTGCCTTCGGTGTTAACCGCACAATTTTATTGCGGCGGTCGGAAGAATCCGTTTCGCATTCCACGAAACCTTTTTCCGTCAGTCTTGAGATCAGACCGGTGACAGTCGGATGGGCAACACCGATGATCCGTTCAATCTCTTTCTGCGCCAGGTTTCCGCCCGCTCTTTCAAGCACGCCGAGCACCCTTGCCTGGGAATAGGTCAGGTCCTCTTTCCTGAGATCCTGGTCACCAATTGCCTTCATCCGCTCGCTGATTGTCTTGATCAGATAGCCGATTCCGTACTGGCTCATAGCTCCTCCATTCTGTAGCACGCTACACTTTCATTTTAATCGCCCACATGCATTTGTTCAACGCAAAGAAAAACCGGATCATGATCAGATCCGGTTATGACGTAATTTTCTGATTGTGCTGTACAGCCTGGAGGCCTGATCCGGCTGCGGATATTGTTCTGCAGGAATGTCGATCATATAGGAACCGTAAGCGTTGACAATTTTCGTCCCGCTTTCATGAATCCGTTCTCTCTGGAACGGACCGTATTCCTTATGGACATGTCCATGGAACATGTATGCCGGATGATACTTGTTCAGAAGATCATTGAAGCAGTCGAACCCGCGGTGCGGCAGATCTTCAAGATCTCCATATCCCATCGCAGGGGCATGCGTCAGAAGCACATCGAAGCCGCCGGTCAGACTCAGCTTCCATTTCAGCTTTGCGATTCTTCTGCGCATTTCCTTTTCTGTATACATGTCTTTTTTATTGCCGTATTTATAGGAACCGCCTAACCCGAGAATTCTCAGACCGTGGAAATCATAGACTGTATCTTCGATGCAGTCGCATCCCAGCGGCTCCCTTATGTCATAAACCTCATCATGGTTGCCCCTGATGTAAATCAGAGGCCGGTTGACCATGGTTGTCAGAAATTCCAGATAATCGGGATCCAGATCCCCGCATGAAAGAATCAGGTCCACGCCTTCCGTTTTTGACGCACGGTAATAATCCCATAAGGATGTTTCCTCATGATCCGCAACCAGAAGAATCCGCATGATTCAGAGTTTCTCCTTTGCCTTCGTGATGCCGGCAGCCTCAACCAGCTTCTTGCCGCCTTCGCTCATCCGGCTGTATTCGGGAATGACGCCGATCACATTGTCATTGAGCCAGTCCATGCGGATGATTTCCTCATTGCTGAGACGGCCGTCCGCGCTTGTGCGGATGACTTTTTCCATCGAACGCAGTTCACCTGAGAACGGGTTTATTGTTCCGGATGAAAGTCCGTCTTTCATCAGACGGATCATCTTTGCGGAGCTGTAGGCAATCTTGGATGAAACATTCAGATCTTCAATGCCTGCATCCATGCCCCACCAGTAGTTGATGGCACGGTTGTGCTGGCTGTCCTGATCCCATTTGTCTTCCAGCATCAGCTTTACCAGCTGTTCATAATAAACAGCCCAGTTGATGACCGGCATCGCAAGATTGGAAACTTTGCCGTCCGCTTCCCTGCGGCATAATCCATGCAGGGTTCTGTCATCATCTGTCAGAACCAGTGACGGACCGCAGAATACATCGATATCCAGATACTCCAGTTCCTTGAACCAGTCCTCATCGTGAACGCCGCTCCAGGCAAGATACACCCGGCATTCCGGATCGATCAGGGAAGCACCGATCGCGAACGCGTTGATCGAGGCGATGGTTCCGTAAATCGGATAATCCGCAATATAAGCGGTTTTATGATTCTTCGCATTCATCGCCGCCAATGCCCCAAGCAGGAATTTCACTTCATAGGTACGCGCATAATAGGTACGCACGGCTTTGGAATTGAGATTGATACTGCAGTTGAGATAATGGATTTTCGGATGTTTGATCGCGGCTTTGACAGTTTCCTGCATCATTGCCGGAGAAGCCGTGAAAACAAGATCGCAGTCCTGTTCCGCTGCCTGATTCAATGCATTGCGCACTTCTTCATCCGTGCCGCAGTTTTCAAAGGTTATGGTGCGGACTGTCTTCGGATATTTCTTATTCAGATAAGTTCTTCCGATTTCATGATCGCTTACCCATGCGGAATTCTGCGGATTGCGGTCATAGATAAATGCGATTTTCAGAGGACGCAGTTCATTGAATGTCGGAATGATTTTCAGCGTGTCCAGAAGCGTCTTATTCTTTTCTTCCGGCTTTTCCTTGACCGTGATGTTTTCATCGGAAGCCTGTGTAACAAGTTCCTTGCGGATCTGTGTCAGGTTTTTGCGGATTGTGGATACCGACTGCGCACGCAGCTGATCAAATCCGTAAACGGTCAGATAAATCAGAAGGGCATCGGAAATGTTTCCGGCTTCTTCCTGAACAGTCTGAGCATATGCTTTTGCGAAATTGTAATAGGCAGCTCTGATGCGGCTGACCTGAACGGTGTCCCATTTATCTTTCAGATTCAGTCCGAGCAGAGAAGCGAATCTGCGGTAGGAACCGTATCTGGAAAAATTCAGTTCATATAAAGGACATACTGCGAAAAAGCGCAGGAATTCATCATAGATATCCGGATTTTCGCTGTCGCGGTCAGTGGGAATCAGGCGGATCACATCCGCGGAGATGGTCGGCATTTCCAGGAATCTTGCGACAGATACACGCTTGTTGCCTTCCTGCACATAGAAGTTGTGCAGATATTCATAGACAAGAACCGGATCGCGGAATCCTTCTTCGATCTGCGATTCATATAATCTGGACCATTTGATTTCAAATTCCGAATCCTTTTCCAGCAGCGGCATGAAATTGCACGCAAAGGCGTGCATGCGGCCGGGTGTTTTTGTGCCGGTGATCTGTGTGACCGGAATCTCCATGATTCCTGCTCTTACCGCAGAGCAGCGGCCTGCGTCGAGAAAATCATCCAGCGCCGGAAGGTACGGATAGCGGCCTTCATTCAATGCGCTTTTAAATGCTTTTTCTCCCGCTCTTCTGGCTTTGGAATATTCATCAGCCATAATGACTCCTTATCCCTGATGCGCTTCGATCAGTTCCTTCAGTTTTTCAATGAGAAGCTCCGGCTTCTCATCCACTTTCTTTGCGATATCGCCGATTGTCGCTCTTGCGAGAATGATTTTGATCAGTCCGCTGTTCAGATTCGCGGCGCGGCTGCTGAGCTTCTTCACTTCATCTATCAGCCAGGGATATTCTTTGGAAAGTTCCCCGATATTTGTATCTTTTGTAATATCGGATAAGTTCATTTCTGTTACCTCCATGATTCATGTCCGCTTTCATCTTATCATTTTACAAACGATATTTGCGGACCGATGTATAATGCTATAATTTCTGCACCGGAAAGTCTACAGGAGAACAAAAGAAATGAAATCTGATTATATCCGTCTGGTCGATTCCCACTGCCACAACTGCTTAAGATGTGTCCGCGCATGCCCGACAAACGCAATGACTTATCTTCACAATCAGCCGAGAATTGAAGCCAATGACTGTATTCTGTGCGGCCGCTGCTATGCGGCCTGCCCGCACGACGCCAAATCGCAGAAGTCCGAATTCCGACAGGTGAAGGCATGGCTGGATGCCGGAGAAGAAGTCATCCTCTCCGCGGCACCGAGCTTCGCCGTTATCTGGGAAAATATCGGCGCTTTAAAGAATCTTCTGATCAGAAGAGGTTTTAAAGAAGTTGAAGAAACCGCAAGAGGCGCGGCGATGGTTTCCCGTGCCTATCTCAATCTGATGCAGGAACATAAAATGAAGAACATCATTACAACCTGCTGCCCAGCCGTAAACACCCTGATCGAAAAAGAATATCCCGACCTCATCGATCAGATGGCACCGGTGGTTTCCCCTCTGATCGCGCACGGCCGCATGATCAAAAAGAACCATCCGGACGCAAAGGTTGTATTCCTTTCTCCCTGCATTGCCAAATACAAGGAAATTGAAGATGCCAGATTTGCCGGAGCGGTGGATGCCTGCATTTCCATGGAGGAAGCCGTGACATGGGTTCAGAATGATCTGAAAGAAGATGAATATGAAGAATGGGAAGCTTTTGAAGGCTCTGTTGCCCGCATCTATCCGGGTGCCGGCGGCGTCATCGCCACCCTTCCCGAAAATGAGAATTATGAATACCTGCCGGTGGATGGAATCGAGCGTGTCAAAGTGATGCTCGAATCGATCCGCAAAGGCGAACTGGAAGGCTGTCTGCTGGAAGTCAATTCCTGCCGCGGCGCCTGCCTGTCCGGACCGCTTCTTTCCCATTTTGCGCATACCGAATTTGCCGGTCAGCTCCGTATCAACAAAGTCACTGCCCGCCTGCCCAAAGTCACGCCGGGAGAGCTGCCGGTGGATATGAAAGCCGTCTGGAAGGATGACAGTTCCTTCCATCCGAAACATACGGAAGAAGAAATCCGCAGACAGATGATTGCGATGGGAAAAACTTCCCCGATGAAGATCCACGACTGCGGCGGATGCGGTTATGAAAGCTGCCGTCTGAAGGCGATCGCCGTACTGGATGGCAAAGCGGATCCGAAGATCTGTCTGCCGGAAGCACTTGAAGCTGCCCAGTCTCTTTCCAATGTCGTTCTCGACAACACACCCAACGGCATCATTGTTGTGGACAATGATCTCAATATCCGTGAAATGAATAAGATTTCCCGTAAGATTCTGAATCTTGATATGGTCAATCCTGCCGGAATGCCGCTTGAAGGCATTCTTCCCAATGAGGCACTGATTGACCTGGTGCGCAATGCCGGAAGAAAAACAGCTTATTTCCACTGCTATTACGAAATGTATGAAAAGCTGTTTGAACATGCGATTGTCAATGTAAAGGAACAGGGCATCAAAGTCATCATCCTCATGGACAGAACCAGGGAAACCTTGCAGGAAGCCGAACTTGCGGCAATGCGTGATAAGACCATGGAAGTCACCCAGCAGGTTATCAATGACCAGATGCGTACGGTTCAGGAAATCGCCTCCATGCTCGGTGAAACAACTGCGAAATCCAAGACCGCATTGCTGAAACTGCAGAAGGTCATGGATGGAGAAACCTTATGAGTGCTGCCATCCATATCGATGCCGACTGGCGCAGTCTTTTCCACTATGGAGAAGAACTCTGCGGCGACAGAGTCATGATGAGACGCAATGATGAAGCCTTCGTCATGGTTCTTGCGGACGGGTTAGGCTCAGGCGTCAAGGCGAACATTCTCTCCACTCTGACCTCCACCATCATTTCCGAAATGATCTTTGAAGGACTCACACTGCATGAAGCTGTGGAAACCATCGCCTCCACCCTGCCGGTATGTGCTGACCGTGAAGTCGCCTACAGCACCTTTACGATTCTTAAGATCAATTACATCACCAGCAAGGCATACCTTGCGCAGTATGACAATCCTCTTACTGTATTCATCCGTGACGGCCAGATCATGGATATTCCCAGAAACAAGGTCGTCATCGATGACAAGATCATATGGGAATCACAGTTTGATCTGAAGCCGGATGATCACATCATATTTTTCTCCGACGGCATCCTGTATGCCGATACCGAGATGCAGCTGAATCTCAACTGGGGACAGAAGGATGTCGAAGCTTTCCTTTCCCAGGAAATCCACAATGATGATCCGGCCAGGGAATGCACACGCATCCTGCTGGCAATGGTCAACAGTCTCTATGGCGGAAAGCCTTCCGATGACTGCACAGTTGCCGCAGTACGGATTTTCCCCTGCACGGAAACCGTTGTCATGGCAGGTCCTCCTGCCGATCCCAAAGATGATGAAACCGTCATGAAGCGTTTAATGAACGCAACCGGACAGAAGATCGTCTGCGGCGGAACGACTTCCCAGATTGCGGCGAAATATCTGCATACCGATGTTGTGACAGACACCGAAACACCGATGCTCGATGATGTGCCGCCGAAAGCCTTCATCAAAGGAATCGATCTTGTCACCGAAGGACAGCTCACACTGCAGAAGGTGAACTTCCTGCTGCAGAAGAGCCTTGAAGATAAAGACTTCTATGAAAATCTGCTTCTTTCCAGAGAAGAAGACGGTGCTTCCTGTCTGATCCGTGCCTTTGCGGAATCAGCTGAAATCACCTTCTTAATGGGTCTTTCGGATAACAAAGGCCATCAGAATCTTTCATCTGTTTCCCTCAATGCCAAAATGATGTTAATCCGGCAGATTGCGGACAGACTGAAAGAATTCGGAAAAACCGTATCCATTGAAAAATACTGAACATTCTGAAACAGAAGCACAATGACATGCTTCTGTTTTTAATATGCAAAAAGGAATGCCGTCCGGCACTCCTTTCATCAGCTATTTGTCTGTCACCATCACACACTGCAGTCCATGAAGATTTCCATGTTTGAAAGCATCGCCTGAAACAAGCAGAATTTCTTTTCCTTCCGTCAAAGACGGATCATATTCTCTTTCCTTTTCCGAAAGATTGATGATCACCGTGACTGTTTCATTATCATTTTTCCGCTCATATGCAATCAGATCCGGATCATCTGCCATCAGTTCATTCCAACTGCCATCCATCAGAACAGGATGTTCATTGCGGATCTCTGCCAGCTTCCGGAACCAGGAAAGAACCGAATCCGGATCGATCGATTCTGCTTTGACATTCAGTGTCCGGTAATTTTCATTGACCGGCAGCCATGGCTTTCCTTCTGTAAATCCTGCATTTTCACTGTCATCCCACTGCATCGGTGTTCTTGCGCTGTCTCTGGAGAATGCATGGACACAGGCAAGTGCTTCTTCCTTTGAGAATCCTTCGGAAAGTGCAAATTCATACTGACCGTAGGAAGAGATGTCGTTATAGCAGTCAATGGATGGCCAGGCGACATTTTCCATACCAAGCTCCTGTCCCTGATAAAGGAACGGCGTTCCTCTTAAGCTCATCATCAGCATTCCCATCGCTTTTGCGGCTGCCTTATGGTCCGCGTTTTCCGGGAAATAATGATTGACGCATCTCGGTCTGTCATGGTTTTCAAAGAATGCCGGATACCATCCGTTATCCTTTGTCGCTTCCTGTGAATTGCGCAATGCCCTCTTCAGATCGGAAATCTCCCACGGTTCCGGTCTGCACCAGGTTTCAATACCTTTGAATTCAAGATTGGTGTGGCTGAATTCAAACAGCATGTCAAAAGCGCCGTTTTCCCCGACCCAGTATTTCAGTTCGTCGGCACTGACGCCATTGGCTTCCGCAACCGTGAAAATATCATGGCCTTCGGATACTTCTTTTTTGAATTCATGAAGATAATCCAGAATGCCTGGCTGATTGGCGGTCATGTCATGCACACTGATCATGCCGTCATCGCCATCCGGTGTTCCGTCTTCAAACACATCCGGCTTTCTGACATAGGTGATTGCGTCAATGCGGAATCCTCCGACACCCAGATTCACCCAGAAGTTCGCCGCGTCATACAGTGCCCTTCTGACTGCCGGCTCAGCCCAGTTGAGATCCGGCTGCTGGGAAGCGAATGTGTGCAGATAATACTGCTGTCTTTCTTCACACCATGTCCATGCGCTTCCGCCGAAAATGCCGCGCCAGTTTGTCGGGGCGCTTCCGTCTTCTTTTGCGTCGCGCCAGATATACCAGTCTGCTTTTGGATTGTCTTTTGATTTCTTTGATTCCAGAAACCAGGGATGTTTGTCGGAAGAATGATTGAATACCAGATCCAGCACAATGCGGATGTTTCTTTTCTTCGCTTCTTCAATCAGCCGCTTCATATCATCGATGGTCCCGTAGGAAGGATCCACGCTTGTATAATCGGCGATGTCATAGCCGTTATCCACCATCGGCGATCTGTACATCGGTGTGATCCATACAGCCCCGATCCCCAGAGAAGCCAGATAATCCAGTTTTTCGATAATGCCTTCAATCGTTCCGGTCCCCTGACTGCGGGTATCCATAAAGCTCTTGGGATACAGTTCATAAGCAATTGTTTTCTGCCACCATTTCATGATCTTTTACCTCTTTATTTCAATTTCCATCATAGCAGAAACAAAGGCCTCCGTATGCGGAAAACAGACGCATAAAGCTGACAGCGCTTTCAGATGTAACCGCTGCCAAAAAAATAAAAATGAAAAAGTTTTCAGAAAAACGATTGATTTTGTTTTGGAATAGCTTTATAACAATCCCCGTACACAGGGAGGTACGTTATGATCAAAGATATTTATCTGAGACAATATGCAGAACATGAACTGCAGCAGAAAAAGCCGATCCGTGTCACACTCGCGGCTGACCGGATTATCGGCAGATTCAATCATGGGGAAAAAATCCGTCTGGCAATCAAAAACGGAAAGTACTGCCTCATCAATGAACAGCAGAATATGGTTCCCGCGGACATCTACATCAATGTAGCAGAAAAAGACGCATGGAAGCTTTCTCTTGCGCAGGCAGCCTTTACCGTCACACAGACGGAAGGAACTGTGCTGAAAGCCGAAATGAAAAGCCCGCTTTCCATGGTTCATCATGGAGAAACGGACTGGTGCTTTCTTCAGTAATATTTCCATTGACCCGCCAAAAGCGGGTTTTTCTTTTCTGCCGCTCTTCCGCTATACTGTTTTTGAGGAAAGAAGGTTTACAAATGAAACAGATTGAACGTATTCAGAAAATGGAAGAAATCATGGAGCGTGTTCTGAAAGCCGTAAAGAAATGCGATGCGGCATTTGAAGAATTCGCTTCCCTGGAAGACGATCTCGACACATTGAACAGTTATTATATGGATGGGGAATGGAGAGAAGACTACGAAGCCGATGAAAAAGGAAAGCTGCCCAAAGATCTCAAACGCGGCGTTCTCTCAGAGGATGGTCTCTTCAATCTTCTTGAAGAAACAGACCGGATCACCAGGGCGATCAATGCCATGGATGATGATGAAGACTGAATCCTTTTAACAGACGACAGGACATGATTTCTCATGCCCTGTCTTTTTCAATTCACTTTTCAGCCGTTATAGCGGTAGCCTTTGCCCCAGATCACCTTGACATAGGTCGGTTCGGACGGATCCGGTTCGATCTTTTCACGCAGATGGCGGATATGAACCGCAATCAGCGGTCTGCAGGCAAACGGTTCCGCCTGCCACACTCCGGCATAAATATCTTCCGGCGTACTGTAGTCGCCGCCATGTTCCATCAGGTAGGACAGAATCGAGAATTCTGTCGGTGTAAGATATGTTGTGCCCTTTGCTGTTTCGGCAGTATGGTTGTTTTTGTTTAATGTAAGAGTCATTTTCTGATCCTCCCTTTTATCCTTCATAATAGAAAAGTATGTTTCCGGGGGATTCTTACAGAGTTTTCAGCAATTTTCAGATTTTTTTCTCTTAAAAACCTCTGTTTATCATGCTTTTCAGGCATGATTCATCTTTAAAAATAAGTATTCGTAATGAAACCGGTATCTGATTATTATAAAGACAGAAGAAAACAGGAAAAGGAGATACTGTATGACATTTAAAGAAGGTTTCCTCTGGGGAGGAGCGACTGCCGCAAATCAGTTCGAAGGTGCCTGGGACGTTGACGGCAAAGGCGCATCTGTCCCCGATCATGTACGCGGAGGCACAGTCAGCACACCACGTCTCTGGGACTATGAAATTGATCCGGATGTCTATTACCCTTCCCATGATGCAGTTGATTTCTATCATCATTACAAGGAAGACATTGCCCTCTATGGAGAAATGGGATTCAAATGCTTCCGTCTTTCAATCAACTGGTCAAGAATCTATCCGACCGGAATGGAAGAGACACCGAATGAGAAAGGACTCGAATTCTATCGCAATGTCTTTGCGGAATGCAGAAAATATAACATTGAACCGCTTGTGACAATCTCCCACTATGAACTTCCGTGGGAACTGTCCGTCAAATATAACGGCTGGGCAGGAAGAGAAGTAATCGGCCACTTCATGCGCTATGCGGAAACACTGTTCACAGAATATAGGGATGATGTGAAATACTGGCTGACATTCAATGAAATCAATAACGGTGTTCAGTCTTCCGGAAGGATTCTCAGTCTCGGCATGCTGGGAAGAGATCATGAACCGATGTTCGGAATCCAGGAAACTCCTGAAGAAATGAGCGACCGCTTTACAGCTCTTCATCACCAGTTTGTCGCAAGTGCCCTCGCAGTGAAAAAAGGGCATGAAATCAATCCTGAATTCAGAATCGGCATGATGACAATCGGCCATCCGGTTTATGCCTATACATGCAACCCGGACGATGTCAAAGCGATGAATGATGAAATGAATCTGAGAATGTTCTTCTGCGCGGATGTGCAGGTCAGAGGACATTATCCGTTCTTCGCAAAGCGTTTCTTTGAAGAAAACAGTGTTACTGTCCGCACACAGCCGGAAGATGAACAGATCCTGAAAGAAGGAACCGTGGATTTCCTTTCCTTCTCCTATTACATGAGCTCTGCTTCTTCCGCAGACCCTGATGTCACAAAAGCACAGGGCAATATGTTTGCCGGTGTCAAGAATCCGTATCTCAAGGCATCCGAATGGGGATGGCAGATTGATCCGAAAGGACTGCGTATCCTGCTGAATGAACTTTACGGACGCTATGAAGTGCCTCTGATGGTTGTTGAAAACGGACTCGGTGCGGTCGATGAAAGAAGCGAAGACGGAAAATTCCATGACACATACCGCATTGATTATATGCGCAGCCATATCGAGGCGATGGCTGAAGCAGTCAAAGACGGCGTAGATCTGATGGGCTACACCATGTGGGGATGCACGGATCTTGTGTCCGCATCCACCGGTGAAATGAAGAAGCGCTACGGTCTTGTCTATGTCGACAAAGACAATGACGGCAATGGCGATCTTCACAGAGAACGCAAGGATTCCTTCTTCTGGTACAAGAAGGTCATTGAAACTAACGGCGAAGATTTAAGCTGGGAATAATCAGCTGATTCAAGGTCTGCAGCAGGAAGCTGTTGGCCTTTTTCAGTTTCATCGCTTTGTTATAATAGGATTATCATCGCAAAGGAACCGATATGAAAACCATCTCCATCATGATCAAACCGGCCTCATCCCTATGCAATCTGAGATGCAGATATTGTTTTTATGCGGACATCAGTGAAAACCGGACGGTCGCATCCAACGGCATCATGAGTGAAGATACGTGCGATTTGCTGATTGAAAGGATTGCGGAAGCACTGGATGGCAAAGGAACAGCCAATATTTCTTTCCAGGGCGGGGAACCGACTGCGGCGGGACTTCCTTATTTTGTTCATTTTGTAAATAAGATGAAGGAATATCCCGGCATCAAAGTCAATTATGCACTGCAGACAAACGGAACACTGCTCAATGAAGAATGGGCTCAGTTCTTTCATGACAATCATTTCCTGATCGGTATTTCTCTTGACGGCTATAAGCTGAATATGGACGAATTCCGCTTTGACGCGGAACATAAGAGTGTTTATTACACAATCATGGATTACATCAAAATGCTCAGGAAACATAAAGCCGATTTCAATATTCTGACTGTTGTCACAAAAGAATTATCTTCCCATGCAAAAGCATTGATGAAATTCTATAAAGACAATCATTTTGAATATGTGCAGCTGATCCCCTGCCTGCCCGGTTTCCATGAAAGCACCGATGTATTCGCACTGACACCTGAAACCTATGCATCTTTCTTCAATGATTTCTTTGATGAATGGTTCAAAGAAGTACAGAAGGGAAACATGATCAGTGTCAACCTGTTTGAAAATCTCTACAGCATGGCACATGGACAGATGCCCTATCAGTGCGGAATGCTGGGAAGATGTACAGTGCAGTTTGTCATTGAATCCAACGGCGATACCTATCCATGCGATTTCTATTGTCTGGATGAATATCTTCTCGGCAATCTTCATGACTCTTCATTCAAAGAACTGGCAGAAACAGAAAATGCATATGCATTCCTGAAGGCTTCTTCCTGCACAAAGAAGCCATGCGAAACATGCCGGTACCGGCAGATGTGCAATGGCGGCTGCCGCAGGCAGAATGTCTGCTGGCTGAATGAAGAGACATGCGCCTATCAGAAGGTTCTCGATCATGTCCTTCCGATTCTGAGCAGAATCCGCTGATACATTCATATGCACAACCCATCCATCGGATGGGCTTTTATTATAAAAAGCTGCAGTTTATTCACTGCAGCCGTATTAACATATACAGAATCTGAAGATATTGTCAGTTATTATCGACGATCTCGATATTGACAGTACCCTTCGAAGCGCCGATTGAAGTAATCTCCATGACATAACTGTCTTCCGGCAGAACAACAGAGACTTCTTCTTTTCCGCTCACTTTGACGGTTTCCAGCACTTCCCCGATAATCACATCTTCCGGCGTATCCGGATCCGTCATGATAACTGTGGCAGGCGCAAAATCAATCTGCAGTTCGCCTTCGCTCAGATCAGGTTTGAGTACAACCTTCTGATTGCGTCCGACCTCAAAATCATAGGATTCCCCATAAGCGCCGTCCGTTGCGTGCACTTCAATTTTATGCTTGCCCATGCCGCCGCTGAAAACATAATTGCCGGCTGTGCATCCGCCTGTAAACAGAACAAGAACCATCATTACTAAATAGATGAATTTGATTTTTTTCATTTTGATGCCCTCCGGCTTCATTTTACAATGAATGCTTTTTGAGTTAAACATCTGATGAATTCATCATTTATTAATTTTGACAGGGATATTATTATCGCGTTTTTTATATTTTTCTGAAATCACTATCACAAATAATGCTGTTCTCCTTATAATGAACTTAACAGAAAACACACCAAATAAAGGAGACAGATCATGAACAGACGTTTGCCGATTGCCGGCATACTGCTTGGGGCAGTCATGCTTGCAGGATGCTCATCCGCACCGGCCTCTCTTCCCGATGAACCTTATGAAGCCGTTGCATACAATCTCTATCCCGCACCTGAAAACGCATATGTCGGAGACACCATGCCGTTTGTCACGGATGACGGAACACTCGAACTCTATTATCTTTATGACACAGACCATAACGGACAGGGCTACCATCCGGTATGGAAGTATTCCACAAAGAATCTGTATGATTACGAAGACCATGGAATGGTCATGAATTTCGGTTTGATCAGCGATCCTGATCCGGCTGTCGGAACCGGTTCCGTCCTGCAGGATCATGACGGTCTGTATCATCTCTTCTATACCGGTCATAATGACGCAGGCAACCGCGGGCAGGGAAAGGAATGCGTCATGCATGCCACAAGCACGGACCGGGAAAACTGGACAAAGATCCCGGAGGATACCTTCTTCTCCCCTGACAACTATTCCAAGGATGATTTCCGCGATCCGGAAGTATTCTGGGTTGATGAAGATAACTGCTGGTGGATGTTAATTGCCGCAAGAGAAAATTCTCTGGGCGGTGTAGTCGCAAAATATACATCAGATGATCTGAAAACCTGGGAATTTGAAGGACCGATCTATTCGCCGATGGAACAGTATATGCTCGAATGCCCGGATCTTTTCAAAATGGGTGATAAATACTATCTCACCTACAGCTGGGACTGTGTCACCTACTATGCAGTATCCGATTCCATGAACGGTCCGTTCAAAGCACCCAGAGACAACGTCCTGGATGGAAACAACTTCATCTTCTATGCTGCTAAAACTGCAGAACTGGACGGAACACGCTATCTCTGCGGATGGCTCGGCCGTGCCGGTCTTTCCGTTGATTCAGGCATCTATCAATGGGCAGGCAATGTGCTCAATCATGAGCTGATCTCCAAAGAAGATGGCAGCCTAGGTGTCTCCGCTCCGGATACACTCTATTCCTACTTCACTGTCGAAAAGCCCTTCAAAGCAGTCAAAAAAGAAGGCAATGTGAAAATCAAAGACAATACTGTCACTCTCACCGCCCAGGATGGAAGCTATGCCCTTGCAGATATGGGAACACGTCCGGCAACCATGATTCTGGAATGCGATGTCACTCTTGATGCGGACGGAAATGCCGGATTCGCATTCGGCGGAAGCAAAAAAGATGAAAGCTATACAGCACTCTGCCTGGACGCAGAGGAAAATCTCATTCACTATGAAGGCACGTATCTGGAAGACCTTGAAAATTATGATGCGCAGGCATTTACTAAATTTGACTTCTCCGCATCGGATACACATCATGTAACCCTTGTATGTGAAAATGAGATTGTTGTTCTGTATATTGATGAGACAAAAGCTCTCAGTTCACGGATCAGACATTCTATAGACGGTGCTCACATCGGACTGTTCGCCGATGGCTGCAATGCCTCCTTTACCAATATCACAATGAAGATTCCCAACTGATATTGATTCACTTATAACTGCACATGATACGGATGGAAACATCCGTATTTTAGTTTTATATTCTGTCCCATCCGCAATGCGGACACTGCGAAAACAGGATAAGAAAAAATCAAAAGGCTGCCTTCAGCCACAGGATCATATACGGATTCAATCCGCACAGATCAAAATATTCTCCTGATCCGTAATACAGTCTGTCCATTGTATAAGTAAGATAATCTAAGTTTTGATAGCATTCCGCTCTGTCTGGCAGAACCTCGATCCCCGCGATTACGCTTTGACAGAACTGTTTGTCAAAACACAAGAAAAACAGCCTGTTTTCACAAGCTGTTATCCATGGTGACCTCTGAGGGACTCGAACCCTCGACCCACTGATTAAGAGTCAGTTGCTCTACCAACTGAG
>CAMVGT010000002.1 GCA_947167125.1 uncultured Erysipelotrichaceae bacterium
TTCCTGCTTACAAGCCTCGCCTATAGTTCATCAGAACTTAGGCGGGGTGATTGACGAAAAGTACTCCTTTCAACTGTGTTATCTTACCACGTGAGCGCCGTTTGTCATATCTTGACATTTCGGATCATTTGCATTATCGGCAGAACAAAAGAGGCTTCCGCCCCTTTTGATGAGTTCTTATTCGCTTCTCATTCTCTGCATCTTTTCCTTAAAGACCACAGAGCGGTAGTAATACAGTGTCAGTCCCCAGCAGATCACAAGCGGAATGACCAGGAATGCGGTCAGCGGCAGGATCAGGTTTCCCCTGAGCGCTCCGCGCATTGCCTGTGAAATCATGATGCTTTCGAGATACACAAGGGATACCGCAAGCGTGAATCCATAGAACAGCGTCGTCTCTTTAAAGATAATTTCGGACTGATCCTCTTTTAAATAGCCGATCTGCTCCATTGTCAGAAAGTAGCCTTTTCTTTCCGAAAGCTCAGTGGAGAATTTGAACATGATCGCTAAGGAAAGCAGAACATTCATGACAATGTAGGATAACAGTGCGAGCATTGTTTCCGCCGCTGTCATATCCGGAGACATGACAATCGCGATCAATACAACCGAAGAAACAATAAACAGCACCACGTTGGATCTCATGATCACAAGGTCGCTGCGGAAGAATCCCAATACCGCAGTCGCTTTGGGATCGCTGATTCTTTCTTCCGAAATCGTTTTGGAAATAAAGGGAATCAATACCTGCTTGATCATGATCGTAAAGCCGGCCATGCCGATAATCGAAAGCGGAATCGCCATGCCATCTGTGATGAACAGCAGCACAATCGGCACCAGGAAGAGAGCCATGATGAAGATCTTCTTCCATTTCGTCTGCTTCTTCTTTCTCGGGTTCTTATAGAATTCAACGCCGGAAAGCGGGTTGGTCATCTTTCTCGAATTAAGCATGGAACTTGCCGAATTGCGGTAGGCAAAGGCGAGATTGAGATAGGTTGTCCAGAAGACAATCATCACCAGAATCAATACCGTCACGCCGACCGCGCTGCCGTGAATCTGAATCACAAACGGTTCATTGAGCAGTGCTGTAACAGCAGAATTCATCAGCGGAATTCCCAGCAGCGCCAGCACAACGCCGATCGGAATCGAACCGATCAAAAGCAGGGATGTCTGCAGCAGCAGATACGCCGCCAGCTGCATATATGTCGCGCCGCATACCAGTCTGACCGCCAGGTCCTTGGATTTGTTTCTGACATAGAAGTCATTGGCAAAAAACAGAATGATCAGACAGACGGCAATGACAAATACGGTGACGGTTGTGGCAATGCCGTTGTCATTGTTGATCCAGTGGACGCCTACCGTATCGCTCATTGAAATATTGAAGAACAGAAAGATGAACATGGATGTCAGTACAAAAGTCAACCAGTAGAAGAATGCCTTTGAAAAGCTGTTGATCAGTGACCGGAACGCATCTTTGATAATCATGCGTATGCCTCCGTTTCTTTTATCTTGGATCCTTGATTCCCTGTACTGCCCTGCTGTAGCTCCTGAAGGAAAGCAGAATGCAGAGAACAGGCGGGATGATGTAGCCCAGCAGCAGAACTGCCGCAAAGCCGGATGTGATATGACCGTGCATCATGCCGGGAGCGATGATATTGCATAAATAGATCAGTCCGCTTACCAGCATGAATCCATAGAAACCGGTCACTTCCGATGTGCGGATGGATTTCAGGGTTCCATCTTCAAAACCGATCTGGTCCATCGTCCGGAAATATCCGGTCCGGTTTGAAATATCGGTGGAATATTTAAAGAGCACAGCCAGGGAAAGCAGTACATTCATGACAATGAATGACATGGTATACATGAGCATTTCGATCGGCTTTGTCTGCTTGGTGATCAATGAAGTCGCAAGCAGGCATGCGCAGGCGATCAGAAGGACGATGCTCATCTTCATCAGCTTCAGGTCATGGCGCAGGAAACCGTATGCCACGATATTCCTCTGATTGTCCGGATTCTTCTGAATGCGTTTTGTGAGCCATGGCTCAAAGACGCCTTCAAAGCACATGGTGAAACCGACAAGGGACAAAAGCGCATAGACAATCATGCCGCCATCAGTTGTATACATGAGCGCTACCGGCACAATCCATAATGCCAGATATAAAATCTGCTTGAGCACGCCCGGCACATTGGCAAGATAGAAAGTCTTCGGACCGGAAGCGGTCATGATGTCTTTGGAGAACATCATGGTCGCCGCGTTTCTTAACGCAAAGCTCAGGTTGAGCATGACGACAAAGAAAACCACAAAGCCGAGAATAATGCCGACCAGCAGATTGGCGTCATAGCTGAGTCCCACAACCAGTGAGCTGTGCATGACATTGGCAAGAAGAGAATTGATCACCGGAATCATGAGATTGGCCAGAATCAGTCCGACCGGAATCGCGATAATCAATAATATAATCGTCTGAATCAGCAGATACATTGCCAGCTGCAGCGCGGTTGCGCCGCAGATCAGGCGCACAGCCAGCTCCTTCGCCTTCCGCTTGACGAAGAAATCATTGGCAAACAGAATCGCCGTCATACAGATGATAATGACAGTCACTGAAATCAGTGTCGCGATGGGATCTGTTCCTTCCGTCAGGAAACTGGCACCGTCCGGATCGCTCATCATCATGTTGAAAAACAGGAAGATGAAGATGGATGTCAGAAGCAGTGTCAGCCAATAAAAGAAGGAACGGGTAAAATCATCGCGCAGTGACCGCAATGCGTCGCGGAAAATCATTTCGCAAGAATTTCTCTGGATTCGGCGGAATTGATTTCAACAATCTTCTGGAAGTATTCGTCCTGGGTCATATCGCCCTTCTCCAGAACGGTTTCGATATTTCCGTCGCTGATATAAATCAGTCTGGAGGAATAGGATGTGATCAGAGGGTCATGGGTAACCATGACGATTGTGACGCCGTCTTCGGAATTCAGTCTCTGCAGAATCTTCATCAGTTCGGAAGAGTTGGTGGAGTCGAGGTTTCCGGTCGGCTCATCGGCAACGATGATGCGGGGATTGTTGATGAGTGCGCGGCAGATCGCGGCTCTCTGTCTCTGACCGCCGGAGCATTCATTCGGGAACTTCTTGAGCAGATGCAGAATATCCATCTGCTTTGCCAGATCATCGACGCGCTTGTGGATTTCATCCTTGTCCACATGCGCAAGCGAGAGCGGCATTGCGATATTTTCAAACATTGTATGAGTATCAAGCAGGTTGAAATCCTGGAAGATGAAGCCGAGGTTCTGATAGCGGAATCTGCCGATTTCGTTGGAACTCATCGATCTGACTTCCCTGCCGTTGATATAAACGTGGCCGCTTGTGGGCAGGTCAATGGTGGAGATGTTATTGATGAATGTGGACTTGCCGGATCCGGAAGGACCCATGATCGCCACAAAATCCCCTTCAAAAACCTGGAAGTTGATATCATGCAGGGCTTCAAACGCGTTCGGTGTGTTGTAGTTGTACACCTTCTTCATATGTTTTGCTTCAAGAACTGTCTCACTCATAAAAGTTTTTTTCTCCTTCGACTGTTTTATTTTAGCGGAAAGCGCTTTCAATGCAAGTCCTAAAGATGGATCAGTTTAAGATTGTGTCTGACAGATGAAAACCGGCCTGTGAATTTCTTGTTTTTTACAAACGATGGTAGAATGGAAACTGTACAGGAGGTAAAGAAACAATGCCTGAAATTTTAAAAATTATTATCTGGGTCGCCATCGCACTCATTGTGCTGTCGGTGATCATCTCATGCATCAACATCGTCCCGCAGCAGAACGCCTATGTTATTGAGCGTCTTGGCCGCTACAAAGCCACATGGGATGCCGGCATCCACTTCAAGATTCCGCTGATTGACAGAATCGTAAGAAAGGTTCTGCTCAAGGAACAGGTTGCCGACTTCGCTCCCCAGCCGGTTATCACCAAGGATAATGTCACAATGCAGATTGACTCTGTCGTCTACTTCCGTGTCATGAATCCGCATGATTACGCATACGGTGTGGAAAACCCGATCATGGCGATGGAGAATCTGACTGCCACAACACTCAGAAACATCATCGGTGATATGGAACTTGACACCACCCTCACTTCCCGTGATTCGATCAACTCCAGCATGCTGCAGATCATCGATCAGGCAACTGATCCGTGGGGAATCAAGGTTACCCGTGTTGAATTAAAGAACAGCCAGCCGCCTGCAGCCATCCGCGAAGCGATGGAAAAGCAGATGAAGGCAGAACGTGAAAAGCGTGCCGCAATCCTCACCGCCGAAGGTGAAAAGCAGTCCATGATTCTGACCGCTGAAGGACGCAAGGAATCCGCAGTCCTTGAAGCGGAAGCGAAGAAACAGGCAACCATCCTTGCCGCCGAAGCGGAAAAGGAAAAGGAAATCAAGGAAGCCGAAGGTAAAGCGGCTGCCATCCGTGCCATTCAGAACGCACAGGCTGACGGTATCAAGGCAATCAAGGATGCCGGCGCCGATGAGGCTGTCATCCGCCTAAAGAGTCTGGAAGCCTTCCAGGCCGCAGCTGACGGACAGGCAACCAAGATCATCGTTCCCAGTGACATCGCAGGACTTGCGGGACTTGCGAAAAGCGTTGCGGAAAGCATGAAATAAGCAATGCCGTTCATGTTTATCTTTGTCTGGATCGTCATTGTCTGCACATTCTTCGCGGTCATCTTCTCATCCATGAAAATCAGAAACCCGCTCGCAGGAAAGCGGACAATGGGCCTTGACGGACACTTCATCCGCAGGGAACAGGATCTGACATGCGAGACGGAATACGGACATGATCATGGAACCTCCGCGGAACCCCGCTATATCGTCCATGATGATCCTACGGATGGTTATGTCATTCTCAACGGCGTCAAACGCTCCCTTGATGAATGCAAATATCTCTGAATATCAAAGCGGAAAGCTCATATACAGCCTTCCGCTTTTTTAAATCTTCACAATTAACAGCAGCCAGCAGACCAGCACTGTCCATCCAACGAGATAGACCGGGACAAGGATCCGGAACTTGGGATGCTTTGTTTTATGGCGGAACAGCATCATTGCAAGATACGCCCCTGCCGCTCCTCCCATAAAAGCCGCAAACAGAAGCGAGAATTCAGGAATCCGCCATTTTTTCTTTTTCGATCTGAATTTGTCAATGCCGTAGAAATAAAGGCTGAGCACATTGATCAGCACAAGATAGCTGATCAGCAGAATCGTATACGCGCTCATTCTTCACTTCCTCTGCGGAACATGAACACTGCCATAAACAGAATCACTTCATTGAGCAGCTGCACAAAGGATACCGATCCGTTCCAGTAAAGAAGATATCCGAATGCGCACAGCAGAATCAGAAACAGGAAACCGGCAGAAGAAGCACGGGCATCTGTTTTCGCTTCCAGACGCTCATCATCCTCCTGACTCATATTCTTTAAAACAGGAACAGCAGCGTATACCGCAAGCAGACCGGATGTCACAATCAGTCCGGTTAATAAATGCATATGCACAGCAGCCAGAACGGCAATGCCGGCCGGTACAAATGAGATGATCCATTCATCTTTCTTTTCTTCCGGTATTTCAAAGCAGGCGCACGCTGAAGCAGTCACAGCACTCAGGATCATAAACAGAGCGGAAGAACGGCCGCCCAATAAACCCGTCCTTGAAAGAAGCGGCCAGATTCTCTGCACGCCTGCAATCCAGAACAGAACACAGGAAAGACGCAGTGCGATCGGTACCGCATACTGCAGTGCGGAAGGAAGCACAAACGATTCTTCCGTTTTTTCAGCGGCTCTGATATGACTGCGCTGCAGGTCCATCATGATCAGAAATGACATGATCAGCGCATACAGCCCCGCCCTGCCGCTGCTTAACGCCTGCACACTCAGCAAAGCTGTCATCAGGCTTCCGGCAAATACCGGCACAATCTGCAGGCATCTTCTGATGAAGCCTTTTTCTTTCAGAACATCCGTCATTCTGATCACAAGCGAAACCGCCAACCCGATCAGAAGCGGAAGAGATACGATACCGGTCAGGATGAAGACCGCAATTGCTTTGATTGTATCTTCCGTGATGAGCTCTGCATCATCCACGGCCCGTTTCATCAGTCCGCTTTCTTTTTCAGCCGCGTCAATATCAAAATCTTCCTCTTCCTCCTTTTCAAACGGAAGCTGAAGCCATTCATCCTTCATTGTGTCCTTCATATAGGTGAACAGATATTTTCCGATGAGCGCGCCAAGGGAAGCAGCCAAAGCGACAGCAGGCACCAGCAGTACACCGAGTGCCGCATAAATCGCATTGAGCGTAAATCCTGCCGCATAATACATCACAAGATCCGCAATGCATAACAATGCTTCAAACAGGACAATCCAGAGCAGAAGCTTCCGGTTTTCCTGCATCAGTTTTGATTTCCTTATATAAATCATGCCTCTTATTATAGCGGATTATGCTCCTTGTCCGATATACTGGAATCAGAAAACCATCAGGGAGGTATATCATGAGCAGATTTCCGGAAAATTTCCTTTGGGGTGCTTCTTCATCCGCTTTTCAGATTGAAGGCGGCTGGGATGAAGGCGGCAAAGGAATGACAGTTGCCGACTATAATTCTTTCAAACGTTCCGACAGACAGGCGGACTCCAGAGTCGCCAGTGACTTCTATCATCATTACAGAGAAGATATTGCCTTAATGAAAGAGCTGGGCATGCAGATATACAGATTCTCCGTTTCCTGGGCAAGAATCCTGCCGGACGGAGAAGGAGAAGTCAATCCGCAGGGTGTGCAGTTCTATCACGATGTCATTGACTGTTTATGTGAAAACGGAATCCAGCCGTTTGTCACACTTTATCATTTCGATCTTCCATATGCGCTTGTTGAAAAATATAACGGCTGGGAAGACCGCAGATGCATTGATGCATTCGAAAAATTCGCAAAGATCTGTTTTGAGGAATATGGGGACCAGGTTAAATACTGGCAGGTCATCAATGAACAGAATCTCATGATCCGCGTGGATGAAAGAATGAACATCAATGAACCGGATCCATGGAAAGCCGACAGAATGCGGGCACAGATGGATTACCACATGTTCATTGCCCATGCCAAAGCAGTAAAACTCTGCCATGAAATTGTCAGAGACGGAAAGATCGGACCGGCTGTTTCCAGCACCTGCACCTATCCTCTGACCAATAAGCCGCAGGATGTCTGGGCAGCGAGAATGAATGACTATCTCAAGACTGTCTATTGTCTCGATATGCATTATTACGGAGAATATTCCGGCCTTTATATGCGCTATCTCAAAGAAAGGAATATTGTGCCGGTCATGGAAGAAGGCGATGCTGAAATTCTGAAATACGGCAGACCGGATTATATTGCCTTCAATTATTACAGAACATTATGCGCTTCTTATCTGCCTGCGGATGATGAGCATCCTGCAGGAAGCCGTGTATACCGCGGAAACGAAGTGGATTTCGATCAGTACGGATGGTGCAGGGATGAGAAAAACACCAATCTTGAAGCATCCGAATACGGTGCCCAGATTGATCCGATGGGACTCAGAATCGTTCTTAACGATTACTGGGGTAGATATCATCTGCCGATGATCATTACCGAAAACGGTCTCGGAATGGCTGACACACTGACCGAAGACGGAAAGGTTCATGACCCTTACCGGATTGACTATCTGCGCAGCCATATCCAGGCATGTGCAGATGCGATTGAAGACGGTGTCGGCCTTTTCGGCTATTCACCATGGTCCTTCGAAGATCTGCTTTCTTCCCATCAGGGATTCCGCAAACGGTACGGTTTTGTTTACATCAACCGTGAAGACATGGATCTGAAGGATCTCAGAAGAATCCCGAAGGATTCATTCTATTGGTATCAGAAGGTCATCTCTTCAAACGGAGAGAATCTGGACTGAACAAAATCTTATAAAAAGCACATCAAAATAATGGGGTTCTATGAAAACATTCTTACTGATCGCATTGGCAATCGGATTTGCAGTATTTGTCATTGCGTTATGGCGGGATTATTCAAAACCGGAGGAACCTGATTCATCCATCCCCGCCGAACTGATTGACCGCTGGGAATATTACGGATATGACGACAGTAAATCCGGCGGTGTGATTTACAGAGGAGTTCCCGCGACAATGCCGCTGGGTAAAATGCGTTATGCCGGCGTATTTCTGCTGGAAAGCGGAGAAGAAATCACATTGGCCGCTGACCGTTCTCTGGAAGACATTCCTCTGCACCAAAAAGGCAATTTAAAGTGTGAAGAAGGAAGACTGATTGAATTCTTATATGAGGATTCAGAAAAAGCAGAATCATAACCGTTCCTGACAAAGCCATACCATTCATGCCCGAAAAGATACCATTCGTACCATATGCATATAAAGGTTTTTTGAAATCTGTTATAGTGTGGATACTGTTAACAGCACAATATCATCACATCGCAGTATCTTTAATCTTTCATATTGCAATTAAAGGAGATTCAGCCATGAAAACACAGAACAGAATGCTGCAGGTTGCAGCAGGTGCAATCCTGCCGGCCGCCAATACTGTCAGTGCCTTTCTTGTACGGAATGCGGATCATTCAGGACGTGCAGGTTTGGCTGCTGTATTCATTTGTCTTGTACTGTTTTACAAATTGTACAGCATGCTGGAATCTTCCGACCGTTTCACATTCATCACTGCCCTCTGTATTTCCGCAATGATCTGCGGAATCGCAAACTACCTGATCCGGCGCAATCCTCTGGATCTGATCGCACTGCCGCTCTTCGGTATATTGCTGGTGATTGAATGGAAATTCCGGTTCTTCACGGAAAAGAAATGGAAAAAAGATTGAAGGATTCCTCCTGCTTTCCAATAAACTCATATTCTGAAAAAAGAGCAGTATGCAATTGTGAGGCATTCTGCTCTTTTTTATCGTCTTCAATGGTAATGAAGACTGTT
Organism: uncultured Erysipelotrichaceae bacterium; assembly: GCA_947167125.1. Taxonomy (GTDB): domain Bacteria; phylum Bacillota_I; class Bacilli_A; order Erysipelotrichales; family Erysipelotrichaceae; genus Bulleidia. Next base: position 8,955 of record CAMVGT010000002.1, read on the forward strand.
ATGTATTATTCCGTGATTTCGGTCACAATGATTTCAGACTGGAATTTGCGCTGATAGACATCGGTAAGCAGCACGCCATGGCGCAGTGTGCATCTGCCGAGCGGACCGTCTGTCACTATGACTTCGTCAGGATTTCTCACGCGGTATCTTCTGAACGCTGTTTTTGAACCGAGGCTGTTTCCTTCCTCGTCATAATAATCAAACAGGAAGTCAAGTGTCTGTCCGGCTTCAAGCTCGCTGTGACCCTTCTCCATGTAGGCATCGGGATTGTCCACCTCATCATAGCCGATGATCCTTCCTTCTGCCGGCGCATTCTCATCATCAGAAGGTGCCCATTCGATATACAGCAGAACTTCTGTTTCTCTGTTCAGAATTGCTTTGGTATAACCGGTATAGATATCGCCGTTCTCATCCGTACGCACGCCTGTCGGTTCATAGAATACCGGATGGCCGTCAATGGAAATCCATGTTCCGTCAGCCGTGATCATGAGATGGCCGTTTTCATCCACATTGCCTGCATAATCAGAACCGAGATACATAAGACCTTCTTCGGTTTCCTGATAATAGAACTGTCTTTCATCGGAAATAATTGCCCATACACTGTCAGAGAGTTCCAGAGAATAGCCATCTCCGTTTCTGCGGACAGGAATCTCAATAATCGGCTGTGTGGTTACATAGTCTTCAAATCCCGGTTTGTACCATTCTTCATCCGTATAATCGATCAATGCGAGAAGTTCATCCATGAAGCTGTCCGATCCGTCTGAGGGTGCAGGTTTTCTGGAAGCGGCCATGATGGAGAAGAAATCCGTATAAAATTTTTCCTGTTCCGCAAGGCGGTTGCTCTTGAGCTGTTCCCAGCACTTTGTATACGAACTGAGAGAACTGTAAGGGAATGTGAATGCAAGGCCGTTGATTCCTTCAGCACTTCTGCGGTTGCGTGCAACAACACATGCCTGCGCGTAAGCGATCAGCTCATTGATTTCACTGTCGCTCATGACGGAGTCGTTGTAATCTGTCATCTGCAGATTGCTGAGATAATGAATCAGGTCAAGCTGTTCGTCATTCATGAATTTATATGCGCTGTTTGCCGCAAGAGAAATGTCCGCATAGTCAGACTCTGAAGCAAGAATCGCTTCTTCCTGTTTTCTGAAGAGTGCCTCCAGCTTTTCATATGCCGGATCCACATAGGTCAGATCCAACAGCGAGAGTGTATATGTATTATCCTCTGTGCCGGACGCCATCTGCTTGTTGTATTCATCATAGGTTCCGATGACTTCACGGGCAAACTCTTCGGTGGGGATTGCCGGATTCTTTGCGAGCATTCCGAAGCCGGATGTATAGAACCATCCGCCGGACGGTTCGCTTTCTTCAGAAGCCATATAATAATCGGCATACGGTTCCAGCAGTTTTGCGATTTCGATATCCTGCATCAGACATGCGTCAAAACCGATCATATCAAATTTCATGCCGGACTCTTTGATTGCGGAAACAATCTCATCCACCATGATTGTGCTGCCTTTGCCGTCACTGCGCTTGTTCAGATCATCCTGACCATATCCGGCAGAAAGGCCTCCGCCATGGTCCCAGAGCACCAGCATATAACGGTCTGCCGGATAGTTCTCTTTTGTCCATGTGATGAAGTCAAGCAGTTCATCTTTGCTGGACATGGTTGTATAGGAATCAATATCCATAACCTTATTCAGCTTACCGTCCTCCATGACATACCGGCCGACCGAATTCTTTTCAATGCCGTTTGTAAACCAGCGGTAGGAACCTCCGCATTCCATGACAAACTTCAGCGCACTTCCCTGCTTTGTCGCATCCGCAAACTGTTTCACATTGGTTGAAGCAGCACCGAGCTTGAACTCAAGATCCGAACCGATGACATATTCCATGACAACCACGGACTCGACGTCCGATTTATCGGCGAAGAATTTTTCACGGGAAGGCGCAATTGACGCAAACTGCGCATAGTTATCCTGCATATTCTCTTCACGCAGAACTTCCGTACCGTCACCGGTGATATCTTTTGTGCTTTCATAAATGTCCTGCTGAAGAACTTCAATGATCGGCCATGGTGTTTTCACCTTCAGGATCAGGAAGCCTACGATCATACTGGTGAGAACTGCTTCTCCAAGGAAGAACAGAATCGACACAAAGCGCATGAGATAGCGGAACCATGCCTTGGGACGCAGCAGACCGAGTCTGTTCGGTGTGCCGTGCAGGAAAACATTTTTCTTATTGAGTCCGAGCGCCAGCAGAAAAGGAGCAGGGAACAGGATCATACCGATTCTGAACAGCCAGTTTTTCCCGAATGATTTTCCCAGTCTCCAGTACAGACGTGTCAGATATCCGTAATAGTTGAGATAGCCGAGAATCAGAAACACATATCCGTAGACTTTCTGGCCCGGAGAAACACGTTCCGCAAAAGGCTGAAAATACATGGCAAACAGGAAAAACAGCACCATGAAGAGAAACGGATGCCGGAAGGCATATCTGGTTTCAAACATCGTGTCGCCGATTTTCTTATCCGCCGCAAACGGGATCAATGCATAGATCCTTTTGAGGCCCATTTTTTTCAGGATGCCCCAGAAGGCAATCATGTGCATAACCAAAAGCACCGCCAAAACAGGCAGCCTGTCAATAAACAGCAAATACAGCATAGAATTTCCTCTGCTTTCTAAAATCCACTAATAAAAAAGCCACGACTATAATATCATCTGTGACAAATCAGACAAGACCGGTTTCATAAAACATCTTTCTGCCCTGTGCATCAGAACATAAAAATGCTGTATCTTTGCATGTCCGATACAGCATTCATATGCTTTATGCATTCTCTTTGAAGAATCTGCGGATCAAAGCTTCATACCTTTCCGGTTCAGTGATGGAGGAACCGGCATGGCCGGCATTTTCAAACCAATGAACTTCATGGTCAGAAGCGCAGTAAAGCGCGTTGATGTCCGTATTTTCAGGAAGGACAAATCTGTCCCGCTTTCCATGCATGAACATGACCGGAATCCCGGCTTCCTTCAATGATTCACTGACCTGTGTATCCTTCATAGAAAAGCCGGCAAACAGACGGCAGTAAATCTTCATTAACGGGGTATTGGAAGGTACATGAAACCAGCTTCTGCTGACATCATCAATTGCCTTTTCCATCGATGAATAGCCGCAGTCCGCAATGATGCCATGGCATTTGGGTTCTTCATACTTCGCATTTAACAGTACAGATGCAGCACCCATGGAAATCCCGATGAGATAAACCGGCAGATGAGCTGTATTCCTTTGGGCAGCCCATCTTCTCCACAAAAGAATATCCCGATGTTCCTTTGCGCCATAGGTATAATATATCCCTTCGCTTTTCCCTGCACATCTTTCATCAATCAGAAGGACTGTGCAGTCCCTTACCAGCATCGGCAGGATTGCGCAGAAATCACCGCATCCTGTTCCATGGAATCCATGGCAGCAGATCACAATGCGCTCCGCATTTTCATTGGGGTAAAACCTGGCATGAAGCTTTAAGCCGTCTTCCGATTCGATCCATGCGTCTTCATATTTCAAAGCTTCCGCTTCTTTGATCAGCTGTTGCTTATGAAGCCATCTTTTTCCTTTATCCGTATCCGGATCCGGCTGCTTTTCCGCTTTGTTCCAGGCAGGATGTTTTGCGTCGCACGTATAGCGGAAGAAATAATATCCGACCAACAGAACGATGGATGTCAATATCACAATCACAGCCGCAATCATTTTCATGATGCGCTCATCTCCTGTTCCTTTTTCTTTGCGATTGTATGCATATAGACAATACAGAGAACTGTCTGCACCAGAGATGATGCCGGCGTTGCCATTCCGACTTTAAACAGCGATACCGGCTTTACCTTTGACATCAGCCATGATACAGGAATTCTGACGCCGAAAGCACCGATCATACTTTGGGCCATGACAAATTTTGTATAGCCGCAGCCGTTGAAATAGCCTGTATAGCAGAAGAAGAACGATGTCAGAAGACAGTCGATCGCGTAAGCCTTGAGATATTCCCATCCCTGCGCAATCACTTCAGCATCATTGGAGAAAATGCCGCATAACAGATCGCCATGGAAGAAAGATATATAGCCCATGATGATGCCGAATGCGAGGGAAACTCCGATTCCCATGCGCAGTGCTGTTTTCGCTCTGTCCATTTTCCTGGCACCATAGTTCTGTGCCACAAAGGAAGCCATCGACTGACCGAAAGCGGAAGGCACCAGCATGATAAAGCCGCATACCTTTTCAGCAACTCCCATACCAGCACTTGCCATTAAGCCAAGCGAATTGACAATTGCCAGAATAATCAGGAAGCTGATTCCGACCAGGAAATCAGCCAGGGCAATCGGAAAGCCGAAACCGGTAATCTGCTTTGTAATACCCATGTCAAAGCGGATCATGTCACGATGGAACAGGAACGGCATTTCCGCACTGCGGATCAGAACCAGTGAGAGCAGTACACTGCATCCCTGTGAAATCACCGTCGCAAGCGCCGCTCCGGAAGCACCCATCCCGAAGACTCTGACAAAAACAAGATCCAGAACAATATTGATGACTGCCGCAATTGCCACTGTCATCAGCGGAATTTTGGAATTGCCCAGTCCTCTGAATAATGCCCCAAGCAGATTATATGCGGTGATGAAAATCAGACCGGATGAGCAGATGCGGATATAGCTGACCGTTCTTGAAAAAGCTTCCTCAGGAGCGTTCATCAGTCCGGCAAGAAATGAACCTCCCGGAACCATCAGGGCAGACATCAGTAAAGCAATTCCCGCAAAGTATACAATGGATGCGCCGACCGCTTTACCGGCCTGTTCATTTTCATTTTTTCCAAGCAGCTGTCCGATCACGATTGTCGTTCCCATCGAAAGACCTGCCAGAACGCTGGTCACCGTCATCATAATCTGCGCGCCGGTGGAAACCGCCGATACATCCGCGCTTGACGCGAAGTGACCGACAATCATTAAGTCCACTGCTCCATATAATGACTGCAGCAATAACGCTAACATAACCGGCAGCGCGAATTTCAGAAGCGGTGCCAGGATTTTTCCTTCAGTAAAATTTCCGGATGCCATAAATACCTCTTACAGTGCAGAATCATTTTTTCTGCACACAGTCACATATTATATGTTTCTTTTTTCAATTGCCGCCTGTTTTTTTCACAATCCCGAAAGAAAAAAGCAATGATGCGTACACACCATTGCCTTTGTGTTTATGATTCTGAATCCGGAATCAGAACAGACCCTGAGCGAGCATTGCTTCGGCAACCTTGAGGAAGCCTGCGATGTTAGCGCCTTTGACCAGGTCATAGCCGAGACCGTATTCTTCTGCGCACTTAGCGGAGTTGTCATGAATGGACTTCATGATGCCCTTGAGCTTGGCGTCAACTTCTTCCGCTGTCCAGCCGTATCTTTCGGAGTTCTGGCTCATTTCAAGAGCGGAAACCGCGACACCGCCGGCGTTGGCAGCCTTTGCCGGACCGACGATTACGCCGTTGTCCTGCAGATACTTGACTGCTTCGTTTGTGGCAGGCATGTTAGCGCCTTCGAAGTAGTACTTCGCACCGTTGGCTACGATCTTCTTCGCTTCTTCCATGCCGATTTCGTTCTGTGTTGCGCAAGGGATATAAACGTCTGCCTTGACACCCCAGGGCTTTTCGCCTTCGTGATATTCGCAGCCGAACTTTTCAGCATACATCTTGATGTTTGCTTTTCTGCTGGAACGCATTTCGAGCAGGTAGTTCAGCTTTTCTTCTGTTGTGATGCCTTCCGGATCATAGACATATCCGTTGTGACCGGAAATTGTAACAACCTTGCCGCCGAGTTCAGCGATCTTCTTTGCGGCACCCCATGCGACGTTGCCGTATCCGGAGAGAGCGAATGTCTTTCCGGCAGGTGTGTCGTTTTCATGTTCGAATACGGAACATGCATAGTACAGAACGCCGAAGCCTGTAGCTTCCGGACGGATCAGGGAACCGCCGTATGTCAGGCCCTTGCCTGTCAGAACGCCGTTGTCATAAGCGTCGCGGATTCTTCTGTACTGACCGAACATATAGCCGATCTCTCTTCCGCCGACACCGATGTCACCGGCAGGTACGTCTGTGGACGGACCGATATGACGCTGCAGTTCTGTCATGAATGCCTGGCAGAAACGCATGATTTCTCCGTTAGACTTTCCGTGAGGATCGAAATCGCTTCCGCCCTTGCCGCCGCCGATCGGCAGTGTTGTCAGGCTGTTCTTGAAGATCTGTTCGAATCCGAGGAATTTGAGAATGCCGAGATTTACGGACGGGTGGAATCTGAGACCGCCCTTGTACGGACCGATTGCTCCGTTGAACTGTACACGATAGCCTCTGTTGACACGTGCTTTGCCTTCATCATCAACCCATGCAACACGGAATTCAATAACACGTTCCGGTTCAACAAGTCTTTCGAGAAGAGCTGCTTCTTCGTACTCAGGATGTCTTTCAACAACCGGTTCGATCGATGTCAGAACTTCTGTAACTGTCTGCAGGAATTCCGGCTCGTTGGGGTTCTTGGCCTTTGTTTCTTCAATGACTCTCTTTACATAATCGCTCATGATTTTACCCTCCGTTCAATTTCTAAGAATTGCATATATGAGCTTCGCAAATTCTTCTGTCAGAAGGAATTCAACCATGTGCATAGGCTGTCCGGAAGACCCTTCTTTCAGAACGGAGTTATTTTACAATGATACGCTCTGTTTGAAAAGCCTTTCAGCAAATGTAAATTTTTACATTTTCCTTTTTTACACTCCAAAAGAAAAAGTGATGAATTCCTTCTCAATTGAGAAACGGATTTCATCACTGATTGATATAAATCAGCCGATCACAAATTCGCCGTTGCGCATAACCGGAACGACCGTTCCGTCATACATGATGCCGTCAACAGACATATCGCCGTTTCCGAACATGAAGTCTTCATGCTGGAGGGAGGAATTGCCGCCTTTTGCATAAAGCTCTTCTGCGCTCATCTCTTCACCGCCTCTGATGTTTTCCGGATACGGTCTGCCAAGAGCGAGATGACATGACGCATTTTCATCAAACAATGTGTTGAAGAAGAGAATGCCGCTCTGGGAAATCGGGGAGCTGTGGGGAACCAGCGCCACTTCGCCAAGATGCGAAGAGCCTTCATCAAAGGAAAGCAGCTGTCCGAGTGTTTCCTCTTCCTTTTCGGCATGGTATTCAACCACCCTGCCCTTTTCAAAACGGAGCGTGAAGTTTTCAATCACAACGCCGTTATAGGAAAGAGGCCTTGATGAAACGACTGTTCCTTCCACTTTTTCCCTGTGGGGCATGCAGAAGATTTCTTCGGTCGGAATGTTCGGATCGAAATAGACACCTTTCGGCGTTGTGCATCCGCCGCCTGCCCATAAATGATCTTCAACAAGTCCGACATGCAGATCGGTTCCAAGACTGTTTGTAAAATGCAGTTCCCTGAAACGGAAAGCTGTCATTTTCTCTGCATGATCAATGAGCTTTTCATCATGATGAATCCAGTATTCCAGAGGATCGTTTTCTTCTGTGACACCGGAAACTTCAAAGAGAACCTTTTCCAGTTTTTCAAAAGCTTCCTCTTCATCCAGTTCAGGGAATACGATCTTCGCCCATTCCTTTGAAGCGACTGCGATCACACACCACTGTCCGATGTTGTTCATGGTATATGCCTGGGTATCTCCCATCTTTTCATGATATGCCTTCTGATAGGCATGGATCTTTTCAGACGGAACATCCTTCATTGCCCCGGGCATATCGGAAATCACGGACAGATAGCAGACTCCCTTTTCATGTGCCTTCACTTCCCTTTCATGAATCCAGTCTTCAATTGAAGAAAGGGTTTCCTGATCCTGATAAAGATAATCCATCTTTCCGATCTTCTGATCGCGCCATCTGACATCCACATATAAAGCACCGGCAAGATACGCTTCTTCCGCCACCATTTCAATAAACGGATAATCCCTTACATCCGCTCTGACAACAAGCGGCTGTCCTTTCTGCACATTGACGCCTCTTGTGACGGCAAGCCGTGCCAGCTTTCTGTAAAGATTCTCATTCTTCATGATTTTCTCCTTCGTTCATCAGGAATTCCTCACGATATCCCTGCAATTGGGTAATGGACTGTATATAAGCTTCCGAGAAAAAGAAGGAAGCCGGACCGAACGGATTGATCACCATGCCGTCATATCCCTTGCGGATCATCTGCACGATCTGCGGGAATGTCATTAACAGCACAACGGTTTTCGGATCATCCATCACATTCTGGTATCTCTTTAATGCATCCCAGTCTGTAAAGACAGGGAAAACAGCTTTTTCCGGATCGGAAGCGGAGCTGACGCTTACAAACATCACATCATGCGAACCTTTCAGAGGCGATGTGATATCCGCTTCCGCTTCTTTTTCATCCGACACCTTGGCAGGCACCAGATAGTTGCCGTGCAATGCATCATAGATAAATGTACTGATGAATTCACGGTCCTCAATTCTTCCGGCAACACCGCACAGCATTCCCGAAACCCTAGGATTTTCCGCGGTCACTCTCTGCAGGCTTCTTGCCATCGGCATCACGCCGGAAAGAACAGTGAATTCTTCATAGCCTGCTTCATCCCCGTTTTTGGGAAACGGCACATCAAGGATCACATCGCAATCCGCAGCCTTCCGTACACTCCTGTCCATAAAGAAGATTTTCTTTACTTTTGAGCGCACCGGATTTCTTCCGGCACGGAGTATGAAAACCTGATCTCCGGTATGGATTTCACCCTGCAGCTTTCCTTTCAGTCTGCCGTCCTCCCTGATTTCTTCCATCAGGAATACAAAACGGTTTCTGTTCAGCTGTCCGGTTTTTTCAGCTGTGCGGATCTGCTGCATGCGCGGTCTGTAATTGTGATAATTGAGCACATAAATCACACTGGCTGCCGCAATTGCGAATACGGCAAGCGCGGAAGGAAGACGGGCTGAGGATGTGCTCATTCTCAGCAGTTCCTGCTTTCCGCTCTGATAGCCGGCGGAAATGGAAAGAATCATGATCATGGACGCAAACAGCGCATTTGTCTGCCAGCGGGAAAGATTCAGATTCTTCTGTACGATTCCTTCCCCTTCATCATGCCTGCGGTTCAGCCATCCGATCAGGACAATTGTGCCTGTCATGATCAATCCCGAAATCACAAGCAGTATTGCCAGAGCACCCAGGCTCAGCTCCTGATCGAAATAATCCAGGAACATGACTGCTATAAAGGAGGCCATGCATACAAAGAAAAAGCCTGCGCATAGTGCAGCGGCTGTACAGATCTTTTTTGAACCAGGCGTTTTCATCGCTCAAAGTATAGCAGAGAAACGCGTTTATGAAACCGATGGGATGTTTAATATTGTGAATTGAAGCAGATCCAGCCGCATCTTAAGAATCTCTGCCCTGTATTTCCCTGTTTTCAGTCACAGGACTTGCATTTGCGCAGTGGTAAACTATACTTGTTAAGCATTTATTAAGGAAGGGAAACGATATGACACAGACAGCAGTTTATGACCGGAAAGAGCTGTTTAAAGAAACCATCCGCATGGCATGGCCGGCACTTCTGGAAAGTTTCTTTGTCGCTCTTGCCGGTATGATTGACACCATGATGGTTTCCTCCATGGGAACTTACGCGGTTGCGGCAGTCGGACTGACAACCCAGCCGAAGTTTATTACACTTGCGGTTTTCTTCTCGATCAACGTTGCATTGAGCGCCCTTGTCGCAAGAAGAAGAGGACAGAATGACCGGAAGAATGCAAATGAAATTCTTCTCACCGCCCTGATTCTGACCCTGATCGCATGTGTCATTCTCACTGCACTCACTGTGATACTGGCTTCCCCGATCATTTCCCTCTGCGGTTCTTCCGCAGATACCCATGATCCGGCAGTTCTTTATTTCAAAGTCATTCAGGCAGGCATGATCTTCAATGTGCTCTCCCTGTGCATCAATGCCGCCCAGAGAGGTTCCGGCAACACCCGGATCGCGATGACAACCAACATCACATCCTCAGTCGTCAATATCATCTTCAACTATCTTCTGATCGGCGGTCATTTCGGATTCCCGAAATGGGGATTATTCGGTGCCGCGTTTGCGACCGTGCTCGGCACAGTTGCGGCATCCGTGATGAGTGTGCGTTCCCTCTTTAATAAGAACAGTTATGTGTCTGTTCCCTACATGCGTTCAGAAGTGATCAGACCGAAAATCGACGCACTCGGCAGCATTGTTTCACTTGGCTCCAACATGTTAATTGAAAATATCGCAATGCGTGTCGGATTTGTCATTACAGCTGTCCTTGCGGCAAAGCTTGGAACCGATGCATTCGCAGCTCATCAGGTCGGTATGAACTTCCTGTCACTTGGCTTCTCATTCGGCGACGGCATGCAGGTAGCTGCAGTCGCATTGATCGGCAGATCGCTCGGCGAAGGAAAACCGGACAAGGCAAAAGTATACGGAAGTCTCTGTCAGAGAACAGGACTTGGAATCTCATTCATTCTGGCAATCATCCTGTTCTTCTTCGGAAGAGCTCTCTTCTCCCTGTTCTTCCAGGATCCCTCGGTTCTGGATATGGGTGTATTGATTGCCAATTACATCATCGTCATCATTCTCTTCCAGATTTCCCAGATCATCTTCGGCGGCTGTCTGCGCGGTGCCGGTGACATGAAGTACTGTCTGTTCGCTTCCCTTGTTTCCGTCACATTGATCCGCTCCATCGTCACATGGGTATTGACAAGTGTGTTCAATCTCGGCCTCAACGGCATCTGGCTCGGTATCCTTTCCGACCAGGTATCCCGTTTCCTCTTCCTGTCCATCCGTTTCCGTCAGGGAACCTGGGCACAGATCCGCATCTGAAAGAACCATCGGAAGCATTGCATGCTTCCTTTTTTATTGCGTGCATGGCTGACTTCCGATAAGATTAAGCGCGAAAGAAGGAAAGCTTATGACCCTTAAATATGACACAGTCTTCTTTGATCTTGACGGAACCCTGACCGAATCCGGTCCGGGCATCATCCGCTCTTTTCTCTATGCTTTCGAAAAAATGGGACTTCCGATGAATCAGGATCTTGATATCAATACGATCATCGGTCCTCCTTTAGGAGGTTCTTTCAAAGCCTTCGGCATTCCTGAAGATCGTGTTGATGAAGCAATCCGAACCTATCGGGAACGTTACTTCACAATCGGAAAATATGAGAATACTCCTTATACAGGCATTGAAGATTTCCTGAAAAGACTGAAAGACGATGGCTATTGTCTCTGTGTTGCGACATCCAAGCCGGAAGTTCAGGCCAAAGACATTCTGGAACATTTCCATTTGAATCACTATTTCGATGAAATAGCAGGTGCTTCATTAGACGGTGTCAGAGGGACAAAGAAAGCGGTCCTTCTCTATCTTCTTGCAAAAACAGGAAACAGAAGAGCGGTAATGGTCGGCGATACCGAATTCGATATCATCGGTGCTCATCAGACCGGAATGGACGGATTGGGCGTTTCCTGGGGCTACGGAACCCGCGAATCGATGGAAGAAGCCGGAGCTGACGGAATTGCCGATACGATGGATGAACTGTATCGGATGATTGCCGAAAAATAAGACAGAACATGCTGACTAGGAATGAGAATGATCATTCTCACCCCGGTCAGTTTTTCAGAGATTTAGGTAAAGATGCGGATCAGACTTATCCGTCTTAACAGGGTGCCTATGTGATCTGTGAAATCGATCATTACCCATTGAAAACCCGACCATAATCGGCCGGGTTTTTGAATCAGTCAAACTGGCTTGCGTAAAGGCGGTAATACATGCCTTTATCTGCCATCAGTTCATCATGGGTTCCCTGTTCCACGACATCACCATGATCCACAACGAGAATCTGATCGGCATTCTGAATGGTGGAGAGACGATGGGCAATGACAAAGCATGTCTTGTTTTTCATCAATGAACGGATCGCCTTCTGTACCTGCCGCTCGGTTGCGGTATCGACATTGGATGTTGCTTCATCCAGAATCAGCATGTTTGTGTCATACAGCATTGCCCGGGCAATTGTAAGCAGCTGCTTCTGTCCTTTGGAAATGTTTCCGCCATCTTCCGTAATAACAGTGTTGTACCCATTGGGAAGCGTCATGATGTAATTGTGGATACGCGCTGCTTTTGCGGCAGCCACCACTTCATCCATCGTCGCGTTTTCTTTTCCGTAGGCAATGTTTTCAAAGATGGTTCCCTGGAAAAGCCAGGTATCCTGCAGAACCATCGCATAGTTTCTGCGAAGACTTTCCATCGTATAGTCCGTATGCGGCTTTTCATCCACTTTAATCATTCCTGAATCAGGATCATAGAAACGCATCAGAAGATTGATGATTGTTGTCTTGCCTGCTCCTGTGTGTCCTACAATCGCCACGGTCTGACCGGTTTTGGCTTCCATATTCAGATTGTGCAGTACGGTTTTGCCGGGAAGATAGCCGAAGGAAACATCTTCCGCTTCCACATGTCCATGGCTGTTTTCCAGAATCTGCGCATCCGGCACATCCGCTGTTTCTTCCGGCTGATCCAGCAGCTGGAATACACGTTCAGCCGCCGCAAGAGCGGAAAAGATCTCATTGGTGATATTTGAAATTTCATTGATCGGTCCCGAGAATTTCCGGCTGTATAAAACAAAGCTGGAAATCTGGCCGAGTCCGACAACATCGTTTAAATAGAGTACTGCACCGCCCATGCCGATGGCAGCCAGTCCGATATTGGAAATCATACCGATGGTAGGTCCCATGATCATGCCCATGCCGTCAGCATTTTTATATGCTTCAGCCGCATTGCGGTTGATCTCTGAAAACTGACGGACTGTTTCTTCTTCATGTGCATAGGCAAGAATGGTTTTCTGGCCGGTGAACATTTCTTCCGCAAAACCGTTCATGATTCCATAGGATGCACTCCGTCTGGAATAAAGCGGTCTTGTGATCTTTCCCATTCTTCTGGTAAACCAGATTGAAACAGGAATCGTGAATGCCATGCATAAAACCAGCGGAACGGATATAGTGCACATGATAATAAAGCTTCCGGTTACCGTGATCAGACTGGTGAGAATATGGATGACATCGGCTGAAAGGCTTGTACAGACAACATCGATATCATAGGAAACACGGCTGATAATATCGCCTGCCTGATGTCTGTCAAAATAGCTGACCGGCATGCGCATGAGTTTTTCAAACACATCCCGGCGCATATTTTCGGCAATCTTGCGGCCTACCCTGGCCATGGAAATGGTGACAATAAAGGAAAGCACACTGGAGCTGATATATACCGCCAGCATCAGAAATGCATAATACCTTACGCCATCCATATCGACATGACCGATTCCCTGCGCATAGCCTTCTTCAGCGATGCTGATGGCTTTTCCGGCAAATCTCGGACCCATCAGATTTCCCAGATTGCTCAATACGGCACAGAGCAGAAGGAACAGAACAATCCATTTGTAATACATGAGATAGGCAATAATTCGTCTCAATGTCCCTTTGGCGTCCTTCGGCTTTTCTTTGACTCTGCCGCGGTCTCCGCGTCCTGGCATTGTTCATCCCCTCCTTTCACTGCCGCATCGCGCCCATCTGGATTTCATAGATGGAGCGGTACGGTTCACATTCCTTCAGAAGCTGTTCATGACTTCCTAACCCAATGCATTTCCCGCTGTCAAGCACAAGGATCTGATCCATATTCATGACAGAGGAAACACGCTGGGCAATCATGATCACAGTCGCATCCGGATAATTTGTTTCAACGGCTTTGCGCATTGCCGCATCGGTTTTGTAGTCAAGCGCTGATGAAGAATCATCCAGCACCAGGATTTCCGGTGATGACGCAAGCGCTCTGGCAACCAGAATCCTCTGCTTCTGTCCGCCGGACAGATTCGCGCCGCGGATTGCGGCTTCATATTCAAGGCCTTCATCCAGACTGTCGATGAACTCCTGCGCCTGTGCGCTCCTGGCTGCGGATTCAATCTGTTCATCTTTCAGGTCTCTTGCGAAATTGATATTTTCTTTGAGTGTATCCTGGAAGATCATGTCATTCTGGAACACAGTTCCGAATTTCTTTCTCAGTTCACGGGGATCATAGGAACGGATATCCTTTCCGTTGATTCGGATCGTACCGCTGTTAACATCATAGAAATGCATCATGAGCGAAATGATGGTGGACTTGCCGCATCCGGTCGGACCGATAATGCCGAGACTCTGTCCCTTCTTCACAGTGAATGTAATATCAGAAACAGCACTTTCCCTTTTTTCGCCGGCAAAGTCTTCGCTTCTTTCACTTCCTTTTCCATAGGAGAAACTGACATGATCGAAGCAGACTGCTTCATCGCTTTCCGTCTCTTCTCCTTTATGTTCAATGAAAATCAGTTCATCATCTGCAGTCTGCAGAACTTCATCAATTCTGTCAGCCGAAGCACTTGCCTTGGACATTGTCATAAAGATTCTTGACAATCCCATGACACCCATCGCGATCATGTTGAAATACGTCAGGAATGCAAGAATGACACCCGGCTTCATCAATCCCTGATTGACTCTGGATGCCCCAAGCAGAACAACCGCTGTCAATCCGGCATTGATGAACATCTGCATCAGAGGCGAAGGAATCGACATGACAGTGACCGCCTGCACATCCGCAGTCTTCATATCCTGATTGGCTTTGGCAAAGCGCTTCATTTCATAAGTTTCCTTGCTTAAAGCCTTGACCACACGGATGCCGGTGATGTTTTCTCTCATCAGCCGGACTACCGCATCAAGCTTCTGCTGCACACGGGCATACATCGGAATTCCCTTCGCAGACACAAAGAGAATAATCGCCAGCAATACCGGCAGCATCACAATCATGATCGATGCCATATGAAAGTCCATGACGGATGCCACAAGGATTCCTCCCACCAGCATGATCGGCGCTCTGACGCATAATGTCTGAAACTGCTGAACAGCAGACTGCACATTATAGCTGTCGCTTGTCATGCGGGAAATCAAGGAAGGCAGTGTCAGCCTGTCAAAGGCAGGACCGGAAAGGCTGATCGTCTTTTCAAACAATGCCTGTCTGACTTCATAGCTGATGTTATGGGCAGTATCGATTGCCCTGCGGTTTGCCATAACATTGAATGTGCGGCAGAGCACAGCCACCGCAAACATCATGGAACCCCATAAAAGAACCATCGTCAGGTTCTTCATCGGCACAACATCATCGATAATGTATTCCAGAATATAAGGAAGAAGCAGTTCACTGAGCGTTCCGATCAGCTTGATCAGAATCGCAATTCCCACTGCCGCTTTATACTTCTTCAGATAGCGGAATATCAGTTTCATTTTCTTCCTCCTTCCTTTGATTCATTCAGAAAGTCATATACCCCTTCCGTTTCGGACGACGCATACAGCTTTTTCAGAATCTGACGCAGCTGTTCCTTTTCGGTTTCATCCAGCACACCGAACATCGCCTGATCCTTCAATGTCGGCATTTCCTCCTTGAACCTGCGTCCTTCCTCTGTGATTCTTACAACAGAACTTCTTCTGTCCTTTTCGTTTTTCACGCGTTCAACAAGACCCCTGTCCTGCAGCTTGGAAAGCAGTTCGCTCATACTGCCGGCCTGGATCTCAAGAATCTCCTGCAGATCCTTCTGGCAGATTGATTCTCTTTCATACAGAATGCTCAATACCTTCTGCTGGGAGTAGCCGATCCGGTTGTGCTTTCGGAAATGCATCACCGTTCTGAAAAACAGCCAGGCAAGCGAGCCGTCATCTTTCAGCAGATATTTTTTACCGTTTGTATCTTTTTCCATGTGCTTTATCCTACTCTAGTTCCTGCATGTTATCAAGGTACCTAAGCATCTTAATAACCGGCTTATGGATTTTATCGATCAGACACTGTATAATCGCAGACGGAGACATAACATGAAAAAGAACATTACTAAACTTTTTGTGCTGCTGGTCGCAGTCATGGCGGTTGTGTCAATGATCCGTCCGATTCTCAGCACCCCTTCAGAAAACACATCAGAAACACCGCAGACAGAACTTCCTGAAAATACAGAGCCGGAAACAGATGAGATGGCAGTCACAACAGGCATCGCTGAAATTAAAAAGCACGGCAATCTGGTACTTGAGACAAAAGGATCCGAATTCTTCGAAAAAGGCTATGAATACGGAGACATGATCAAAGTTTCCGTATTGGGCAAAGAGTATGAGATGCCGGTATGTCACGGTTATACGGAAGTCGAAGAAGGACAGTGTGTCTGTGTGATTGCGGTGGATGAGGCTTCTGAAACCGATACAGCTGTCATCGCTGTCAACAGCGGCAATTTCGCCGAATATGCCGGCATTGCCTTCAAAGAGAAAATCGAAGAGGAACCCGGATACAAATGGAACTATGCACAGGGCGTTGAGCTTCCTGTCCAGATCGATATTTCCATGAAGGAAAAAGGAGCCTATGCCGAAAAGCTTTCCGAAAAGCAGCTGGTGCGCACAAATGAGCGCAGCGATTATGCTGAGCTGAGCGATGAAGACTACGCCAATTTCCGCGAAGTATCTGTGGGTACACTAAAAGAATATATTCTTTACCGCTCCTCTTCTCCGATCAATCCTGATCTGAACCGCAATCATGAAGCGGATGAAGCATGCAAAGCCGCAGGAATCAGATCATTCATTAACCTTGCGGATTCAGCCGTTTCCGCTGCCGCATTTGAAGGATATGAGGATACGTATTATGCAGGGCAGAATATCTTCTTTGCGGATATGAGCTATGACTTCACATCAGCGGAAAGCGGAGAAAAGATCGCCAACGCGATGCGGTTTATCGGCGATACTGAAGGACCGTATCTGATCCACTGCAAGGAAGGCAAAGACAGAACCGGATTTGTGATTGCCGTACTCGAATGTCTTGCCGGTGCTTCCTGGCAGGAAATCAAAGAAGATTATCTGAAAACCTATATCAATTTCTTCAAAATTGAAACTGCGGATCCTCTTTATGAAAGAATTGCTGAAATCAATATCCGCAAGTCACTTGAAAAAGCATTCTCAGCTGAGAATATTGAAACTGCGGATCTGGAAAAATGCGCCGAGGAATATCTTCATTCCATCTCTCTTTCGGATGATGAGATCGCAAGCCTGAAAAAAGCACTTCTGAAATGAAATATTAATTCATCACCGGTACAGAATTGTGCCGGTTTTCTTCTGTGCAGCAGGGTTTAAGATAAAGTGAAAGGAAGTAAGAAAATGAACGCAATGGTTACAGCAGCCGCTGCCGCATCCGTTCTTCTGTGTATCTGCGGCTGGATTTTACCAGACAGAGCCGTCAAACAAGAACGATACTTCACTCCGATGATTCTGATTTTTCTCTGTACTTCATTTGCCGGCGGGATCCTGGTCAGGTATCTGCAGATGAATGATGCAGGCAATACCATCGGCATTGCCCTCATGAAAGCATCCGCCTCTCTTCCTGCTGTTACATTCGCTCTGTGCGGATATCTGAAAAACAGAAATGTGTTCCGTCTTCTGCTTCTGCTTGCAATCATGCTGTCCATGATGGCGGATATCACAATCAATATCTCATTTATTGCCGGAGGTTTTCTGTTCGCAGCAGCTCATATCCTGTTTGACATTGCCTTCATTCAAAGAAAGAAGCCGGGTACCGTTCAGATCCTGCTGTGGCTAATCCTTTCCGTCCCGGCAATGAGTATACCTTATATATTCCGCTTGCATCTTCCTGCTGTGCCTGTGATGTATTTCGCAATGTTCTATCTTTCCGTTCTTGTGTCCACCTGTGTTTTTTCCTTCCCGCTTCATAAGATGATTTTCTTATCCGCGGCAGTCTTTGCGCTTTTCGATGTACTGTTAATTGTAAATATCATTATCCCGCCTTCTCTTTTCATGAGTATCACGGCATTGCTGGTATATTATCTGTCGCTGATTCTCTACGGCATCTGTATCTGGAAGGCATATTAAAATCAGACATATGTAAAATCCCGGGTCGTTTCACATCGACCCGGGATCCTTTCATTTCTGCTGTTTACTGACGGGGCTGATCCGGCCGTTCTTTGCCGCCGCTATGTGTTCCCATCACATCGATATTGATCGCCGACGCATCCACTCTGTCAGCTGCATTCTGTTCACTGCTGATTGCGGAAAGAGAACCGTCAAGCTGTTTGCGTACACTTTGTGCACGCAGCAGGCAGAACTGTTTCAGCATTGCGCCTGCCGCATCAAATTCATCCGCTGTATAGAAAGCAGAAGGATCCTTTTCCACATACGGACGGATCATTTCTACAACTCTGTCGAATTCCTTTTCGAATTCACCGCTTTCGAAATAATCACTCAGCAGCTGATCAAGCACCGCATGATACTGATCTGTATAGGACTGATCGCTCATGATCCAGCTCCACATCGGACGCTGTGAATCATCGGTATTGGAAAGAGGCGAATCGATTCCCCAGTTGATAATCGAAGAAGCATCCTGTCTGCCGCCCATCACAAATGCACCGTATGCCAGATTGTAATCCCATGGAATCATTGTCAGCAGGCTGTCTTTTTCATAAAGGTAGTAATTGTGAAGCATATTGCCGGTGTAGCTGTCATAATTCATGACAAAGTTATGAACCGCAAAGTATTTCACTGTATTTTCCACATCGACAGATGCTTTGACATCACCTTCGGAAAGATTCTTCAATGCGGCAATCACCCGCATTTCATCATCCTCTGTTACATCGGTTTCGGCATTATCGAAAATATCCGTATAGCTGCTGAGCTCATCATCGGTATAGACAAGGGATGATCCGTTTCCGCTTGAGAACATTCCGCCTCCGCCCGGCATTCCGCCCTGTCCCTGCGAAGGATCAAAGCCTTCAGGCATCTGCGGAATCTCTGAAGGATCTATTCCTTCCGGCATCTCAGGAATCTCTATACCGCTTGTATCGGGAGGTGTGATGTTTTCCTGACCTTCCGGCATTTCCGGTATCTGCTGGTTCTGCGAAGGATCAAAATCTTCCGGCATCTGCTGTCCGTTCATATCGGGAGGATTCATATTTCCCGGTCCTCCCGGCATCTGTCCGGGCTGTCCCTGTGCAGGATCGAATCCTTCAGGTCTTTCCTGACCGTTCATTTCAGGAGGTGTCATGCCTTCCGGCATCTCAGGCCTTTCACCATCATTGAAACCGTGAGGCATCATACCTTCTCCTTCCGGCCTTTCACCCGGCTGACCGGCATTATCCAGTTCCTCCGCTTCCGGTTTATAAAGTGCTCCTGCTGACCCTGTATTGGCATCCAGAAATGCCTGATCAACTTCTTCGATTGCCGTATATAAGCCGAAATCTTCGCCGTTGATTGTCAGCCACACATAGCTGCATCTTGAAGAAAGCGCGTCTGCTTCCTGAAACAGCTGATAGCTGAGATAGTCTTTCATGTATGTCGCATCGGCATAGATATTGTTCAGATTCAGTTTCTTCAATGACTGAAACGTCTGTCCGTCGACAAATTTGCCGAAATTCAGCTTGAAGCTGTAGCGGTCGGACTCACTGTCAGAAGCTACAGAAGATAATGATGTATTTCCTTTTGTCGCAAAGGAGACATCATTGACGGTTTCCCCATCGATCGTCACATTGACATGATACTTGGTCTTATCAAGCGGATTGGCTTTCAGATCTTCCCAGTCTTCCTCACTGATCTCCACATTGATTTCATGAACATAGGATGTATCAAAAATGCTGTCCGTTCTGACGGTTTCCTCTTCTGCCGTCTCAGCTTTTGAACAGCCTGCCAGCACCATGAAACATGCCAGAATCGCAGCCATGATCTTTTTCATAAAGGCGTTGCACTCCTTTCCGCTCAGTCATGGTATCTGCTGTTTCTGAACTCTGTGTGAAGAAAGAAAAAGTTTCCCTCATTTCAGAAGGAAACTTAAGAAATTACATCTTTTCAGGAGCGCTGACACCGATCAGATCGAGAGCGTTCTTCATTGTGATCATGCACGCTGTCACAAGTCCGAGTCTCTGGTTGGTCAGTTCCGGCTTTTCCGGATCCGCAACTCTGCAGCTGTTGTAATAGCTGTGGAATTCTCTGGCAAGGCTCTGGCAGAATCCGCAGATGCGGTTCGGCATTCTGGTCTTTGCGCTTTCCGCGACAAGCTTCGGGAATTCACTGATCTGCTTGAGCAGTGAAGCTTCCTTGGGATCCGTCAGCAGGTCATACTGTTCAAGCTTTTCAAATGCAGGAGTATCTGCCTTATGGAGAATGTTGAACATTCTTGTATAGGCATACTGTGCATAGTAAACCGGGTTGTCATTGGAACGCTCACGGGCAAGGTTCATATCGAAGTCCATGTGTGTTCCGACTTCCTTTGAAACAAAGAAGTATCTTGCCGCATCAACGCCTACATCTTCACAGAGCTCTCTGAGTGTGATGGCATTGCCTGTACGCTTGCTCATCTTGACTTCTTCGCCGTTTTCAACCATTCTGACCATCTGGATCAGATCGACTTCCAGGCAGTCTCTGCTGTAGCCCAGTGCTTCAAGAGCGCACTTCATTCTGGTGACATAGCTGTGGTGATCCGCACCCCAGAGGTCAACCAGCTTTGTATAGCCTCTTTCCAGCTTGTATACATGGTTGGCAATATCCGGTGTGAGATATGTCAGCAGGCCGTTTGCCTTTTTCAGAACACGGTCCTTGTCATCTCCGAACTGGGAGGAACGGAACCATAAAGCATCGTCCTTTTCATAGGTGAGATCCTTGTCCTTCATGGTCTTGAGAACCTGCTCGATTCTCAGGCTGTCATTTTCATAGAAGAAACGTTCATGGATCCAGGAATCAAATGAAACCCTGTACAGAGCAAGATCCTTTTCAATCTTTGCCAGTTCACGCTTGATGCCTTCTTCACGAAAGTAAGCGATTCTTTCCTGCGGATCCGCATCCAGCCACTTATCGCCATCCTGTTCAGCGATGGCAATTGCAATCTGTTTGACATCTTCGGCATGATAGCCGTCTTCAGGAAGTTCGAACGGTCTTTCGAAATATTCGTAGTAGCGGGCAATCAGGGAAAGCGCGAGCATTTCGATCTGGTTGCCGGCGTCATTGACATAGTATTCTCTTAAAACATCATAGCCGGAAGCCTTGAGCAGTCTTGTGACGGCATCACCCCAGGCGGCACCGCGGGCATGTCCGCAATGCAGGTCGCCGGTCGGGTTGGCGGAAACATATTCAACCAGAACACGTTCGCCATTTCCGGAATCATTCTTACCGTAATTCTCTCCTGCTTCCAGAATGGTGTTGATAATGCCGCTGAGCGCGGTTTCGGAAATCACATAGTTGATGAATCCGGCACCGGCAACAGTTACAGAGCTTGCCTCAGGCAGGTTCTTCTTCAGCGCCGGGATCAGATCATTTGCGATATCAACCGGCTTTCTGTGCAGTGTCTTTGCAAGACGCATTGCGATGTTGGTGGAATAGTCTCCCATCTTCGGATCGCGCGGTCTTTCCACCATAACAATATTTCCTTCCGGTTCAATATCGAATGTTTCCTTTACAGAAGCACTGATCGAAGCACGGATCTTTTCACTGATATCACTCATAAACTGACCTCCAAATTTGATAATGCCCGTACATTATAGCGAAAAGACAGCTTTTTGTGTACTTACTTCAAAAAAACAGAGATGTTTCCATCCCTGTTTACTGCTTTTCGGGTGCTGTCCAGACAATTACCTGTCCTTCTTTGCTCGTCTGGATCACATATTCCGGATCAAAGCCGCTGTCTTTAAGAACCTGTGTCATGGCTTCCACAGAAACTTCACCGGTTGCCTTGATGACAACTTCAGTGCCTCTTTCTTCGGTATGATAGACGGCAAGGCTTTCCACATTGGCATCTTCATCCGCAAAGCATGCGGCAACTTTTACAAGAACGCCGGGTTTATCTTCACATTTCAGGATGAACTTTGTGCCCTGCTTTCCATGTCCCATCAGATCCAGGAAAGCCTGGAAAATATCCTTTTCGGTAATGATGCCTACTACCTTACGGTCTTCGGTCACAACCGGAAGAACACTGATTCCTGCTTTCAGCATTGCGCCGGCAGCTTCTTCAAGGAATGCGTCCGGTGAAATCACACTGACATCTTTGATCATGATGTCCTTTGCCTTGGTGCGGGAAAGCAGATAGTTCAGCTGGAACATATCCAGACTGGTCTGGTTTTTTCCGCTGCTTTCACTGACCAGACCTTCGGTGATCAGGCCGATCAGCTTTCCGCTCTCATCCGTTACCGGAAGACGGTGGAAATGATTTCTCGCCATCAGATCCAATGATTTGGAAATCGATGTGTCCGGTGAAATGCAGACCGGATTTTTTGTCATATGATCTTTTACATACATATTGATTATCCTCCCAGGTAAGCCTTTCTTACCTGCTCACTGGCTGCCAGTTCAGCGCCAGTTCCTTCCAGCGTAATCTTTCCGGTTTCCAGAACATATGCCCTGTCCGCCACCGCAAGCGCCATCTTCGCATTCTGCTCAACAAGAAGAACAGTTGTACCGCGCTGATTGATATCTTCGATAATACGGAAGATTTCTTTGACAAGAAGCGGGGAAAGTCCCATTGACGGCTCATCCATTAACATGATTTTCGGCTTTGCCATCAGAGCTCTTCCCATCGCCAGCATCTGCTGCTCACCGCCGGAAAGCGTTCCGGCAAGCTGTGTCTTTCTTTCTTCCAGTCTCGGGAAGAGTTCAAAGACATTCTTCATATCTTCCGCAATTCCGTTTTTATCTTTGCGGTAATACGCGCCGAGTTCCAGATTCTCCAGAACGGTCTGCTGGGCAAATACCCTTCTTCCTTCCGGAACCTGGGCAAGTCCCATTGTGACAATCTTATGCGGCGGGATTTTTGTGATATCCGTGCCGTCAAGATATACCGCACCGGAAGCCGGTTTCAGCAGTCCGGAAATCGTCTGCATGGTTGTGGTTTTGCCGGCGCCGTTGGCACCGATCAGAGTCACGATCTCGCCATCCCGGACTTCAAACGAAATATTTTTGATCGCTTCGATCATGCCGTATCTGACTACAAGATTTTCTACTTTCAGCATAAACTCACTCTCCCAGATACGCCTTTACAACTTCCGGATCCGACTGAATCTCTTCCGGTGTTCCCTGTGCAAGCATCATGCCGAAGTTGAGAACGGTGATTCTTTCACAGATTCCCATGACAAGCTTCATGTCATGTTCGATTAACAGAACAGCGATTTTGAAATGGTCGCGCACAAAGCGGATCGTTTTCATCAGGTCTTCTGTTTCCTGCGGATTCATGCCGGCAGCCGGCTCATCCAGAAGCAGAAGCTTCGGATTGGTCGCAAGCGCTCTTGCGATTTCCAGTCTTCTCTGTTCGCCATACGGCAGATTGCCGGCGATCAGATCTGCCTTGGAATCAAGATCAAAGATCTTTAACAGTTCCAGTGCCTTCTGATCAGCTTCCTTTTCCTGCTTTGCAAAGCGCGGCAGACGCAGGACGGATTCGATGAATGAATAGGAAATATCGTTATGAAATCCTGTTTTGACATTGTCCAGAACACTCATGTTCATAAACAGACGGATGTTCTGGAATGTTCTTGCGATGCCTGCCCTGTTTACATCAATTGTACTCATTTTTTCGGTTGACTGACCGCAGAGTTCAATTGTGCCGCGGGAAGGCTGATAAACTTTTGTAAGCATGTTGAAGACAGTTGTCTTGCCGGCGCCATTCGGGCCGATCAGGCCGCAGATCTCTTCCGGATACACTTCCATGCAAAGATCATTGACGGCAGTCAGACCGCCGAAATCAATGCCGAGATCTGTCACTTTCAATACAGGAGTACGGTTTTCAGCCATATTATTCCGCTCCTTTCCGCTTTGAAGCGCCCAGTTTATTCCTGAACTGCTCCGCCTTTGTCTTCAGTGTTTCATTGTTCGATATCAGCATGATCGCAATCAGGACGATTGCATAGATCAGCATACGGTAGGACTGCAGAAATCTCAGCATTTCCGGCAGCACAACAAGAAGCGCTGTCGAAATAATCGTGCCGCTCATATTGCCGAGTCCGCCCAGTACAACATAAACCAGTAACAGAATCGAGCTGTTGAAATCAAATTTGGCTGCGACAAAGGATGAATAGTTCAGTGCATATAACGCGCCGGCCGCTCCGCCAAGACTTGCCGAAACTACAAATGCGAGCGTCTTTGTCTTAGAGATTGAAATGCCGATGGATTCCGCCGCGATGCGGTTGTCTCTTGCGGCTGTGATTGCCCGGCCGCTTTTGGAATCAATCAGGTTGTACGCAATCAGCAGCGCGATGATCACAAGAACCGCGCCGGCAGTCAGAGTGGAAACCGTTCTGACGCCGGTAGCGCCCATCGGTCCTGATATCAGCATTCTTCCGCCTTCCGCAAGCGTCATGTTGTTGGTGACAAATGCGAAGTGCAGGCCGTTTGCGTCAAGGCCGACATAGAGGTTGTTGATCAATGACATGATGATCTGACCGAAGGCAAGCGTGACAATCGCAAGATAGTCGCCCTGCAGCTTCAGTACCGGCACACTGATCAGCCATCCGATCAGCGCGGCCATGATCGATCCGCAGATAATGCATACAATCAGAACCGGAATTCCTTCAATCCCGTTGGCATTGAAGATACCGGCGATAATAACGGAAGTGAATGCGCCGATGCTCATAAAGCCGGCCTGCCCGAGATTCAGCTCTCCGGAGAATCCGACATTCAGGTTCAGACCGATTGCGGCTGTGATATAAGCGCAAACCGGAACCAGCAGCGACATCAACAGACGGGAAATGTTATGGGTGGAAGACATGATCTGCAGGATCGCATAGGCGATGATGACAATCAGCAGACTGATCGTTCTGCTTCTTTTCTTCGGACTGAAGAGATTTTTAATCACATTCATACCGCTCACCTACACTTTCACGCTGACCTTTTTGCCAAGCAGACCCGTCGGACGGATCAGAAGGACAATAATCAGCACTGCAAACACAATCGCGTCGGAAAGCTGTGTGGAAATATATGCCTTGGCAAGTGTCTCAATGATGCCGAGCATCAGTCCGCCGAGGAACGCACCCGGGATTGAGCCGATGCCGCCGAATACGGCAGCTGTAAATGCGCGGATACCGGGCATGGAGCCAAGGGTCGGATAGACCGACGGATAGGTCGCGCACAAAAGAATCGCAGCGATTGCCGCAAGACCGGAGCCGATCGCAAATGTGATGGAGATGATCGCGTCGACGTTGATTCCCATCAGCACCGCCGCGCCTTTGTCTTCGGAACAGGCACGCATCGCCTTTCCGGTTTTTGTTTTATTGATAAAAAGCGTGAGAACAGACATGATGACAACGCATATGACAATTGTCAGCACAGATAAATAGGAAACGGAAAGTCTGCCGTTGAACAGGCTGAAAGATCCGCTTAATACAGACGGGAAAATCTTGGTGTCGCTGCCGAACATCAGCTGCGAAGCATTCTGCAGGAAATAGCTGACACCGATTGCCGTGATCAGTACCGACAGGCTGGATGCCTGACGCAGCGGCTTGTAAGCAAGCCGTTCAATCGTCACGCCGAGCAGTGTGCAGATCACCATTGAGATTAATGCCGCAGCCAGAAGAGGCATGCCTGCCGCCGTCATTGCGAAGAAAGCGGCATAGGCACCGGCCATGATGATATCGCCATGGGCGAAGTTCAGCATCTTGGCAATACCGTAAACCATGCTGTAGCCAAGGGCAATGATCGCATACACACTGCCAAGACCCAGACCGCTGATTAAATATGATAAGAAAGCCATTCAGCAATCCTCCTTATTCTTATAAACAAATAAAGGTTACCAATGTACGCAGAGATTGGCAACCTTTCATGAATGATCAGTTCAGCTGATTACTCAACACCGACGTAAACGCCGTTTTCGATAACAACAGCCTTGGGAGCTTTGGAAACTTCACCGCTTTCGGACCATGTCATGGATGTACCTGTGATACCGTCGAATGTCATGGATGTGAATTCCTTAACCATAGCAGCTGTGATGTCATCGGTGGACATGTCAGCAGTGATGCCGGCATGATCGATTGCCTGCTTGATCGCATATACGCAGTCATAAGCATCAGCTGCGAACTGGTTCGGAACTTCGCCGTACTTTTCTGTATACTTCTTGACGAAATTGACTGTCTTCTCATCTTCCGCGTCAGCGGAGAACGGTGTCAGCATATACAGGCCTTCCGCCAGGGATGTGTCGAAGTTTTCCAGTGTCAGGATTCCGTCCATACCGTCGCATCCGAAGAAGTTCGGCTTGAATCCCTGCTTTTCAGCTTCAACAAGGATCTGGGAAGCGGGCTGGTAGTAAATCGGAAGGAAGACAATGTCAGCGCCTGCATCGGCAATCTTCTTGACCTGTACAGAATAGTCTGTATCGGAGTCAACGAATGTTTCTGTATCGACAATGTTCAGACCGAGCTTGTCAGCTTCTGCCTTGAATGTCTGATAGATGCCTGTGGAATAGTTGTCATCGCTTCTGTAGATGATACCGATCTTTGAGCCGAGTTCTTTGTGTGTATTCAGATAGTCAGCGGAAGCTGTTCCCTGGTTGGGATCTGTGAAGCACATCTGGAAGAGAACGCCGTACGGATCAGTGTTGTTTACAGTGTCTCTGTAAATAACAGCTGTGGAGGATCCGGAAGGTGTGATTCCGAAAATGTTATCCTGCGCATAGTTGGGAGCGACTGCCTGACCGGAACCGGAAGTAACAGTTGCCAGTGAAATCTGCATTCCCCAGTCCATCAGAGCGTTGTACGCCGCAACAGCCTTTTCTGTATCTGCCTGGTCATCCTGGAAGTTGAATTCCAGCTGTGTTCCGCCCATCGCGTTGACTTCTTCAATCGCGATTTCAGCAGCGTGCTGAACGGCAAGTCCATATACAGCAGCGTTGCCTGTGATCGGGCCGGATGCGCCGAGCTTGAGAGCAGCTGTGCTGCCTGCACCGTCGGAAGAACCGGAATCAGAACCGCCGTTACCGGAGCTGCCGCATGCGGCCAGTGAAACAGCCATCACTGCAGCGAGTCCTGTTTTGAGTAAATTTCTGTAGTTCATTTCTTTTCCCTCGCTTTTGTCTTCTTTAAAGACAAAATCCATTATAGAACTTCGCAGAAGAAAAACAATGCTGTTTTTCACAATTCTGTCACAAATAATGTAAAGATTTACAATAGATGTAACATTTTTCAAACATATAATAATGTTGGAGGATTCATCTATGAAATACGCCTTCACAAACGGCATACTTCTCGACGGCAGCGAGAATATGGAGCCGATTTACAATAAAACCGTACTGGTCAATGACGGCATCATCGCCGCAGTCACTGACGACGGCATTCACTTCACCGGCTATGAAACAATCGATCTGCACGGACAGTATCTGATGCCCGGTTTAATCAATATGCATGTCCACCTTGCCGGCAGCGGCAAACCTCCCAAAGGACAAAGGGACAATACAAAGCTTGTCAATCTTCTTTTCAGCAATCCTGTCACCGCCTTTGCGGCAAGAAAAATTGTGGAGGATTTCGCAAGGACCGCACTCATGAGCGGGGTCACGACAATCCGTACCGTCGGCGGTCTGAAAGACTTTGACACAAAGATACGCGATGAGATTCTCAAAGGAAAACTGGACGGTCCGCGGATCCTTGCGTCAAATCAGGGAATCTCCGTTCCAGGCGGCCATATGGCCGGTTCGGTTGCCATTCCGGTTTCCACACCTGAAGAGGCAAGACAGCTGGTCCGCAGAAATGCGGCTGAAAATGTCGATCTGATCAAACTCATGATCACCGGCGGTGTCATGGATGCCAAGGAAAAAGGCGTTCCCGGAGAGCTGAAGATGTCCCCGGAAATCGTCGCAGCCGCCTGCGAAGAAGCCCATCAGCTCGGCTATACAGTCGCCGCCCATACCGAAAGCACAGAAGGCGTGAAAGTTGCTCTGGAAAACGGCGTGAATTCGATTGAACACGGCGCTGCAGTCACGGATGAAATCATTGCGCTGTTCAAAGAGAAAAATGCATTTGTGACAACAACACTTTCCCCTGCCCTTCCCTATGCACTGTTTGACCGTTCTGAAAGTCATATCAGCGAAGTAGAACAGTTTAACGGCAATGTTGTATTTGAAGGCATCATCGAAAACTCCAAGGCGGCTTTGGAAAACGGGATTCCGGTTGCCCTTGGCAATGATGTCGGCTGTCCCTATATCACCCAGTATGATTTCTGGAGAGAACTGGTTTACTTCCATAAATTTGTGGGTGTCTCCAACCGCTTTGCCTTATATACAGCCACAAAGAGAAATGCGCAGCTCGCCGGCATCGGCGATCTGACCGGAACCATCGAACAAGGAAAATGCGCGGACCTGATTGTAACGGAAAACAATCCTCTGGAAGATCTGAAAGCACTGCGCCATGTCACAATGGTGATGGCAAGAGGATTTCTTTACAGCCATCCTAAATACAGGCATCTTCCTGCTGTGGAAGCGGCACTGGATCCTTATCTTGATTAATCAGAAGCACATAAAAACTGCGGATCAATACGGTCCGCAGTTCTTTTGTATTCAGATCAATTGATTTTTCAGCCGAGCGGAATTTCAACAACTTCCGCCATTTCCGCAAGACAGGTTTCAATCTGTTTGGAAATCTCCTTGACCAGACGGTCGGTGATTTCATCATTCTTTTCCTGTTCCAGCTTGGAATAAAGATTGTTCTTCACTTCCGTGCTGATCACATCCATTCTCGCCTTGAGATAGCTGCGGGGAATGATTCTGCGCATCGGATTGGGGATTCTCGAATTCAGCAGCATTTCCTGCATCTTCTCTTTGCCAAGCGCCAGTATCAGCAATGATACAACCGCGCCTGCCACAATACCCGGCAATCCGTTGGCAATTAACGCAACGCCGCCGCCTCCGCATAGCAGGCCGATGACAATCGAAACTGTCGCGTCGATCAGCCATGTGATTTCACTGACCGCGAAAAGGCTCTTGGCTTCGACATTGATTTCAATATCGCTCATGGAAAGGAAGGAATTGAGTGACAGCGCGGAATACGGAACATTGTATTTCACGCAGATCGGCATTGTATATTCTTCCAGTTCATAGCTGACGGTTTTCAGCCATTTGGCAACCGGCTTTGTCAGCAGTGCCCTGGCTTCATCGGTATGCAGGAAGCTGTCGATTTCCTTCTGCATGATCGCGTCAATCTCAGCCAGTTTTTCAATCTGTCCGGTGCGCCATCTTTCCGCAACCGGAAGCGCCACATGTTCAAGAATCGGTTCAACCATTGCCTCAACCGCTTCATGATAAAGCTCATTGATATGGGATTCGACCAGCTTTTCAACCGTGCTTGATTCAACAAGCCTTGCGATTTCCTCTTTGAACTGACGAAGATCCTCATCGATCTTTCCGCACCATGCAAGACCCGAAGCGACCGAGAATTCCGGCTCGCCGGAGGTGATCACCACAGCGTCCGGGAAGACCTGACGGCACCATTCGCGGATGACTGCCATCTTGGATACGCCGCCGGTCAGGAAAATGAGTTCCGGCTGCTTTTCGGTGATTGCGTCTTTTGCCTGGTTGAGACTGTCGAGGAAGACTTCCCTGAAGGACTTGCCGTCCAGTCTTTCGGATTTTCCGTTCAGCAGCTTTGAAGCGATCTTTTCATCGCAGCGCAGCACCAGCTTTACCGGTAACATTCCTGCATGAATCGAAACAGACTGCGTGCATTCATTTTCTTTCCAGTATGCTTCATCGGAAAAATACTTTTCCTTGAGTCTTCTTGCCGCAAAGTCGCAATAGCTGTGCCATGGATCATTTTCTTCAAAGATCTTGCGGATCTTTTTTTCATTGGAGGAAAGCTTCAGGGATTCTTCCAGAAGAATCTCATCCATAATACCGCCGCCGAGGAACACTTCGCCGCCGGTTTTCAGTTCCACTTCCCTGCCGCCCATGATGTAGGCAAAGTCAGTTGTGGAAGAGCCGATATCGACAACCAGCACCGGCTTGTTGAGAATGTCATAGCCGACCTGCAGATGCCTTGACTGACATGCCGACACAAGCGCCGCTCTGCTTTCGGAAATGATTCTTGCCGGCGGAAATCCGGTCTTTTCAAAAATCATCCGGTATTCTTCCCTTGCGGTTCTGTCCCATCCTGCAGGACATCCGATATAGAAGCAGCTTTCATTGTCTTTGATTAACTGTCCGCTCTGATACAGTTCGCCAAGGACACCCGACGCAAAGCTTGTAACATCCTTTGAAGATTCCGGATCAGTCAGAAAACGGCTTTTAAAACGTTCCCTGCGCCGCATCGCATCAGGATGATAGCAGGCTTCCTCCCCGATCAGAAGATCCCCGTTTCTAAGCAGCGCGTAAGCAGTGATAAAGCTTTTGACATCGCGGACAGTCAGAACCTGAGGAACAGAATCTGTATTTTTATCCATTCTGGTGACGGCGCTTTCCGCATCGCCCAGATCAAATCCATAAAACCGGTCCATACTCACTCTCCTGCCGCCAAGCCCTTGCGCAGCACACTGCCGCCGATCACAAGCGCCGGACGGATCGTGCCGGCTTTTCCTCCCGGCATTCTTTCAAACAGCTGCTTGTTTTCGCCGTTGTAATCAATCGTTTCAACATTCTTTTTATGCAGATAGAATTTCACATCGGAAATCACTTCCGACGCAAATTCATTGTCCCGATCCGCATATGCACTTTCAAGAAGACCGCTTAACAGCTGCACTTCCGCTTTCGGCATATCTTCTTTTTCATCCATCAGCGACTGCTTAGTCTTCAGCTGCTCATCCGAGCGGATCATGTTCAGGGTTCTGTCCATGGAAACCGCACATGCAAGAAGAATCCGGTAGGTCTTATGTGCATCCGGAATGGTTTCGGCATACAGCTCAGCCTCATCCTTTTTCCTTTTGCCTGCAGAAATCAGTCCGCTGATAAACAGGCAGATTAAGGAAGCTGCCATCAGTCCCAATCCTATTAACATTTCTGAAGACGGCGGAACCATATCGGTTAACAGAATCAGAACAGATGCGGAAGCACCGGCACAGATGATGCCGGCCGCAAGAAGAATCCAGAACCACGGCGACTTCTTCGGTTTTTCAAAAGAAGGACGGTATTCGGATTTTGAATAGATGACGGATTCCCCGTCGCAGTTCAGGAAGCCGGCAGAAGCGCGGAGTGCTTCACTCATTGCCAATGCGGTTTCTTTGATCTTTTCGCTTTCTTCCTCTTCGTTATACATTGTCAGCAGTCTGCTCAGCTGTTCTTCAACGGCTTCCGTCATTGCGGCGGATGTCTTTGCCAGGGAAGCTGACTGCAGAAAACGTTCTTTATCCTTTTCCAGGAGTGCCTGCATTGTAATCATATAATTTGCCCCTTGTTAAAAGAATTCTAACACAAAAACGAAAACGGATGATTTCAAGCATGCAGGGCTGATGCTGTTTCATCCGTTTTATATGCATCTGATGATTCAATTATGATGGAATCCGAATCAGTGATTACTGTTCTTTCTTCCGGCTTTCCATATGAAGATCAAGCCATTTGAGCACATGCTGGATATAGGTATCCCAGAAGACCCAGTCATGAATGCCTTCGCCTTCTTCATAAACCACATCGGCTCCCGCTTCCTTCAATGCGGCCGCGATGGAACGGTTGGCTTCGATCAGTACATCCTGCAGTCCGCATGCAACATAGAAATCCGGGAAGCTCTTTGAAGGATCTTCCTGAATCTTTCTGATCAGATACCGCGGATTCCGGTCGCTGTTTTCCGTTTCATCCAGGATGCCGAAGTTTCTTACTTCTCCGATCGTATTTCCTTTCGTCTCAACCCATTCTCTCGGATATTCATACAGATGCACTGCGCCGGACAGAACAGCGACTTTTGAGAAAGTATCACTGTATTTCAAACCGTTTCTGCACGCTCCGAAGCCGCCCATGGAAAGTCCGCCGATAAATGTATCTTCCCTTTGATCTGATAACGGGAACATCTCTCTGGTGACTTCAACCAGTTCGCGACCGACATATTCTCCAAAATCCCCAAGACATCCATCCTTTACAAGAACATCCATGTAAAAGGAATTTTCTCCTGAAGGCATGACAACCGCCAAGCCCATCTCTTCCGCCCACATGCGGATTCTTGTGTTATGAATCCATCCGTTGCGGTTATCCGTCAGTCCATGCAGAAGATACAGTGTGGGATACGGTCCTTTGAATTTTTCAGCCGGAAGAATCACATTGAATACGGCATCACGCTTTAATGCTCTGGATTTAAACTCCACTTCAAAATATGCCATGATCATTTCCTCTTTCTTTCTGCATTCATTTTAGCAGTCTTCCGCTGTGCTTTGATTTATTTGCGGCGCAGACCCCTCCTATAGCCTGAAAGGCTTAGGAGGTGGTTAGCCGACATTACTGGTTTTGTATATAATGCCTGATCATCTCTTCTGTTCTGTCAGAAACAGTGCAGATGAAGTAGCTGTCACTCCAGAAGTAAGGCTTCCAATAATATGGTTTTAAGAATTCCTGGAATTCTTTCCTGATCAGTCTCGAAGTGACAGTTTTATAATTGTTTATAAGCCTGGACAGCTGAACATGCGGCGGAGCTTCAAACAGGATGTGGATATGATCACAATCGCTGTTCATCTCAAGGATCCTGCAGTTCCAGTCTGAATCTATGATGGAGCGGCTGATTTCAAACAAACGGTTTTTTAAACCGCCGGAAATGACCGGGTGCCTGTACTTAGTTACGACAACTAAATGGTATTGCAGGAAATAGACAGAGTGTCTGTTTCTGTAGTATATCTGATCTTTTTTCATGTTTCATATACCTTTCACATACTATACCACTAATTGCTGTACAATAGATACAGGAGTGATCCTATGAAGCATACATCCAGTTATTCCGTAGAATTCAAGAACAATCTCAGGGCTGTAAAGAATACAGTCCTTCTTTATCGTAAGGCTGTGGAGTATCTGATCACACCTGTGAAAGATCATTATGAGGAACTTAAGAAAATCAAGAGTTCCAATTATCAGCAGCAGTATGTTGAACATCTTGTTCACAGTACAAAGAATCATAAAGCTGTTTATGATTTCGATAAAGAATTTTACAAGTTCCCGAGTTATTTCCGAAGGTCTGCAATCACACATGCGATCGGAGCTGTTTTCTCCTATATGAGCAATCATAAGTTATGGGAAGATAACGGACGTAAAGGAAGAGAACCGAAGATGGGGACAGATATGAATATCTGTCCCTGTTTCTTTCATGGGAATATGTTTCTGTGGAAAGAAAACGGGACAGCTGCTGTCAAGGTTTTTGCGGATAATGACTGGATTTGGAGAGAGATCACTCTTAAGAAAACAGATCTGAAGTATCTGAACAGGAGAATTAAAGAGAATCCTTCGTGTACAGTTTCTTCACCGGTCATTGAAAGAAAACCGAAAGGGCATTACTTCCTGAGATTCACACTGACAGAACAGATTGACCTGCCGTCATTACCGGTGCGTGAACGGTTAATCTGTGCAGTGGATCTGGGAATCAATACGGATGCGGTGTGTACTGTCATGAATGTACATGGCACTGTCCTTGCCAGGAAATTCATTAACTGCGCAAGAGAGAAAGACTCTGTACACAATGCCTTACACAGAATATCCGTATTCCAGAGACTGCATGGGTCACATGATGTCAGGAGATTATGGTCAGTGGCTGAAAGAAGAAATGAGAACCATGCGCATATGGTTGCAAACAGAATTGTCGAGTATGCCAGAGAGAGGCAGTGCGATGTGATTGTATTTGAGCATCTGGATACAAGAGGGAAGAAGAGAGGATCCAGAAAGCAGATACTTGCCATGTGGAGACACAGGGATCTGCAGAAGACAGCAGAGTCTCTGGCACATAAATACGGCATGCGAATATCGCATGTCAATGCATGGAACACTTCGCGGCTTGCTTATGACGGCAGCGGAAGTGCAAAAAGAGGCAAAGCAGTTGCTAAGGACAATCCATATGACATGTGTCAGTTTACAACAGGAAAGATGTACAACTGTGATCTGAATGCAAGCTACAACATCGGCGCACGGTATTTTATCCGTGAGCTCTATAAAGAAACACCGGACCTTATGGCAAAAGTTCCTGAGGTCGGGAGTGGAACCCGAAGGGTACTGGCAGATTTATGGCGTCTTGATGCCGTAATCAGTCAGTAACCCCGACATAATTCTGGGTACTGCTGGTGGTACCGGGCCGGGCAAGATTTGTTCTGTTTCGACTGGGTATTAACTGTATCAGTATTCAGACGAAAGTCTGCGACTCGTCAGAGGTCGCGGAAGCCCCGTCTATAATGCAATGCATTTACTCGGGGAGGTTCACGCATGGTTTCCGATCATTGTTTCTTTTCGCAGCTGCTTTTCGGTCCATGATAAAAGAGGATTCATCCGAACCCTCTTCGATCAAAGCTGAAATTGTTTATTTCAATGTAAGACCGTCTTTGAATGCGTCACCGACAATTTCGCCGATGACTCTGTATTTGTTCATTGCGGAATCAAACATGATCGGCTTCATCTTTCCAAGATCGACTTTTCCGTCTGTCAGGATCGATTCATCCACACTCATGTTTACGGTTTCCCCGGTCAGAAGATAGCCGTCAGAATCATCTGCCATTTCAACAACCCTGCATTCCAGTGTCAGCGGATATTCTTCAAATAACGGCGC
Organism: uncultured Erysipelotrichaceae bacterium; assembly: GCA_947167125.1. Lineage (GTDB taxonomy): Bacteria > Bacillota_I > Bacilli_A > Erysipelotrichales > Erysipelotrichaceae > Bulleidia. The sequence goes on from CAMVGT010000002.1 coordinate 43,733, forward strand.
ATCGACATGTTCTGCTTTCACCGCATGGAAACCGGCTTTTTCAATCTTGTTCACACCGCGTCCGGATTCCATACCGAAGTAATCGGATTCTTTCACTGTATCAGCTGTCGCAAAGGAGACGGTGAATTCTCCCTTCAGCTTCAGATTTTCCGTTGTCTTGTGTTTGGAAAGGGAAATGAGGATCTGATGGGCATCAACCTGTCCTGCCCATGCGGCATTCATGAGGTTGGGAACGCCGTTTTCATCATAGGTTCCGATCATCACAACCGGCAGCGGTGTAATGATTGTTTTTTTATCGAAATCCTTTCTCATGATTTTTCCTTACTGACGGATAAATGCCTTGTCGCTTTCAGGCATTGTATCATCGTCTGTATATCTTTCGACTCTCATATGCAGATCATATTTGTTTCTGAGTTCTGCGAGCGTCTGCATCATCGGACTTGCGTGATGGCGGTCGATCGCCTCCTGGCTTTCCCACTGGTCAATCAGAAGAACAGTTTCCGGATCGGCTGCGGAGAAGAAATAATCGTATTTGAGATTTCCTTCTTCTTCACGGATCTTCTTCGCGGTTCCGCTTTCTTCCATTTCACGGACAAATTCCTTCGCACTTCCGTTTGTGCCAGTGTAATAAAGATTCACTGTAAGACTCATTATGTTTTCCTCCTGATGGTATATCTATGAATAGCTTAAGATGAAACAGACCGAAAATCAAATATGTCAGTCATCTCTTTCAGAGAGGTTTGCAAAAGACGGGCTGAATATCCGAAAACCGGGCATAAAGAAAACCTGCCGCGTTGCTGCGGCAGGTCAAGCAATCAGTCTGATTCAGATCAAAGAGCGACTGTCCATCCGAACGGATCTTCGCTCTTGCCCCACTGAATGGATGTCAGTGTGTCATAGAGGTGCTGTGTCAGTTCGCCGATCTTTCCCTCATTGACTGTGTATACAACATCCTTGTATACCAGTTCGCCGATCGGGGAAACAACTGCAGCTGTTCCGCATCCCCATGCTTCTTCAAGGGAGCCGTCCGCCATCGCCGCAGCCAGTTCATCAACGCTGAGTCTGCGTTCTTCAACCGGATAGCCTTCCTTCTTGAGAAGTTCAATGATGGATTTGCGGGTGATGCCCGGCAGGATGGAACCGGAAAGTTCAGGCGTGACAACGATACCGTTGATCTTGAACATAACATTCATCGCACCGACTTCTTCGATATATTTTCTTTCAACGCCATCCAGCCAGAGAACCTGGGAATAGCCCTTCTTCTCCGCTCTGTCGCCGGCTCTGTTGGATGCAGCGTAGTTGCCGCCGCACTTCGCTTCACCTGTACCGCCTCTGACTGCTCTTACATCCTGGTCTTCAATCATGATGGAAACAGGATTGAGGCCTTCTTTGTAGTAGCTGCCTACCGGGGAAAGAATGATGATGAAGGAAGCGTGATCAACTGCGTGAACGCCGAGTGTTTCGTCATTGCCGATCATGAACGGACGGATATAGAGAGATGTGCCTTCTGCGGAAGGTACCCATCTTTCATCCAGCTTGATCAATGTTCTGACAGCTTCCACAAAGTCTTCTTCCGGGAATTCCGGCATGCAGAGTCTGTCTGCGGAACGGTTCATACGGCGTGCATTTTCAATCGGACGGAACAGCTGTACGGATCCATCCGGCTTTCTGTAAGCCTTTAAGCCTTCGAAAATTTCTGTACCGTAGTGGAAAGCGGTGCAGGCAGGAGAAACGGACAGGTTTCCATAGGGAACGATGCGGTAGTCATGCCATCCCTCTGCTTTGGAATAGTCCGCGATAAACATGTGGTCTGTGAAGATCTTGCCGAAGCCAAGTGTACTGCTGTCAGGCAGTTCCTTGGGTGAATCTGTGCGTGTGACTTTGATTTCCATGTTCTGATCCCTCCATCAATACTTATTCTGTATAGTTTCTGCCGATTTCCATCGCCTTGCGGTTGAATTCCAGCATGTCCGCATGACGTGCGGAGATGCACTTTTCAAGAGCCGCAGAGACGGTTTCTTCGTTGTAGCTGTCAAGAACTGTGAGCAGTTTGCCCATGAGAATCATATTGGCAAGCTGACCGGTTCCGTTTTCATCCGCCAGCTTTGTGGCAGGTACATAATAGACATCGACATCGTCTCTCTGTACCTTTCTGCCGATCAGCGAACTGTCGACAAGAATGATGCCGCCGGGTCTGACCGCGTTTTCATATTTGTCCAGAGAAGGCAGGTTCATCGCAACCAGCACATCCGGATTGAGAACGATCGGCGCGCCGACCGGCTCATCGCTGAGAATGACGCTGCAGTTTGCGGTGCCGCCTCTCATTTCAGGGCCGTAGGAAGGCAGCCAGCTGACATTCTTTTCTTCAATCAGACCTTTGTAGGCAAGAACCTTACCAGAGAAAAGAAGACCCTGTCCGCCGAATCCGGCGAATAAGAATTCCTTGGTTGCCATGATCAGCCCTCCTTCTTTCCGCCGAGAATGCCGGCGCTTCTGTCTTTGTATACACCGAGCGGATAGTAAGGGATCATGTTGTCATCGATCCACTTCAGCGCTTCCTTCGGTGTCATGCCCCAGTTGGTCGGGCAGGAGCTGATCACTTCAACAAGGGAGAAACCCTTGCCGTCAATCTGGTTCTGGAATGCTTTCTTGATCGCGCGCTTTGCGTTCATGTCAGGTCTGACATTGTTGACGGTGACTCTTTCAAGATATTCCGGACCTTCGAGTTCGGAAAGCATTTCACAGATCTTGACCGGATAGCCGCATGCCTTGACATCGCGTCCATAGGGGGAAGTCTGTGTGACCTGTCCGGGCAGGGATGTCGGAGCCATCTGTCCGCCGGTCATGCCGTAAATTGCGTTATTGATGAAGATCACAGTGATATTTTCATTTCTCGCTGCTGCGTGAACAGTCTCTGCTGTACCGATGGAAGCCAGGTCACCGTCACCCTGGTAGGTGAAGACAATCAGGTTGTCCGGATCGGATCTCTTGACGCCTGTCGCAACTGCCGGAGCACGTCCGTGGGCAGCTTCGATCATGTCGCAGCTGAAGTAGTCATAAGCCATAACGGAGCAGCCTACCGGCGCGATGCCGACAGTCTTTCCTTCGATTCCCAGCTCGTCAATCGCTTCCGCGACCAGACGGTGCACAATACCGTGTGTACAGCCGGGGCAGTAGTGAAGAGGAACATCAGTGAGTGATTTCGGCTTGTCAAATACGATCATCTTATTTTCCTCCCTTCTCATTGGCTTCCACAATTGCCTGGTATACCTGATCCGGTGTCGGGATCATACCGCCGACACGGTAGCACAGGGATACAGGAACTCTGCACTTTGTCGCAAGCTGAACATCTTCAATCATCTGGCCCATGGAGAGCTCGACGCTGATGATCTGCTTTGCATGATCCGCTGCCTTCGCGAATACTGCGGACGGGAACGGCCACAGTGTGACCGGACGGATGAGACCGGCCTTGATGCCGTGGGCACGGGCTTCATTGACCGCGTTTCTGGAAACACGTGCAGCGATGCCGAATGCGGCGATGATGATATCAGCGTCTTCGGTCAGGTATTCTTCCGCCATAGCTTCCGTCTGTGCAATCAGTTCATATTTCTTGTAGCGCTCGATATTTGTCTTTTCCAGAAGTTCCGGATTCAGATAGAGCGAGTTGATGACATTGTGTTCTCTTGCCATCTTTGTGCCGGTTGTAGCCCAGGGCTTTGCCGGCTGTTCCTTAATATCAAAGTCAAAGGATACCGGTTCCATCATCTGGCCGATGGTTCCGTCTGCCAGAATCATGGAAGTCATGCGGTACTGGTCCGCAAGTTCGAATCCTTTGATTGTCAGCTGCGCCATTTCCTGAACGGAGCTCGGTGCCAGAACGATCATGTGGTAATCGCCGTGTCCGCCGCCTCTTGTCGCCTGGAAATAGTCGGACTGGGACGGCTGGATACCGCCAAGACCGGGTCCGCCTCTCTGTGCGTTGACAACCAGTGCGGGCAGATCCGCACCGGCAAGGTAGGACAGTCCTTCACTCTTTAAGGAGATACCGGGACTGGAGGAGGATGTCATAACGCGCTTGCCTGCGGAAGCGACGCCGTAAACCATGTTGATGGCAGCGATTTCGCTTTCAGCCTGCAGGAAGGTTCCCCCGATCTTCGGCATTCTCTTCGCCATGTAGGCAGCGATTTCAGTCTGCGGGGTGATCGGATAGCCGAAGTAATGGCGGCATCCTGCCTGAATCGCAGCTTCCGCAATCGCTTCGTTGCCTTTCATCAATACTTTTTCAGCCACTTCATTCACCTTTTACCTTTCCACTGTGATAATGCAGTCCGGGCACATAATCGCGCATGATGTGCAGCCGATGCACGCATCTTTGTCCGTGCATTCCGCCGGATGATGTCCCTTCTTGTTGATCTTGTCTTTGGACAGCTGAAGGATTCCTTTCGGGCAGGCGTCGACGCAAAGACCGCAGCCCTTGCACTCATCTTCCCTGAACGTTACTTTCGCCATAGTTTTCTCTTTCCTTTCCTCTTTATATGAATCCTGGATTTCACTGTGATCAGTCAACCGGACGCTTCTGCAGCTTCATCGCAAACAGATTGTCGATTTTCCCCTTCAGTTCGTCATAGAACTTTTCTTCAACCGAAGTCAGTACCAGGGGAAGTCCGGTCAGTTCAGAAACTTCTTTCGCATAATCAAGCGAACCGAGAATGCATTCCGCATCCGTTCCCGAACCAAGATTGGAATTGTTGATGATTCCGGTGAATTTGAGACGTCCTGCCTCTTCGATTTCCTGCATCACTTCCGCAACGCTTTGAGCATCGGGAGTCAGGGGTCTGTATTTGTTGATCACCAGAAACATGTCGTAGTTGTTTTCTTCCGCGATTCTGCGGGAAAGTCTGCCGAGCGCCAGTGCGCCGCGGTCATCGCCGCCGACATCGATGATGCTGTAAAGACGTTCATCATCGACAATCGCATACATATCCTGCGGCAGTGCCGGGATATCAAGACTGGAGTTGGCGTAGGGTGAAACAATCAGCCGGATTCCCGCAGCCTCAAGTTCATTCTTAGAATCAAGGGTACGGAAATAGGGGTTGACGATATCAAGATCGGCAATGGCTGTATGCTCATGTTCCTTTTTGAGTTCCATTGCCATATTGACCGCGATATTTGTCTTGCCGCTGCCGTAATGGCCGGCCAGAAGCGTGATTCTCTTATAATTCATTTCTCTTGATCTTTCCGCTAACCGTCTTGGGCAGCTCATCCCGGAACACGACGGCTCTCGGATATTTATAAGGAGCGGTCCTTGACTTGACGTAATTCTGGATTTCCTTGACCAGTGCATCATCGCCCTGCTTGCCGCTTACAAGAACGATCGAAGCCTTGACGATCTGTCCGCGCACTTCATCGGGCATTGCGCTGACACCGCACTCAAGTACATAAGGAAGTTCCATGATAATGCTTTCGATCTCGAACGGGCCGATGCGGTAGCCGGAGGATTTGATGACATCATCCTTGCGTCCGACATACCAGTAGAATCCGTCTTCATCCTTCCATGCCATATCGCCGGTGTGGTAGAGACCGTCGCACCATGTCGACTTTGTCTCCTCCTCATCCTTGTAGTAGCATACCGCAAGTCCGGGAGGAAGGCCGTTTTTGATATTCACAACAATTTCACCTGTTTCGCCGACCGGAACCGGGACATTGTTGTTATCCACCAGGCTGACATCATAGATCGGTGCCGGTTTGCCCATCGAACCGATCTTATGCGGTGCGCCGACCAGGTTGCCGATGATCATCGTGGATTCGGACTGGCCGAAGCCTTCCATGATTCTTAAGCCTGTCGCTTTTTCAAACTGCCGGTAAACTTCCGGATTGAGCGCTTCGCCAGCGGTTGTCATATGCTTGACGGAGGAGAAGTCATATTTGGAAATATCCTGCTTGATCATCATTCTGAGCATTGTAGGAGGTGCACAGAACGATGTGATGTGGTATTTGGCGAACATCGGCAGAATGTCTGCCGCATCGAAGCGGTCAAAGTCATAAACGAATACAGCGCCTTCCGCAAGCCACTGTCCGTAGAGCTTGCCCCACATTGCCTTCGCCCATCCGGTATCGGAAATGGTGAAGTGAAGGCCCTTTGTATCGACTGTATGCCAGTATCTTGCCGTATGGAAATGTCCGAGCGGATAGCGGTAGTTATGAGCCGCAATCTTGGGATATCCGGAAGTTCCGGATGTGAAATACATTAACATCAGATCATCGCCGCACGGGGAATCTTCTTTTCTGTCAAAGTGGGAGCTGTACATCGGATAGTCTTCATCGAAGTTTCTCCATCCTTCTCTTTCACCGTTGACAATCAGCTTGTATTTCATGCCGTCATACTTTTCGCATGCAAGATCGACCTGATGGGCAACATCATCATCGGATGTGCAGATGATCGCGCTGACGCCCGCCTTTTCAAAGCGGTAGGTCAGATCGTGCTCCTGCAGCTGGCATGTCGCCGGAATCGCGATTGCCCCAAGCTTGTTGAGACCGAGAATCGCGAACCAGAACTGGTAATGGCGCTTGAGGATCAACATGACCCTGTCGCCGCGCTTGATGCCGATGGACTTGAAATAGTTTGCACACTGGGAAGAAGCACGCTTGATGTCACGGAATGTGAATCTGCGTTCTGTCTTATCCTTTGATATATGCAGCATCGCCAGCTTGTCGGGATCGCGCTTTGCGATCGCGTCGACCAGATCAAACGCGAAGTTGAAATGATCAATGTCATGGAATTTGATGGAAGTCGGTGTTCCGTTGTCATTTTCCTCAACATCGATATATTTCTTCCAGATTCTGTTTTCCTTTTTCGGATCTTCGATCTGGGCGCGTGTTTCCTGAATGATCGGTGCCGCCGCGAGTTCGGGAATCGGCTCGCCGGCCGGATTCAGGACGATTGCGTAGAAGATGCAGTCCTTTCCGCCGACGGCAATCATGCCGTGCGGTGTTTCGGAATTGTAGTAGATGCTGTCGCCGGGACCCAGCACTTCACTGTGTTCGCCGACCTGCACCTTGAGGTAGCCTTCAATGACAATATCGCACTCCTGACCGTCATGGCTGGTCAGTTCGATGTCTTTGGACTGGGCGGATTCATCATAGACGCTTCTGACATAAAGCGGTTCCGCAATTCGGTTCTGGAAAGCATAAGCCAGATTGTAGTAAGTCATGCCATGCGCCTGCGAAACTCTCTGGGCGCTGCCGGCTCTTGTCAGTGCGTAGGACTGCAGAGTCGGGCTGTAGCCTTCGATAATATCGGTTACGTTGACGCGGCATTTCAGAGCACACCGGTAAATGAATGTGAAGTTGAGATCCTGTCTGCCTTCCTCGCAGGCCAGATATTCTTCTTCACTGACACCGACACTCTGCGCCATTTCCAGCGGTGTAAAGCCTTCCGCTTCACGCAGTTCGCGGATTCGTGCGGCCATTTCCTGGATCTTATAATCAAGTCCTGTAATCTGTTCCATAGGTCGTCTCCTCTTAACAAGCTGTGCAAATAAAGAAAGGGCATCCTCATATGTAAGGACGCCCTGAGCGTGGTACCACCTTGCTTGCTTCTCAAATACGTAACGTGTATGAACGGTTTCTCTTACTGCAATGTTCAGAGTAACTAGCTCCGGGACGACTTCATTTCCCCTGTCCGCCTGCTTTCACCAAACGCAGGCTCTCTGTCAGATCCAGTCAGGAAATTACTCCTCCCCTTCGTCGCTTGCTAAGAATTATAACAAATACCGCCGATTTAACAATGTTTTCATGAATGATTCAACCGTTTTCAGAAAGATTTTTACATCTATTTATGAAAACTTTTTCATTGCTTTCTTAAAGCTTGTTGCGCTGAATCTTGCCGCTGATTGTCTTGGGAAGATGATCGCGGAAGACAACGATACGGGGGTATTTGTAAGGCGCCGTATTCTGTTTTACGTAGTTCTGGATTTCCTTTTTCAGCTCTTCGGTCGGCTCAACGCCTTTCACCAGAACAATGCTTGCCTTGACAACCTGGCCGCGGACTTCATCCGGTTCGGCCGAAACGCCGCATTCAAGAACATACGGAAGTTCCATGATGACACTTTCGATCTCGAACGGGCCGATGCGGTAGCCGGAGGATTTGATGACATCATCCACACGTCCGACATACCAATAGAATCCGTCTTCATCACGCCATGCTTCATCGCCGGTATGATAATAGCCGTCATGCCATACCGACTTTGTAGCATCTTCATTGCGGTAGTAGCCTTTGAAGAGTCCGCACGGCACGTGATCCTTTGTGCTGATGACAATTTCGCCCGGTTCGCCATCCGGTACCGGATTGCCGTCTCTGTCCAGCAGCTGGATATCATAGAGCGGCGTCGGCTTACCCATGGAGCCGAGCTTGACCGTGCTGCCGAGCAGGTTTGCGATTGCCAGCGTGCATTCGGTCTGGCCGAAGCCTTCCATGATATGCAGGCCGGTTGCCTTTTCAAACTGACGGTAGACTTCCGGATTGAGCGCTTCGCCCGCGGTTGTCATATGGACAACGGAGGACAGATCGTATTTGGAAATGTCTTCCTTGATTAACATACGCAGGATGGTGGGCGGTGCGCAGAATGTTGTGATGTGATATTTCGCGAACATCGGAAGGATGTCTGCAGCTTTGAAACGGTCGAAGTCATAGGTGAAGACTGCGCCTTCCTGCAGCCACTGTCCGTACAGCTTGCCCCACAATGCCTTTCCCCATCCGGTATCGGAAATGGTGAAGTGCAGACCCTGGTCGCTGACGCCGTGCCAGTATCTGGCAGTAATATAATGACCCAGTGCGTATTTGCAGGAATGTTCGGCAATCTTGGGATAGCCGGTTGTGCCGGATGTGAAGAACATCAGCTGTGTATCATCTCCGCACGGTGTATCCGCAGTTCTTGCGAATCTTGTGCTGTAGAGCTTGTATTCATCATCGAAGTCCTGCCATCCTTCACGGTTTCCGCCGACAAGAATCCTTGTCTTAAGGGTGCCGCATCTGCTCTGGGCGATATCTACCTGGTTAGGCACATCGTCTTCGCATGTCGCCACAATCGCGGTGACGCCGGCGGACAGGAAGCGGTATTCAAAGTCATGCGCCTGCAGCTGGCTGGTTGCCGGAATCGCAATCGCGCCGAGCTTATGCAGTGCCAGGAATGTGAACCAGAACTGGTAATGGCGTTTCAGAACAACCATGACACGGTCGCCCTTGCGGATGCCGAGCGCCTTGAAGTAGTTGGCGCACTGTCCGGAAGCTCTCTGCATGTCACGGAATGTGAAGCGGCGTTCCACCATATTCTTATCAATATGGATCATCGCAAGCTTTTCCGGATCCTTTTTCGCAATCGCGTCAACGACATCGAATGCGAAATTGAAGCGGTCTTCATTCTTGAAATGAATCTCTTTGAGTGTTCCGTCCGCATCCTCAACTGTTTCGACAAAGTTTTCGCATACAAGCGGATGTCTGTCTTTGGAAGGAATGAATGTGTTGCGGATCAGGGTTTCCTGGGATGAAGTGCCGGAGATGACAATTGCCAGGAACAGACAGTCTCTGCCATCCACCGCGATCATGCCGTGGGGCGTGGAACTGTTATAGAAAATGCTGTCGCCTTCGCTGAGATATTCGATATTGTCGCCGACCTGCACTTTCATGCGTCCGCTGATGACAAAGTCGAATTCCTGACCGGCGTGTCTTGTCAGATGGATCGGCTTGTCCTGCAGTTCAGGCTCATATTCATAATGAACATAGTACGGCTCCGCGAGCTTGTTGCGGAACATCGGCGCCATGTTCTGGATTTCGATGCCGTCTTCCTTGATGGAATTCTGCAGATGTCCCTTGCGGGTGATGGTGTAGGAGGAAAGGTTGGCACTTCTTCCTTCAAGAAGGTCGCTCATGCCGACGCCGAAAGTCAGAGCACATTTGTGAATGAAGGTAAAAGGCATATCCGCCTTTCCGCTTTCATACTCCTGATACTGCTGCGGAGTTACCTCTGTCTTTACGGCCATTTCTTCAATGCTGTAGCCGGAAATCTCACGCAGTTCGTGGATTCGAAGCGCAGTTTCCATCAGATCGTTTTCAACTTTTTGCATGTTTCATGCCTCCGTCTGTTTTTGACTGAGATCCGGTGCATAAAATAAAACACCCGTCTCAATCTGCTTGAGACGAGTGTATAAATTCACCCGCGGTACCACTCAAATTGCCGTAAAAATACAGCCGCTCATCAGGATCCAACAATCCCTAAGTCTGTAACGGGACTTCCCGGGATATATCTACTTGTTTCCGTTCGTATATCCAGCTCAGAAGTGATGGTCTTTACGGATGTCTGCTGCCGGTTTTCACCGCCCACCGGCTCTCTGTGAAGCTTCCAATCCTAACGTCTTCATCGCAGCTTTTTTCGTTTGCTGAGTAAGATGATACCATCTGTCACTTTTGCATGTCAACACTTTTAAGCGTTAAAGTCCGTAACGTTTTACAGCATCTTCGCGCATCTTGTATTTGAGGATTTTTCCGGCCGCGTTCATCGGGAAGCTGTCGGTAAATTCGATATACTTCGGAACCTTATGACGGGCCAGACGGCCGACGATATATTCCCTCATTTCCTCAACAGAAACCGAATCCTTTTCCTTGAGGATAATCATTGCGAGGGCTTCTTCGCCATAGCGCTTGTCCGGAACGCCGATAACCTGAACATCGCGCACAGCCGGATGGGTATAAATGAACTCTTCGATTTCCTTGGGATAGATATTTTCACCGCCGCGGATAATCATGTCCTTTAATCTGCCGGTGATCTTGTAATTGCCTTCCTCATCCTTGCAGGCGATATCGCCGGAATGCAGCCAGCCTTCCGCGTCCACGGTTTCTTCCGTCGCGTCCGGCATCTTGTAATAGCCCTTCATCGTATTGTATCCGCGTGAGCAGAATTCGCCGTTCACGCCGGGCCCGACTTCCTCGCCGGTTTCCGGATCGATGATCTTGCACTGCACATGCGGGAATGCGTAGCCGACGGTTTCCGTGCGGACTTCCAGCGAATCGGTCCATGCGGACATTGTGGAACCCGGTGAGGATTCAGTCTGGCCATAGACGCTGACAATGCCGGTCATATGCATTTCATCAGGATCCGCGGCTCTTTTCATGAGCTCCGGCGGACAGCCTGAGCCGGCCATGATGCCGGTGCGCATATAGGAGAAATCCGTGCTTCTGTAATTAGGATGATTGAACATCGCGATAAACATTGTCGGAACGCCGTTGAAGCATGTGATTCTTTCCTGGTTGATGCAGGCAAGGGATGCCTTGGCTGAGAAATAAGGCATCGGCGACATCGTAGTGCCGTGTGTGACGGAAGCCGTCATTGAAAGCACCATGCCGAAACAATGGAACATCGGAACCTGGATCATCATGCGGTCGGCAGTGGAAAGTCCCATTCTGTCACCGATACATTTTCCGTTGTTTACAACATTGTAATGCGTTAACATGACGCCCTTCGGGAATCCGGTTGTGCCGGATGTATACTGCATGTTGCAGACATCATCCGGTCTGACCTTCGAAGCCATGTAGGCAATCTGCTGCCGCGGAACCATCGGAGCCCGTGCCATTGCTTCATCGAATGTCAGTGAGCCTTTCTGGCGGAACCCGACAGTGATGACATTGCGTAAAAACGGCAGTCTCTTGCAGTGCAGCGGCTGACCTGCTTCGCTCTGGGCAATCTCCGGACAGATTTCATTGATAATTTCCCGGTAATTGGAATCCAGAGCGGATTCGATCATGACCAGGGTATGGGTATCGGACTGACGGAACAGATATTCCGCCTCATGAATCTTATATGCTGTATTGACGGTAACCAGAACCGCGCCGATTTTGGTTGTCGCCCAGAATGTGATATACCATGCCGGCACATTGGTTGCCCAGACCGCGACCTTGGATCCGGCACGTACGCCTAACGATACAAGCGCTCTTGCAAAGTTGTCCACATCTTCGCGGAATTCTTCGTAGGTTCTTGTATAGTCGAGCGTTGTATAGCGGAATGCATACTGATCGGGGAATTCTTCGACAAGGCGGTCAAGCACCTGCGGGAAAGTCAGATCGATCAGTTCATCCTTTTTCCAGATATATTCTCCGGTTCCGTCATGATTCAGATACAGATGGGAACGCTTTGCATGAGAACGCTCAAAGCGCTTCATGTAGTTTAAATAATGCGGGAAGATGAATTCATAATCCTGCACATCCTTGACCCATTCCGGCTTCCATTCCAGGGAAATGAATCCGTCATAGTCAATGGATGCCAGAGCGCGCATCATTTTTTCAACCGGCAGAACGCCTTCGCCCATGATGGTGTATCTGCCTTCATCATCGAAGTCGCGGATATGGACAAGCTTGACATAGCCGCCGAGGTTTTTGATTGTGGTGTCAGGAGTTTCATCATGATCCTTGAACGGATGATGCATGTCCCATAAAACACCGAGCGAATCATCTGCGAATTCATCCAGCAGATTCTTTAAACGTTCCGTATCGACATAGATGCCTCTGGTTTTGATCAGGAACGTGACATGATGCTTTTTGGCTTCCGCAAGAATTGCCCTGACATGTTCGCGGACAAGCGGTTCATTGTCTGTCATCGCTTCCGCAGCCGTAAAGGCAACGCCCATCGCCCCTGCCATTCTGACCGTCTTCAGCATTGTTTCCAGGGATTCTTCCTTTCCTAAATCAAGGGAAGTATCCAGATTCGGAATTTCAATGCCGCCATCGCGCAGAGAGCGCATGGTAGCCATCATCGCATAGGGATCCAGCGGTCCGCCCTTATCGCTGTAGGCAGGAAATTTGTAATAGTCATACAGTTCAAAACCGGCGAACTGCATATCTTCCGCAGTCTGAACAAATTCAGAAAATGTCAGAGCTGACCAGCCGCGGGTTGAAAACGAGAGCTTCATGAATGTTCCTCCTCATAGACGATCTTGTTGAGAGCACTGATATATGCGCTGATTGAAGATCCGATGATGTCTGTTGAAAGACCGCGTCCGGAATAGATCTTTCCGCCGACTCTCAGCTTGACAACCGTTTCACCCATCGCTTCTCTTCCTTCCGTAACCGAACGGATCTGGAAGTCATCGAGTTCATAATGGCGTCCGACAATCTGCTCGAGTGCCAGGAACGCTGCATCGACAGGACCGTCGCCCAGGGCAACGCTTTCCATGATTTCCCCGTCTTTCTTTACACGGATGTGGGCAGATGCCGCAAATACATTGGAAGAGTTGATAATGTAATTGTCCAGAATATAGGAAGGCGGTACCTGCAGTGCCCAGGAAGCGACAATCGCATCGATTTCGCGTGAGGATACCTGTTCCTTTCTCGCCGCCAGATTTCTGAATTCTTCATAAACACGGACCTGGTCTTCTTCGGAAAGATCATATCCGAGCTTCTTTGTTTCATTGATCACAGCCGCCATGTCGTCATTGACGGAGAAGGTTCTGCCGCTGACATCTTCACGGACACCGGTATCAAACGGCGATGTCTTGGATTTTGTCTCGGTAAACATTCTGGCAACCTGATCGCTCAGACGCTTGAGTTCAACCGTACGGATATTCATGCCGATGCCGAACTGCGATCCCTTTTTGGAAATCACAGAAGCCAGATTGCGGATGGATGCCATATTTTCCGGATAGACAGAAGCCTTGACTTCCTGACCGCCGGCAATCATCGCCGCAATACTGCAGGCATCTGCCATCGTAATCAGATCACTGCACGCAAAACCGAGAACAGCCTTGTCAATGGAAGAAACATTTTCACGGACATCTTTGACAAACGCGCCGAATTCTTCCGGCAGCATCGCCCCGTCAGTATCGCAGACCGTTACAACGTCCGCGCCTGCCTGGATGGCTGCTTCCAGCACTTCATACAGGAACGGCTTTTCCGCTCTTGTCGCATCGGACGCAATGAATTCCGCCTGCGGACAGAGTGTCTTTGCATAGGCGATTCCCTGTGTCACGGCCGCTTTTACGGCTTCCGGCTTTTTGTGGTAGAGATATTCCATCTGCACCAGAGAAACAGGAACCTTGATCTGCAGACGGGGATGGGCAGCGTTTTTAAGTGCTTCCCATGTCATCGCTATAATTTCCTGATCCCAATCGGTCAGCACGGCCAATGTGCTGTCTTTCACCGCGTCGGCGGCAGTCTTGATAAACAGACTGTCTGCCCGCACCGCTTCGATCGGACCGATCTCGATGACATCTGTCTTCATCTTATCGAGCAGTCTGACAAGTTCTGTTTTTTCTCTGAATGAAAGATTTCTGGCTGAATTCTGTTTCAATGTTGCGTCACAGATCTGTACGTTGTTCATGTGTTTCCTCCTCATGTCAGACTGTTTCATCTGCATCAATCAAAAAGGCTCTCATCTCTTCAGGATCAATCCTGAAGAGACGAAAGCCTGTAAAATCACTTCCGCGGTACCACTCTTCTTGCCTGGCAACGGCCTCTCATACGGTCGGTCTTTATTGACGAACCGCGCTCTTTCTAACGGTGAGCACCCGGCTCAGCCTACTCATTTCTTTTCAGCCTCGCTGCTGTAGGGCCAGTGTACTGCTGTCACGATGATGCCTTGCACCAAACGGCATCTCTCTTCAAACGCTCTTCAGCAGCTTTTCTCCCTGTCTTCGCATTTCGTATTGACGTTATCCTACATGAAGTAACCGCTTGCGTCAATCATTTTGCCAAAGTTTTTCTGAAAACTTTTCTTTTTATTTTCAGTCTTCAAAATCCAGATATGCGCCTTTCATCGGGCTTGCGGCATGTTCCGCAAACAGACGCAGAGCCCCGCTTCTGTATTTGGAACGGTGCGGAACATAGTTTGCCTTTCTTTCCGCAAGGATCGCATCCATTTCCTCTGCTGTTTTTCTTTCACCCTTCACGCCGACGATATTCAGCTTTCTTTCCGGAATATTGATTTCAATCAGATCATCCTGCTCAACAAGCGCGATCGGTCCGCCGCTCATGGCTTCAGGGGAACAGTGGCCGATCACCGGTCCGGTTGAAGCGCCGGAGAATCTGCCGTCTGTAATCAGGGCAATCGATCTGCCCAGTTCCGGATCCGAGCTGATCGCTTCGGATGTATAGAACATTTCCGGCATGCCGGAACCCTTGGGACCTTCATAGCGGATGAATACGGCATCGCCCGGATTCACCTTATGATGCAGCACCGCATCGAGGCATTCCTCTTCCGAATCAAATGGACGTGCTTTCAGGACGACATCAAACATTTCCTTCGGACATGCGGTATGCTTGATCACCGCGCCTTCCGGTGCGAGATTTCCTTTGAGAACCGCAATCGAACCGTCTGTACCGAGCGCCTTGTCATAAGGACGGATAATGTCTTCCTTTGTCAGTGACAGACTGTATTTTTCATTGAAAGCGTCCAGCCATTTCTGACACTTCTCATAGAATCCGTTCTTCTTCAGTTCATCCAGATTTTCACCGAGTGTTTTTCCGGTGACTGTCATGACATCCAGATGCAGATGATCCTTGATTTCCTCCATGATCGCAGGAACGCCGCCGGCATAATAGAACACTTCCGCCGGCCATTTTCCGGTCGGTCTTAAATCAAGCAGGAAATGTGCGCCTCTGTGCAGTCTGTCAAATGTATCGCCATCCACTTCAATTCCGAATTCATGCGCCAAAGCAGGAATGTGCAGAAGCGAATTGGTGGATCCTGAAATTGCCGCATGGACAAGAATCGCATTTTCAAAGCTCTTCAGGCTGACAATATCCTTTACGCATGTCCCTTCTTCCGCAAGCTGAACGGAACGCTTTCCGGCTTCATATGCATATTCGATCAGGTCCGGACTGTCCGCCGGCAATAATGCCGAGCCCGGCAGAGAAAGGCCGAGCGCTTCCGCCATAATCTGCATGGTTGAAGCAGTTCCGATAAAGCTGCATGCGCCGCATCCCGGGCAGGCATTGTGCTTTGCCCAGTTGAGTCTTTCCAGCGGAATTTCACCGCGCTCATAGCGGGCGCTGTAGACGCCGAGTTCATTCAGCGTTAACAGTTCAGGTCCGGCTTTCATCGTTCCGCCTGTTACAACAATGGACGGAAGATTCACCCTTGCCATACCGATGAGATTGCCCGGCATGCCTTTGTCGCAGCTTGCGATAAAGACGCCTGCGTCAAACGGCGTCGCATTGGCCTGAATCTCAATCATATTCGCAATCATTTCACGGCTGACCAGTGAATAATTGATTCCGTCTGTTCCCTGGCTTTCGCCGTCGCACATGTCCGTGCAGAAATAGCGCGCACCATGTCCGCCCGCATCCCTGACGCCTTTTCTGACTGCTTCGACAAGCTGATCAAGATGTCCGCTTCCCGGATGGGAGTCGCCGAATGTGCTTTCGATGAAAACCTGCGGAAGTGAAAGTTCTTCCGGCTTCCAGCCGGTGCCGATCCGCAGCGGATCCAGTTCCGGTGCATTTTTTCTGAATTCCTGACTTCTCAGTTTTGCCATATGATATTCTCCCGTTTTTTATCTATACCTATAGTACATGATTCATATGAAAAAAGAATTCCGGATAACAACGGAATTCTTTCCCTGTCTGATCAGTATGCTTCAATTTTCGTGTTCTTCCAGCAGCCAGCTGCGTACTGCAGCCGCAATATCGGGATTTTCATCCTGACTGACGGAAATCAGAGAATTGAGATTCTTAAGAAATATGGGATTTGCACACCGTTCGGCCGCATATTCGCCGACTCCGTTTACAAAATGTTCGACATCAAAAGGTCTCCGTGAACCGGAGCGGATTCTCGAAAGGAAGGAAGGGTCATAGTTCAGCCAGCCGGCGAGCTTGTGGTAATTCACATCCAGTTCCGCTGTCAGCTGATTGAAGTTTTTCCGTATTGTTTCGAAGTCATCTTTTTTATCAGGGACCCTCAGCAGCTCTTCCACCGTTTTCCGGTCGAGGCCTTCTGCCTGGAGTTTTTCAGCAAGATTCACAATACCTGTGATCAGCTGTTCGAGTGATCTCCCTTCACTCCTTGGCATGCGTTGGGAATTGCAGTATCTGGAGATGGAAGCGCGGGACAGGCCGCATTCATCTGCCAGATCTTTCCGTGAACATCCCAGACGTGCCAGAATGTCACAAAGGTTGTTACCAAAATGATCCTTGTAATGCATTAACAGTATTATGTCATCCCAATCACATTCGGATAATTGGATTACCGTTTTTGTCATTGACATCGTGGGAATTTCTTCGTTTTTTCACAATCTATACAATTTGACAGCTTCTGTCATGCGTGAAGAGTGATGAAAATATGGTCATTTCAGATATCCGCCTGCCGCAGGGCAAAAAAAATCAGCCATACGGCTGAGGGTAGGAAACGGCGATGATGTCTTCAATGGTGCACCCGAAGATGTGGCTGAGTGCCACCAGATTTTCCAGTGACGGAAAGGATTGGCCGTGTTCCCATTTGTACACAGCCTGCGGCGAAGTGAAGCCGATCATATTCTGTATGTCGGCCACGCGGAGTCCCCGGCTGCGGCGGAGCCGCTCAATGTTGTGTCCGGTTTTCTCCATATCGACAATCGGAAGAGGTATCAAGGTTCCCTCCTTTCTGCCTTGGGCAGTTTTTATACTTTTACTGCATCATAGCGGGGATCATTCAGAACCTCCGTCATATATTCATACGGCGTGATTCCGGAATGGTCCAGAATTGAGCGGAAAACGGATGCGGAAAGTCCGGAGCAGATCTGAATCCGCGCATCGTCTCCCCGCGCATGGAATGTGTCATGACGGCTGTCGACATTCCAGAGAACCAGATTGGGCATCTGATAGCCGGCCGCTTCAAAGCGTGCTTTCATCTCATCCGCAAAGCCCCACTCGGTCTGATTGATCAAATGGTTGATTTCCCCGTCCGTGATCACAATCAAGGATTCAGGAAGATCTTCCTGTTTCAGATGATGATGGACAGCGGCGTTCAGCACCGCTTCAAATGCGGCTTCCAGATTTGTGGAAAGCCCGATGTCATACTGCAGAACATCTGCTGTTTTATCCAGCAGTGTTTCCCCCTGGATTTTCACCAGTTCCGGTTCATTGCTGAAAATCATGAAGCAGTTATGGAATGCGCCTGTGCAGCGCTCTGCGAAATAAACCGCAAGAGAAACGGATGCGGCCATCGGTCTGCCGTACATCGAGCCGGATAAATCAGCCATAATCAGAATATTGCGGCCGTCTTCAATATAATCAGGAAGCGACTTCCACTGTTCCTCAAGAACCGGATCTGTCTCCACATCTTCGCCTTCCAGAAGCGGATTGAGGTAGTGCTCTATAATATCATACGGAAACAGGACAGAAGAATTAATTTTTTCTTTTCCGGAAGAAACATCTTCCAGATACTGTCCAAACCGCTCCGCATCCCTGCGCGCAAACGCGTTCCGGTAGATCATCATGGCGCGGCAAGGAACTTCCGGATACTTCACTGCCGCAAGATTCTTTTCGCTTAAGCGGACTTCCGTCACATTGAGGGCGGCGCGCATGACGGAAAGTGTTCTGCGGTAGATCTTTTCGCTCATGCCGAGAAGCTTCGCAAGCTTTGCGGCATTTCTGCGTGTCTTTCTGCTGGAAGCGTTGACTGACGGCATCCATTTGGCGCAGAGTGAAACAGATTTTCCGGCAAGAAGATTTTCCATATCATCTTTCAGCTGCGAAGCGATCAGCTTCACCGCGCTTTCTTCAAGAGGTGTGCCGAGCAATGACACAAGATCATCCCATCTGCCGTATTCCGGAATCAGCGCAAGATTCTTTTCCATGGCTTCCGGGTCCAGCTTTGCCATCATACGGAACATCCGTCTGCCGCTTTTCCTTTCGCCAAGTCCGCCTCTTGCGTCTCTGGTATAAAAAGCAAGCTTTGCGGCAAGCAGTCTGTCTTCCTTCAAGGCGTACGGATATTTTTCATTCACTGCGTCAGGGCGGCTGCGCAGCGATCCGCATACCGCAAACAGATCAAGAAGCGCGCCGCATCCGGCACTGCGGTATGCCGAAGCGCCGTTTTCCGTATATGTTTTTTCCATTTCTTTCGAAAGGCTTTTGATAAAAAGAGTATTTTCTGTCATCGCAATCACCCCTTTCATAGTTTCATTCATGTTTCATATCATCCGGACAGGAATATCAATATTTCAAAGATCCTGTGATCTTCAGAGATCACAATCTGTTTCTTTAAAAAAACAAAGACAGACCGCGGGTCAAAACGGATGTTCGAAGGCTGCTTCATCAAGGCACTGCCTGCCCTGGATTCCGTTTCTGTCTGCCTGTTCCGGTGTATCAGCCGGTCACGGTCATTGTGGCCGCGTTCTTTTACTGTTCTCCGCAAAAGAATTGCTGTATGTGCCTTATTTATTCCAGACGCCGTCTGAGTTTTCCGCGAAGCTCATTGAGTTCTGATCTGATTGCTGCAGGCGTCTGCCGTACCTGTTTCAGCAGGTACATTTTTTATTGTAATCATCTGTTTTCTTCTGTCATTCAACCGCTGGTTGAAAATGAAAAGAAGCAGATCGCTCTGCTTCCCTATTGTCTGTAAATCAGTTTTATATCCCTGCAGCCATCAAAGGCGGAAGGATGAATTGTCACATCTTCCGGCAGGATGATTTCCTTTAATGAAACACACCTGAGAAATGCCCAGCCCATGATGCGAAGATGTTCTGACTGAAATTCAATCCGCTTCAGATTTGCACAGTCCTGGAAACAGAACGGTACGATATCTTTCACCCCGGAAGGAATCACCAGTTCTTCAAAAGAAGAGCGGACAAAGGAATACTGCCAGAATGTATTGAGGGATGATGGAAGCTCAATCTTCTTCAGATTCGCGCAGCCGTCATACACAAAGCCGCCGATATCGGTCAATGTGTCCGGAAGCGCTACTGATTCAATTTCCGTATGTCCTTTAAAAAGATCATCCATCAATACCGAAACCGGACAGCCGTAATAGGAAGAGGGAACCGTGACATGCGCATCATCGCCGATATATCTCTGTGCCATATATGTTTCGTTATCCGCATGTTTGAACCAGAAATCCTGCATACCGTGTTCCCCCGTTCTATTTGTAAACTGCTGTTATTTTACATCAGTTCAGCTGAAACAATACCGCTCATGCGTTCAATTTCCTTAGCGGTGCTTTCCTGAACCTCTTCGCCGCCGGCAGCCTTGAGCGTCAAAACAGCGGAATAGATGGCATTGCCATCCCCTTTATTGCCGGTCACCTTGAGATTTGTGATGACAATATTGCTGTCTTTGCAGTATCTCAGAACTTCATCAAGATCTGTTCTGTGATAATAGCTTAAAGCGACCGCAAACTCCGGTGAGATCTGAATCTTTTTGCGCAGATCATTGAAATAAGTCTCAATAAGCAGAATCATGATGGTTCCGAGAATCGCCCCTTCAAAGAAACCGGAGCCGACACATAAGCCGATCAGGCCGCTTGTCCATAAACCGGCAGCTGTTGTCAGACCTTTGACTTTCTGCTTTTTTGTGACAACGATGGTTCCGGCACCGATGAATCCGAGACCGGTGACAACGCCTGCCGCAATCCGTGATACATCGGTCGGCAGCTTTAAACCGACATAAAGATAGATACCGGTCAAAGATGCGATGGATGCGCCGAGCACAACCAGAATATGGGTACGGAAACCGGCAGGTTTGTTATGATAGGACCTTTCGAGTCCGATGAATGTACCGATGATGACTGCGGTGAGAAGCTTGATCAGGACTGACGCAAAGCTCAGGCCGCGGATCGGATCAAATATATGCAGCATTTTCAGTCCTCCTTATGAAATCAGTTCTTCGATTCCGTACACACATTCCAGTTCCGCAATCGATGACATCATATCGGAATGGGATGGATTTTCTCTGCATAAGCGCAGATTGAATATTGCGGAAGGATACTCATCCCCTTCCGCGGCGGTCCGCTCGATTTCAATTTCCTGAATCTCCGCGTTTTTATTCCGGATCAGGCCGGTGATCTCTTCCATATCATTAATATCATTGAATTCAACAAACAGCGTGATGTTGCGGTGTCTGCGCTTATAGCGCAGTTCCAGCGGCTGCATGATATTCAATGTGATGACAATCAGGATGCAGGAAAGAATGACGCATTCATAGAATCCGGCACCGCAGGCAATGCCCATACAGACCGATGCGAATAATCCGGTTGCGGTGGTAAGGCCTTTGACCTGATGATGGGATGTGGAAATGATGGAGCCGGCCGCCAGAAAACCGATGCCGCCGATCACCGCTGCAGAGAAACGGGATGCGTCAAATTTCAGTCCCACCTCTGCGACTGTGTCTGCCCATGCGCCGTTGGTCATCATTTCATATTCATACAATGCGATCATAATCGACATGGACGCTCCGATTCCGGTTAACATGTATGTTCTGAATCCGGCTGTTTTGGATCTTTTCGTTCTTCCATAGCCGATCAGACCGGAAGAGGCAGTTGCCAAAAGCAGACGGAAGAGAACGGACATAAAACTGAATTCCCTTAAAGACTGCAGAATTCCATTCATCATGATTCTCCTTTTTGTCCGTGAACATTTCGGACAGTATGTTATCTCTTAACCATATTTTAGCACTGCTGAATATGGATTCCGGCATAATAAATGTCAGCCACAAGAAAATCCGGGGCAATGCCCCGGATCTGCCTTTTATCTTTCTTCACGGAAATAGGATATTCCGAGTGACTGCGGATTCTGGCTGTCCCGCCGCTTCCGCTTGGATACAAGTATCAGAATGATGATGGTTACGATATACGGAATCATGCGGTACAGATTCTGCATATGAGAAGGGTTCGGGGTTCCGACCGCCTTTGCAAGAACAGCGGAGATGGAACCGGGAATATAAAGATAGACCCAATAGCAGATACCGAAGACGAAGGATCCCCAGATTGCCGAGATCGGCTTCCAGCTGGTGAAGATAACCAGCGCGACAGCCAGCCAGCCGAGCGCTTCGATGCCTCCGCCGGTATCCCATGTGCCCTTGATATAGTCCATGACATAATAGACACCGCCGAGTCCTTCAATCATTGCGCCGATTGTTGTCGCAAGATATTTATACTTTGTGACATTGATGCCTGCCGCATCCGCAGTTGCCGGATTTTCACCGACAGCACGGAGGTTCAGACCGCTTCTGGTCTTTTTGAGGTAGAAGCCTGCCGCCACCGCAATCAGAATTGCGATGTAAGTCAGGAAACCGTAGTTGAAGAAGATTGTGGAAATAATGCCGAGCTTCTGCGAAAGGAACGGAATCTGTGCGCGGTATGCGGATGAAGCAGCCGCGACTGAGATCTGTCCGACGCCGCCGGAAAGCTTGACCAGAGAGCCGCCGAAGAAGTTGGCAACGCCGCTGCCGAAGATTGTCAGGGTCAGACCGGTAACGTTCTGATTGGCACGCAGCGTAACAGTCATAAAGCAGTACAGCAGTCCGCCGAGTCCTGAAGCGATCAGAGCACAGACAATCGAAATAATCAGACTGATGACTGCGTTCGGGGCAGGATTTCCGTTTTCATAGAAGAATGCGCCGGCAAGCGCGCCGATTGCGCCGAGATACATGATTCCCGGAACGCCGAGGTTCAGGTTGCCGCTCTTTTCAGTCAGGATTTCACCGACGGATCCGAGCATGATGATGGTGCCGAATGTTACAGCCGCGTTCAGCCACGCCAGCAATGAAGTCAATGACATATCAGCTCACCTTCTCCTTTCCCTTTTTCCCGCGGAATACAAGTTTGTAGTTGATGAAGAAGTCACTTGCCAGGATAAAGAACAGGATGATACCTGTCAGAATACTGCCGGCATAGGTATTGAAGTTGAAATCGGATGCGATCTGATTGGCGCCTCTTGAAAGGAAGGAGAGAACGCCGGTGATCAGTGTCATTGCCGGCGGGTTGAATTTGCCGAGCCATGCGACGATGATCGCTGTGAATCCCCTGCCGCCTGCGGTCAGAGAAGAAATCGTATGCGAGACACAGGAAACTTCCAGGAATCCGGCAAGTCCGCAGATCGCAGCTGAGATTGCCATCGTCCGAAGAATCACCTTTCCGACGGAGATACCTGCATATCTTGCTGTATTTTCACTTTCACCGACAACTGTGATTTCAAATCCCTGCTTGGAATGTTTGAGATAGAAATACATGCCGATAGTCAGCACCGCGACAATGATGACAAGCGGCGCGAACTGCTGATTGAACAGCGAAGGCATCCAGCCTGCCTGGGTATCGCCGTTGATAATGCCGACGGAATGGGACTGTTTCTTATCCCAGATATCGACAAAGAATTCAACCAGCTGCAGTGCAACATAGTTCATCATCAGGGTAAACAATGTTTCATTGGTTTTATATCTGGCTTTGAAATAAGCCGGAATCAGTCCCCAGATGGCGCCGCACACCATGGCACAGACTGCCATCAGAATTAACAGAAGCGCATTGGGGATTTTATTGCCGAGATTGATCATGAGCGCTGCGGATACAAGTCCGCCGATCAGTACCTGTCCTTCCGCACCGACATTCCAGAAGCGCAGCTTGAAGGCAGGCGCAAGACCGATCGCAATGCACAGAAGCACCGCCATATCCTTGAGTGTCTGCCAGATTCTTCTCGATGTGCCGAATGCGCCGGAGAACATGGAGGCGTAGACAGAGATCGGATTCAGCGAAGTGATACTCATGATGAACAGTGCACATACCAGAAGACCGATCAGCACACAGACAATCCGGATCATCCATGCCCTGGAAGGTTGGATGTCCATTCTGCGGATCAGGTGGATCAGCGGTTCTTTGACATGATCATGGGGTTTTTCATACTTGTTTCTCATGATGCTTTCTCCTCACTGACCAGATTTGTCATTCTGCGTCCGACTTCCTCTTTGGTTACGGAACGGGCATCCAGGACGCCGTTTTCCTTTCCGCCGCAAAGGACAAGGATTCTGTCTGCCAAAGCAAGAAGAACGTCAAGGTCCTCACCGACATAAATGACGGCAACGCCTTTTTTCTTCTGTTCTGTCAGCAGATTGTAAATCGTATAGGATTTGTTGATATCCAGACCTCTGACCGCATAGGCAGTCATGAGAATGATCGGTTCTGCTGCGATTTCACGTCCGACCAGAACCTTCTGAACATTTCCGCCGGAAAGCTTTCTGACCGGTGTATCAAGGCTCGGCGTCACGACATCGAGTTCCTTCTGCACTTCGTCCGCGACTTTTTCGGAAGCAGAACGGTTTACAAACGGCGATCTGCCGCGGTCATATTCCTTTAACATCATGTTTTCGGTCATGCCCATGGAAGCGACAAGGCCCATGCCGAGTCTGTCTTCCGGAACGAAGGAAAGATGAATGCCGAGGTTGCGGATATCACGGACAGAAACGCCTGTCAGCTCTCTGACATTTCCATCCGGATCATAATATGTGATACTGCCGCCCTCTTCAATTCTCTGCAGACCGGCAATCGCTTCCAGCAGTTCCTTCTGGCCGCTGCCGGAAATACCGGCAATGCCAAGGATCTCTCCGCCATAGACATCGAAGGAGACATTGTCCAGTGCTTTGAACTGTTCATCGTTATAGACAGTCAGATTGCGGATTTCCAGACGCTTTACCGGGTTGACAGGCATCGGTCTGTCAATATCAAGCGTCACCTTTTCGCCGACCATCGCTTCGGTCAGAATCTGTTCGGTCGCGACCGGTGTCGGGATGGTTGTGATGTACTGTCCCTTGCGCATAATCGTGACGCGGTCGGACAGTTCAAGAACTTCATTCAGCTTATGGGTGATCAGAACAATCGCCTTTCCGTCCGCTCTCATCGCTCTGAGAATTTTGAACAGACGGGATGTTTCCTGAGGTGTAAGCACTGCAGTCGGCTCATCCAGAATCAGGATGTTGGCACCGCGGTAGAGAATCTTGACGATTTCCAGTGTCTGCTTCTGGGCGACACTCATGTCATAGACTTTCTGTTCCGGATCAATATCAAAACCATACTGTTCCGCAATCTCTCTGACCCGCTTGTTGACTTCCTTCAGATCATAGGTTCTGGAGCCTTCAATTCCGAGAATGATGTTTTCGGCCGCGGTAAAGACATCAATCAGCTTGAAATGCTGATGAATCATACCGATTCCGAGTTTGTAGGCATCGTGGGGGCTCTTGATTGTCACTTCCTTGCCGTTGACATAGAAGTAGCCCTCATCCGGATAGTAAATTCCCGCCAGCATGTTCATGAGTGTTGTCTTTCCGGATCCGTTTTCTCCGAGAACCGAAAGGATTTCACCGTAGTTGATATTCATGCTGACATGATCATTCGCGATAATGCTTCCGAACCGCTTTGACACATTTTCCATACGGACTGCCGATCTGTCATCCATAAGTACACCTCCTTAACAAACGATACAAGGGAAGCCGCGTTTCTGCGGTTTCCCTTGTCATAAATGAATTGTAATTCCTCAGTTCAGCGGATCAATCAGCCGTTGTAGTTGGAATCAATACCGTCAATGATGATTCCGAAGTACGGAGCGCAGCGGAAGCCTTCCTTAACGTTGGATTCGAGGAACGCGCCGTTCTTTACCGGATAGATGTCAGCGTTGCCGTCGAAGTCGAGGTCAACGCCTGTCTCTTCTGTCAGTTCCTTGCCTTCAACAGTGAATGTCTTTGTGTCGAATACCTGCAGGGAACCGTCTTTGATTGCTGCTTCAACTTCAGCGACCTTTGCGTCTGTGCCAGCAGCGCAGGAATCGCCGAGTGCTGTGATGTTGACAGCACCTGTTTCATAGCCTTCAGACCAGTCTGTAGCGATGTCCATAGCTTCGCCTGCCAGGAACTTGCTGAATGCATAGTTATAATATACGGACCAGTCGTTGGAAGCAGATGTCAGAGCTGCCTTCGGAGCGACTTCGAGCATGGATACGTTGTAGCCAACAGAGTAAACCGGCTTGCCTGCTTCGTTTGCAGCCTGGATTGCTGCAGGAGCGCCTGTTGTATCCGCATGCTGGGAGATGATGATGCAGCCGTCAGCGATGAGCTTTTCAGCTGTTGTTGCTTCAGCAACCTGGTTTGCCCAGGAGCTTGTGTATTCAACGATCATATGAACGTTCGGAACGATCGCCTTGACACCGAGATAGAATGCTGTGAAGCCGGAAACTACTTCCGCATAAGGGAATGCGCCGACATAGCCGATCTTGATGTCACCGTCTGCTGTATAAGCATCCGGTGTCTTTTCAGGAGATACTTCGCCGTTTTCGATGAGTTCAGCGAGCTTCATGCCGCCGACGATACCGGAAACATAACGGGACTGGTATGTCTGGTTGAATGCGTTCTTGAAGTTTGCAAGGCCGGAACCTGCCGCTGTGTCACCTGTCATGGAAATGAATGTGACATCCGGATGCTGGCCTGCAACCTGCTGCATATATGTCTGATGTCCGTAGGAGTTGGAAATAACAAGTGTCGCACCCTGATCAACGAGATCTTCAGCAGCGTCTGCGCATGCCTGGTTCTCTTCGATCATGTATTTCCACATGATGTCATCGGAAGAAATGCCGAGATCAGCTGCAGCCTTCTTGATTCCTTCCATATGAGCTGCTGTGTAGCCCTCGTTTTCGTCGCCTACGAGGATGATGCCGATTTTGCCGTTTGTGGTAACAGCTGTTTCTTCGCTTCCGCCGTCAGTTTTTGCGCTGTCATCGGAAGCGGGTGCGCTGCTGCCGCATGCTGCGAGTGACAGTGCTGTCAGGGCAGCCAAAGCCGTGGTAAGAATTTTTTTCATGTTTTCCCTCCATTCTTTACCTGGTTTCATCTTTGCGCAGATCTCCTGAATCAAAAAACGGGATCAAGCCTCATGAAAGGTAATGATTCCGCAGTTTTACTCTATGAAACAGGCAGATTCTGCCGCCGCATAAAAATCACATTCGTGAAAAGGCTGGATGAGATCACTTGTTCTGGATTTAAAGAGTTCCTTCATCGCTCCTCCTTCGCGTGTGATGGTTTTGATTATAATCAAAAGGCCTGAAAAAACAATGGTCTTTTCCAACCTTGCAATTCTGTAAGCGCTTTTTTAAACAGTTGCAGGAAAAAACTTTTTCTTTTTTTCATTCTGTATTTTCATTTTTCATTTCAGGCTTGTTTATAATGGAAAAAGAAGGAGTCCGATCATGAAAAAAATCATTTACGGATGCGCATATTATGACGAATATATGCCCTATGAAAGAATTGATAAAGATATTGAAATGATGAAAAAGGCAGGAATCAATACCGTGAGAATTGCCGAATCCACCTGGAGCACCCACCAGCCGAAGGAGGATGTCTTTGATTTTTCATCAGTGATCAAAGTGATGGACAGAATGGAGGAAGCCGGAATCGATGTCATCATCGGTACACCGACCTATGCCATCCCCTACTGGCTTGCGGAAAAATATCCGGACATTCTTGCCGATACGGATCATGGAAAAAACATCTACGGCGCCAGACAGCTGATGGACATCACCGATCCGGATTATCTTAAAGCATCTGAAACGATTATACGGAAACTGATGGAAGTCACTGCGCACAGAAAATGCGTCATCGGTTTTCAGGCGGATAATGAAACCAAATACTACGATGCCGCTTCTGACAGGATTCAGAAGCACTTTGTACAGTATCTGAAAGAGAAATTCCATGATGATCTCAAAGCGATGAATGAAGCCTATGGCCTGGCGTACTGGTCCAACCGGCTTTCCGACTGGGATGTATTTCCGGATGTCAGAGGCTCCATCAACGGAAGCCTCAAAGCGGAATTCGACCGCTTCCGCAGAAGTCTTGTCACACAGTTTCTTGCCTGGCAGGCGGATCTCATCCGTGAATATAAGCGCGATGACCAGTTCATCACCCATAATTTCGATTTTGAATGGAGAGGATACTCCTACGGCATCCAGCCGCAGGTCAATCATTTTGAAGCTTCAAAGGCTTTCACAATTGCAGGATGCGATATCTACCATCCTTCCCAGGATCAGCTGACAGGAACAGAAATTGCATTCTGCGGCGATGTCACCCGCTCTTTGAAACAGGATAATTATCTTGTGATGGAAACACAGGCACATGGATTCCCGAACTGGCTGCCCTTTGACGGTCAGCTGAAGCTGCAGGCATTCAGCCATCTGGCTTCGGGTGCCAATGGCGTATGCTACTGGCACTGGCATTCGATTCACAATTCAGCTGAGACATACTGGAGAATTCTCGGCCATGACTTTGAAGAAAACAGAGTCTATGACGAAGTTATGGAAACCGGAAATCTTCTGAAAAAATACGGACCGCATCTGGTCAATCTGAAAAAGAAGAATCATGCGGCGATCCTTGTAAGCAATGATGCTTTAAGCTCGCTGAACCAGTTCCCCGTTGATCTGGATTCCTCTTTCCGGCCGTCCTTCTTCTACAATGACGCAGTGCGGTGGATGTATGATGCCTTCTACCGTCTGAATATCGAATGCGATTTCATCACACCGGAAACAGAAGATATTTCCGGATACAGAATCATCGCTGTTCCTGCACTGTATGTTTCAGATGAAAACACACCGAAAAGACTGGACGCGTTTGTCAAAGACGGCGGTGTGCTGATCGCCTCATTCAAAACCGCATATGCCGATGAAAACACAAAGGTCTGGCCTGACCGCAAGCCGCACATTCTGCACCGGACATTCGGCATGCATTACAATGATTTCACCTTCCCTGTCAATACAGGTCTTAAAGGGAAATACTGTCAGGATGAGCAGGCTGAAACATTCATGGAGCTTTTGAAACCCGATACAGCTGAAGTGCTTGTCCGCTATGATCATCCAAGTTGGGGAAAATACGCGGCTGTTACGGCAAATCATTACGGAAAAGGATATGCAATGTATATCGGTTCTTTGATTCCGCAGGATCTTCTCATGAAGCTGCTTGAAGATTCGGCCATGCACGCGGATATCGAACTGCCCGCTGAGCGCTTCCCCGTCATCATCCGCAAAGGCACCAATGATAACGGAAAAAAGATCTGCTATGTACTGAATTATTCTTCCGGTCCTTCTTCCTGGCGCTCGCCGTCATTTGAAGCACATGACCTGCTTCAGGAAAAAACCATCGCTCCGGATACTGAAATCACCCTGGAGCCATGGTCATGTCTCATTCTTGAATATTGATCTTCAGCCGGGATCCATTCCCGGTTTTTTTAATCCGCCAATAACAGCGCAGCACCGACAAGTCCTGCATCATCCCCGAACAGCGCAGGTTCCACATGCAGGGATTCCGGAGCCAGCAGATACTGCTTGGAACGTTCAATTGCCATCTTCATATAAAGCGGATGATAGATTGCGATTGATCCGCCGACAATAATAACATCCGGATCAATGACACAGGTCACATTGGCAATTCCTCTTGCCAGGGCATTGACTCCCCTTTCAATGATGCGGACTGCTTTCTCATCATTTTTATAGTAGAGTTCAAACAGTTCTTTCGGTTCCATGGATCGTCCGTATGCACGCTCTGCCGCTGCCTGCAGTCCGCTTCCTGCCGACTGTTCATTGAGCGACCCCGGATTGGCATTTTTATGGCCGTACGGATCATCATTCACCATCATATTCCACCATTCTGCCGCGTTGCCATGGGCACCGTTCACCAGTTTTCCCTGATAGACATACGCCCCGCCAAGACCTGTGGAAAGACCCATGAAACAGACAGACTCATAGCCTTTTCCTTTCCCGAGCAATGCTTCCGCAAGACCTGCGCAGTTTGCGTCATTATTCAGTTCAACCCGCATGCCGGTTTTCTCCCTGACATATTTCACGATTTCAAAGCCATCCCAGCCGATCAGATTCGGCGGATCTATGACACTGCCGTTTTTCAGGTTCAGCGGTCCCGGGCAGCCGATGCCGATTCCTTTGAATTCTTCCTTTTTTGAAAGAATGAAGGAAATCAGTTTATCCATATTTTCTTCACAGGTTACCGTCCGGTCATTCTTTGTTTTATAGGTTTCAATAATATTATAGTTTTCATCAATCACAGCTGCCCGCAGCTGCGTTCCCCCGATATCAATTCCGATTGTTTTCATGAATCTGTTCTCCCTGATTTCTGCTTTCATCATACCCGTCTGTCACCTGCAGTGTAAAGAAACAGGGACAGAAAAAAGAGGCCGTGCGGCCTCTTTGGAAAGCGGGTTATTCGGGAATATATTCTTCAAACGGTGTATAGCGGTCTGTACCGTAGATATCGCCGAGCTGATAGCCGAACAGCATTCTGTCCGCGCTCACATGGATATCGCTGATTTCAAGATCTGCATTTCCGCTGCCGTCATCTTCCACAACAAGCTGATCTCCGAGGAAATAAGCATCATCGAACGATCCTTCATATGTGTAGTAATCACAGATGAAGTCGATTGTGTCACCCGGATTGATCGGCAGAAGTTTGCCGTCCACATTGGTCTCATAGACTTTTTCAGCACCGAGGACATGGCCTGTTTCATATTCATTGGAGAATTCGACAAGCAGATGCACTTCTTCGCCGTTGAGCATTGCCGGGATATAGCCTGTGGTTCTGTAATTTGTATCGCTGACATATTCATCTGTCATCATGTAATACGGAACCAGCTGGCCATTGAGGGCAAGCCACATGCCGTCATAGTCAATCATGAGATCGCCGTCATCATCGAATTCGAAGATATTGTCAGCACCGAGATCAATATATCCGCTGCCGTCATCTACCCAGACATTCAGCTTGACGCTCTGAATCAGCTTCCATTCTTCCGGACTCAGCGCAAGAACCTTACCGCCGTTCTTGTCGCTCAGAATCAGATTCTCGGAATCGATATGCGCTCTTCCGTACAATGCGGAGAAGAGATCGATAATGCTTGAATCATAAGAGCTGCTGGATCCAAGCAGAGCATCCAGAGCGGAAGAGGAACCGGAACCTCCGAGCAGCTGGGAAAGATCAAGCTGCTGATAGGAAGTGCCGTTAGAAACGGAACCGCCGCCGAGCAGGTTAAGCAGTGAGTTGGATGTGCTGCTGGACGCAATCTGTCCGGAAGCCGCAAGGGATGCGAAGCTTCTGACAGCCTTTGCATAGTCCGTATCGAAGTCAATGTTGTTATAAATATTCAGGATGGAGTTGACCATCTGTGTACGCCGGTATGGGAAATAGATGGAAACACCGTAGGCGTTTGTGATGTTCTTTGTACGGTTGTATTTGATGCAGGACTGCAGCGCATTGATCAGTGCTTTGCTTTCGGAAGTATTCAGCGTGGAGCAGAAGTGAATCAGGTCAATCTGATCCAGCTTGTTGGACTGCGCGAATTCTCTTGTCGCGCTTCTTGCGTCCGCAACATTCTGATAGCTGGATGTGCTGACATCGCTGGAGATCTTCTTCGCGAATGCGGAGAGCGCGGAAGGAACAGTATTCTTGAATTCCGCAAGATCAATCAGTGACAGTGTATTCTTGTCAGCGCTTGTCGCACCCTGCTGTCTCTTTGTGACAAAGTCATCGATGATCGCCTGACCGATGTCAAGAGAGGACATGGAGCTGTTGGAAGCGAACTTGGTCAGCCAGTCTGTATAGTACCAGCCTGTTCCCGGTTCTGTTTCTTCGGAAGCCAGCAGATAGTCGCCATAAGGTTCTACGGCAACAGCTGTTTCCATATTTGCCATTAAGCATGCGTCAAAGCCGATGATATCGAATTTGATTCCGCCGGCATCCAGTGCCTTGGAGATCTGATCGACAGGCATGGATCCGTTGGGATACAGTTCATCATAGCCATAGCCTGTAACAGATCCTCCGCCATGATCCCAGAAGACAAGGATATAGCGGTTTGCAGGATAGTTCGCAGCGCCCCAGCGGATGAATTCAGCCAGTGTTCCGGCATCGGTCATCGCCTTTCTGCCGAGGTTTCTTTCCAGCGGTTCAAGACCGTTGTCCACAACTCTCCAGTACTGGTTGGTACCGGCAGTTACAGCGTTGTTTCTCCATGTTTTGGTTCCGCCTGTTTCAACGATGATGTTGATCTTGTCGGAATGTGCGGCGGCAGCCATTTCGGTCAGGTCCTGGGTTGCCATTCCGTAATTGGATTCCAGATCGGTTCCGCACATGTAAACCAGCATTGTGACCTGGTCATTTCCGTTTCCGAGCAGGGTTGTATATTTCTTTCTCGAACCGGTTGCGACATTGGTGTTGACTGCTGTTGAAGACGCGTCAACATATGTGTTGGCATTGGAGATCGGTGTACCGAAATTAAATGTGCTGGCAGTGTTCTGACCGCCGGACGGATTTGTATTTGTGCTGGTATCGGTGGATGCCGGTGTGTTGCCGGAATTACCCGAATTGCCTGAAGAAGACGGTGTTGAGCATCCGCCTCTGCCGAACATGAACCATAAGACAAGAAGCGCGATCAGAAAAAATAATAATCCGCTTCCGCCTCCTCTCTTCCTTCCGCCGCCTGAATTTGAATTGAGCGGATAGGAATTCTGCTGCGATGCATGGGACTGCTGAGAAGAAGGCTGTGAATGCACCGCATGAGAAGACTGCTGTGAGCTGTGGGCATAATTGTTTGAATTGTTCAGCGCGCTCAGCAGGTCATCCATGGAAATATTATTGTTGTTGGTGATATTTGTGTTGGAGCTGGCCGCCTGATTCTGCAGCATGTTCAGCAGGTCGCTGATATCAATATTATTATTGTTCGTTACCTGTGTATTGCTGGACTGCAGACCGTTCAGCAGATCGCTGAGGTCAAAGCCGCCGCCGGATGCGCGTGTACCGGACTGCTGTGAACCGTTCTGCTGACGCAGAATCTTCATCACATCGTCTAAATCAAAAGCATCGGATTTTCCGCTTCCGAATAAACCGGTCTGCTCACCGCGTCCGCTGTTGCTGGACTGCTGCTTTCCGAGTCCTTCTCCGCGGCGTTTTGCTTCCGCGCTTTTGCCGGAATCATTTCTCTTTCTGGAGTGTGGTCTTTCTGACATAATAATCCCTCCCGTAGCTGTTTTTATTATATCTAAAAAAATCGGGTTAAGATGAAAAAGCAATTGTCACAGAATGCGTTTTCAGACAAATATTAAACAAAGTACGCATGTTGGTTAACAAAGTCTTCTGATTTGAACTATGCGGAAAACAAAACCGGCGTCCGCAGAGGACAGCCGGTCTGAATAATCTGAATCTGTTTTGTATGTATTACTGCTTTTCCATGTATTCCATCATGGCATAAGCAGCTTTCTTTGCCTCAGCTGCCGCTGCCACTACTGTATTGGACCCGGTGACCACATCACCTGCCGCAAATACACCGGGTACGGTGCACATGCAGTTTTCATCGGTAATGAGAAGGCCTTTCTCATTGCCTTCAAGTCCGGCAGTTGTCAGGATCAGCTTGTTTTTCGGAGCCTGGGAAACTGCTAGAATAACGGAGTCTGCCTTGACGTGATTGAGCTCTTCTTCATAGCCGATTACCTTGTCGTTTTCATCAAAGATGGCAACTTTGAAGACCGGTCCTTCCGGTTCAATCTTTTCAATTGCCTGGCCGAATTCAAACTGTGCGCCGTCAAGCTTCGCGTAATCCATTTCATGTTCGCTTGCCGCGATTCTCTTGGATCTTGCATAGAGAGTAACATTCTGTGCGCCGTGTCTGAGCGCTGTTCTTGCGACGTCCATCGCAACATTTCCCATACCGATAATCGCTACATTTTCACCGAGGGAGAATGCGTCAGGAGTTGCCAGATACGAGATTCCGAAATGAACATGCGGCAGACTTTCGCCTTCAATGCCGAGTGTCTTCGGACGCCATACGCCGGTGCCGACAAAGACGGAAGCGTATCCGTCACGGAACAGATTGTCGATGGTCAGCGCTGAGCCGATTGCAGTATTCGGTCTGTACTGGATATCCAGTTTATCCATCAGTTTTTTATATCTGTCAATGATTGTCTTGGGCAGTCTGAATTCAGGAATACCGTATCTCAGCATGCCGCCGATGTGATCGTTGTCATCGAAAATCGTCACATCATATCCGTTCTGCGCCAGGATGACAGCTGCAGTCAGACCGGCAGGACCTGCTCCGAGGACTGCCGTTTTTTTACCTTTCTTTTCAGGCTTTTCAAATCTGACTCTGTCAAGATAAGCATCCGATACAAACTTTTCAATATTATAGAAATGAACCGGGCTTCCTTTTCTTCCGAGAACACAATGGCCGGCACACTGTGCCTGATGATCGCAGACGATCGCGCAGAAAACAGACATCGGGTTGTTTTCAAACAGCTGCTTTCCGGCGTCCATGACTTTTCCTTCTTTGAACTCCGCGATGATCTGCGGAATCGGGGTGCTGATCGGGCATCCCTTCTGACACATCGGTACCTTGCACTGCAGGCAGCGATTTGCCTCATTCATAATTGTAAGTGCCATAATTAATTGCCTCCTGTGATGCCGTAAAAGCATCATTGATCTGGTTCTTCCTTATTATTGTAGAGTCTTTAAAATCAAAAGTAGATGTACAATACAGGCTTTTTTATTCACTTTTTCGATTTCTTTTTCAGAAAGCAGACAAAAAGGCGGCATTTCCGCCGCCTTTGATGATCTGTACTGCAGAACGTTAAGCTCTTTCGATGGAGCTGAATGCCCACAGTACTGTATTCCAGACAGATTCCTCTTCGAGGTTTCTGCTTTCCTTCGGTTCACCGAATAAAATTGCTGTTTTCATGAGTGTTTCCATAATATATATCACCTTGACTTTCGTCATTTGCCTTTCTTGATTATTACGCATCCGTGCGTTATATCTGATCAGATCTCAGGACTTTTTCCTGACACTGATCATTATAGGTAAATGGTTTGCAAGGTCAATGGATTCTCTGAAAATATTTTCAGAAATTTTTGCAGAAACCGTTTTCATTTGTGAAAAATCTGAAAGCCTTTACAATCTTTCTACTAAAAAATCCCGCTTTTTACAGCGGGATTCACAGAATAAGAGAGGAATTAAAGGCCGAAATAACGGGCTGCGTTATTGTAGCTGATACCTTCAACGATCTTCTTCAGGGAAGCATCGAAGTTCGGATATTCGCCGTTTTCAACCCAGTTGCCGATCATGTTGCACATAATACGGCGGAAGTAGTCATGACGCGCATAGGAGAGGAAGGAACGGGAGTCTGTCAGCATGCCGACGAAGTTGCCCAGCAGGCCGAGGTTTGCCAGAGCTCTCATCTGGTCTTCCATACCGCTCTTTGTGTCATTGAACCACCATGCGGAACCAAGCTGAATCTTGCCCGGTACTTCATCAGACTGGAAGCAGCCTAACAGTGTTCCGAGAAGTTCATTGTCAACAGGGTTCAGCGAGTAAAGAATGGTCTTCGGACATTCGTTTGTATAGTCCAGTTCGGACAGCAGGTTTGCAATATCCTCACCGCAGGAGTTTGTGGCGATCATATCGAAACCGGTATCCGGTCCAAGACGGCGGTACATGCGCTCATTTGCGTTTCTGTGGCAGGAATAGTGCAGCTGCATGGCAATGTTCAGGCGGTGATAAGCCTTGCCGAGCGCTACCAGAACAGCTGTCTGGTATTCTTCTGCTTCTTCCAGAGTGATGACTTCGCCATTCATGACCTTTTTGAAGGAAGCGTTGATGTCTGCCATGTCGCCCTTGCGGAACGGAATGTAATCCAGACCGTGATCACTTGCGCGGCATCCCATTTCAGCGAAGAATTCCAGACGCTGAATCAGAGCGTCGATGACTTCTTCAGCAGAATCCAGAGATTCCTTGCCTACGCTTGCGGCCAGCTTGCCGATATATTCAGCGAAGCCTTCCTTGTTGATGTTGATGGCCTTGTCAGGTCTGAAGGAAGGGCATACCTTCACAGTGATGGAAGGATCTTCCTTGATCTTCTGGTGCCATTCGAGGGAATCGATCGGATCATCGGTTGTGCCGATGAATGCGACGTTGGACTTTTTGATCAGTCCGCGGACTGTCATATCCGGATCATTCTGCAGCATGTCGTTGCACTTGTTCCAGATCATTTCAGCTGTTTCGAGTGTGAGCGGTTCTTCAATACCGAAGTATTTGTGAAGTTCCAGGTTGCACCAGTGATACATCGGGTTGCCGATTGCCATTTCCAGTGCTTCCGTGAATTTCAGGAAACGCTCATAGTCAGGTTTGTCGCCTGTGATGTAGTCTTCGGGAGTTCCGTTGGAACGCATAACTCTCCACTTGTAGTGGTCGCCGAAGTAGGTTCCGTCCGGGTTCTTTCCGCCCAGCCAGACTTCAGCCAGATTTCCGAAACGTCTGTCTTCATAGATTTCTTTCGGGGAAATGTGGCAGTGATAGTCTACCAGCGGCATCTTGTCCGCATAGTCATGGAAGAGATGCTGAGCGGTTTCTGTTTCCAGAAGGAAGTTTTTGTCCATAAATGCTTTCATAATAATTTACCCTTACCTCTTGATGTCGTAGTTCATATTCATCAGATTCCGGATGGATTCAACGTCATCGACGATGTTGCCGTCGCCATGGATTGTATGCTTGATGACACTGGACGCAACCGCGAAATTGATCATGTCCATCGGTTTGTAGTTATTCATCATCGCATAGATCAGGCCGCTGGCAAAGGCGTCGCCGCCGCCGACTCTGTCCAGAATATTGAATGTGAATTTCTTACTTTCGAATGTATGTCCATCATACCACATGTACGCCATCAGGCTGTTTTCGCTTCCTGAATGCGCATAGCGGACATGGCGGGCAATGCATTTGATATTCGGATATTTTTCGATAAAGCGCTGGAACACTTCATCCTGCTCTTCATAGCTCGGATGCATGGAAATTCCGTCCTTGTAATCTCCTTTGGAAGGATCCTCATCATCCTTGTACAGATGATACGGTTCAATTCCGAACAGAACATCCACATACGGCAGACACTGTGTGCAGTAGTCGCGCGCTTCTTCCCATGTCCACAGTTTGGAGCGGAAGTTGCCGTCGAAGCTGACTGTCAGACCCTTTTCCTTTGCGGTCTTCATCAGGCGCAGAATGAATTCGCCGCAGCTTTCGCTTAATGCGGGAGTGATTCCGCTGAGATGGAGCCAGTCATAGCCTTCCAGCAGTTCTTCGGCATTGATTGTCGAAAAATCAAATTCGGAAATTGCGCTGTGCTTGCGGTCATATGTGACACGCGAAGGACGGATTCCGTATCCGGTTTCCAGATAGTAGACGCCCATTCTGTGGGTCGGTGTCTGCTCTGGTGTCGAGAGAATAATCGGTGTGCAGTGGACATCATTGGATCTGAGCATACGGACCGCACTCTTACCCAATGAGTTATCCGGTACAACACTGAAGAATGTGCTGTCAATTTTCAGGTTTGCCAGGGCAAGGGCAATATTCGCTTCCGAACCGCCGTAGCTGATTTCGAAGGTTGTAGCGACACGGATTTTGTCATAGTTGGGCGGAGTCAGTCTCATCATGACTTCACCGAAAGTAATGAATTTCTTGCCATGATTTGTGTTCAGCAGAGGATTATGATGTTCCATAACCGTTGCCTCCTATTTTCTAATCAGTTATTGCGGTTGATCAGCGCTGGATTCTTCCGGATCCATCGCCTCCGGCGAGTTTTTCAACTTCAGCGACTGTTACCATGTTGTAGTCGCCTTCGATTGTATGCTTGAGAGCAGAAGCTGCAACTGCGAATTCAACTGCAGCTTGTGTATTCTTGCCGTTCAGCAGTGCGTAAATCAGACCGCCGCCGAAGCTGTCGCCGCCGCCGACTCTGTCGATAATGCGGAGCTCATACTTCTTGGAGAAGCAGTATTCATCTCTTGCGGCATCATACAGCATTGCGCTCCATCCGTTGTCGGACGCGCTGTGCGATTCACGCAGTGTGATTGCGACCTTTTCAAATCCGAATCTGTCCGCAAGCTGCTTTGCGACGGACTTGTATCCTTCATGATTCAGCTTGCCGCCGTAGATATTTGTCTCTTCCGCTTCAATGCCGAAGACATCCTTTGCGTCTTCCTCATTGGAAATGCAGACATCGACATACTGGCAGAGATCGCTCATCGCCTGTCTTGCCTGCTCGCGTGTCCAGAGCTTGCCGCGGTAGTTCAGATCGCATGAGATTTTGATTCCCTTTGCCTTGGCAGCCTTGCATGCCTGACGTGTGATTTCAACAGCATTCTCACCTAAAGCCGGTGTGATGCCGGTGAAATGGAACCAGTCTGCCCCTTCCAGAATTTCATCCCAGTTGAAGTCTTCCGGCTTTGCCAGCTGGATCGCGCTGTTTGCACGGTCATAGATGCATACGCTTCCGCGCTGGGAAGCACCTTTTTCATTGTAGTAAATACCGACTCTGTCACCGCCGCGGACAATCTTTGATGTATCCACGCCGTATCTGCGCAGGCTATTGACTGCCGCCTGGCCGATGGCATGCTCGGGAAGCTTGGTGACAAATGCCGCATCCAGGCCATAGTTTGCCAGGGATACAGCGACATTGGCTTCGCCGCCGCCGAATGTGAATTCAAGAGTATTTGCCTGTACAAAGCGTTCATAGTTGAACGGCTGCAGACGGACCATGAGTTCACCGAATGTTACAACTCTTGTCATAATTTACCTCTGAGTCTGTGTTCTTATAATCTGTCAGAACAGATCATATTCATATTGTTATAAATGCTGTATGGATTGCAAAAATTGCAGTCTGTGCACATTGTGCCCAATCAGAGCCCGTTATAGAGATTCTGAAGATAGAGTCTCGACTGTACAGCATTGTCGTTGACTGTGTTTTCCAGAGTGGCCTGAATAAACGGCTTTCTCTGTTTCATGAAGGAGAGAATCTGCCTGTAATCCATATTGCCGGTTCCCGCCGCAATGCTCTTGAGGTCATTGCCTTCCGGGACAAAGTCCTTCAGATGGACAACAGCGATATCATCGCCGAGGAGTTCGATCGTTCTTGCGAAGATTTCTTCCCGTTCATTCATGTTTTCAACACAGAGAAGATTGACCGGATCAAAGATGATCCTGAGATTGCGGCTGCCGATGGCATCCAGTACAATCCTTGCCCTCTCGGGACTGTAGACAATGTGTTTCCAGACCGGTTCGATGGCCATGCTGACACCGTATTTTTCAGCGCATTCCACCACCGGTGCCAGACCCTTGATAAAGGTTTCCAGCGCCTCTTTGGAATGGGTGTTGGCGTCAGTTTTATACTCGGCATTCGGAGCACCGGTTTCAGTTCCGACAACCGATGCGCCGAGCAGAGAAGCAACCCGGATATTCCCGTAATAGCGTGACTGAATGTCTTTCAGCTTTTCAGGATCGGGATGTGCGAGATTCAGATAGCAGCCAAGGACTGCCACATCAAGTTCTTCTTTTTCAAACACCCTGCGGGTATAGCGGGCAAGCCCTTCCGTCAGAGCGCAGTTATCAAATGTATAGCCTTTGATGACTTTGGAATAGGCAAGATGAACACAGGAGAATCCTTCCTCACGTGCTTTCTTTGCCCTTTCCTCCAGGGTCTGCAGTTCCGGTGCCAGCGATGCGTTGACATCATGCAGACGGATACCCAGCTGCATAGCGATCTCCTTTCTTATTTAAATCAGAGAACGACGCCGTCTTTGAAGATTGAAATCTCACGGAAGCCTTTGCGTTCTGTGCATGTCTTCTGACCGGATGCTGTCTTGATGACAAGATCCAGCAGATCCGAACCTGCTTCATCGAGAGTTTTATCTCCGTCAGCGACAGCTCCGGCATTGAAATCAATCCAGTTTGCCTTCTTTGTCGCAAGCGGTGTGTTGGTCGCGATCTTCATGGTAGGTGCCGGTGCGCCGAACGGTGTTCCGCGTCCGGTTGTAAAGAGAATCATATGTGCGCCTGCTGCTGTAAGAGCAGTTGCGGATACCAGGTCATTGCCCGGTCCGTAAAGCAGGTTGAGTCCCTTTGTTGTAACCTGTTCAGCATATCCGATGACATCGGCGATCGGAGCTGTTCCGCCCTTCTGTACGCATCCGCAGGATTTGTCTTCCAGTGTGGTGATACCGCCCTGCTTGTTGCCCGGGGAAGGATTGTCATAGACAACTTCATTATGGGAAATGAAGTAGTTCTTGAATCCGTTGAGCATGCCGGCAGCCTTGTTGAAGACTTCTTCATTGACGCAGCGGTCAAGCAGGAAGCTTTCAGCACCGAACATTTCAGGCACTTCCGTCAGAATGGTTGTGCCGCCCATCGCAGTCAGAAGATCGGAGAAACGGCCGACAGTCGGGTTGGCTGTAATGCCGGAAAGCCCGTCGGATCCGCCGCACTTCATGCCGACAACCAGTTCACTTGCGCTGATTTCCTCACGCTTGAACTGGGAAGCGAATGCGGCGCATTCCTCGAGCAGTTTTCTGCCTGCTTCAAATTCATCTTCAACCTGCTGGCAGGTAAGGAATTTGACACGTTCAGGATCGTAATCGCCCAGTTCCGCAAGGAACTGTTCATGGGTCAGGTTTTCGCATCCAAGGCTCAGCACCAGAACAGCGCCGGCATTGGGATGGCGGACCAGGGAAGCCAGAAGCTTTCTGGTCTGGGCATGGTCATGGCCGGTCTGGGAACATCCGAACGGATGTGTGAATGTATACAGGCCGTCGATGGAACCTGTTACCAGATCCTGGTTGTCTCTGACCAGCACTTTTGCCACATCATTGACACAGCCAACAGTCGGGATGATCCAGATTTCATTGCGGATCGCAGCCCTTCCGTCCTTTCGGCGATAGCCCATGAATGTGCGCGGCTCAAGCGGCTGCTGAACCGGATTCTTCGGGCAGTATGTATATTCAACTTCACCGGACAGGTTGGTTGCCATGTTGTGTGTATGAACCCAGTGTCCCTGCTGAATGTCCGCTGTCGCGTGTCCGATCGGCAGACCGTATTTGACGATTGTATCGCCTTCATGGATGTCCTTCAGCGCCGCTTTGTGGCCCTGGGGAATATCCTCCTTGATTTCAACACCGCTGAATACAGTACCGGCTTTGATCGGATGCAATGCTACAGCAACATTGTCGGTTTCATTGATCCGGATGAAATCAAGCATCTGCTTCTCCCTTCTCAAGAGCCTTTGCGTATGCCGCAAGAGCTCCTTCGCTGCGGATTAATTCAAGTGCCTTGCAGGCTGCTTCTTCAAATCCTTCGATGGAAGTCAGATCCATACCCCACATGCGTTCATCTGTCATGACTGCATGTGTCAGTTCAGCGGCTGTATCATTTCTGTGGTCATAGTAGAATTCGAGAACGAAACGGTCATCGCTGACTGTGTATGTGTTTCCTGCAGCTCTCCTGCATACAAGACCTGCATCTGTGAGTTCCTGGATGTCATTGGAATAGAATGCCATGTATGCACCGAAGCTTGTAGCCAGGCACTTCGGCAGTTTTCCTGTCTTTTCCTTGTATTCAATCAGGCTGGGGAGGTCTCTTGCACGCCACTTCGATGTGGAGTTGAGGGAGATGCTCATCAGTTCATGATTGACGAACGGGTTGTTGAAGCGGTCCTGAACAGCGCTTGCGAAATTCATCAGATCGTCTTTGTCAAGCGGCAGTGTCGGGATGACTTCGTCATACAGCATGGTGTTCATGAAGTTCAGAACTGTTTCATTCTGCATGCAGTCGCGGACGATATCGAATCCGGCAAGGTAAGCACCGAGAACAAATCCTGTATGAGCACCGTTGAGAATGCGGACTTTGCGCTTCTTGTACGGTGTGACATCCGGTACAACCGGGCAGTTCAGGCCGGCCTTCTTGAACGGAAGCTTGTCTTCCAGCCATGCCGGGCCTTCAATATTCCAGACGCCGAATACTTCGCCTACATCGAGCAGCGGATCGGAATAGCCGTGCAGCTGTTCGAGACGTTCAACTTCCTTCGGATCGCGGATGCGGCCCGGAACAATTCTGTCTACGAGTGTGGAGCAGAACAGGCAGTCTTCATTGACATATCTGCGGAATTCATCGGACAGTTCCCACTGGTCGATATACTGGTTGACGCACTTGAGCAGTTCTTTGCCGTTGTTGTCGATCAGTTCGCATGACAGAATGACAAGACCTTTCTGTCCGGCATTGAAGCGTTCCAGGAGAACCTGTGTCAGTTTGCCCGGGAATGAGGAAGCAGGTCTGTCTTCCTTCTGGCATGCAGGATCATAAACGATACCTGCTTCTGTTGTATTGGAGACAACATATTCGAGATCTGCAGAGCGTGCAACTTCCATCATTGCGTCATAATCAGCATCTGAATACGGATCAAGACATCTTGAAACAACGGAAATCACTCTCTTGCGGTCTACTTTTTCACCGTTTTCACGGCCGCGCAGATACAGTGTATAAAGGCCTTCCTGTTCATTGATCAGGCCTGCAAGTCCTCCTCTGATCGGGCATACAAGAACGCATTTTCCGTTCCAGCCTGCCTTTTCATTGGACACATCAAACCAATAGTCAGCAAATGCACGCAGGAAGTTTCCTTCGCCGAACTGAAGTACCTTTTCCGGAGCCTTCTCCAGAATATATCCGTCATAGCCGGATTCTCTCAGTACTTCATAATTTATTTTTTTCATAATCGCGGTTCTCCTTTCATTTCCCACAATTAAATAAGTGAAGATACTTACGTACCTTCACTCTGTTTCCTATCAGGGTACGTAATCAAATCGACGGTTGATCCATGTCAAGCAGAGAGGCACCCATTGCCTGCATACATCATCAGGCGTTTCGACCTCCTGCGTACACATGGATATTCCGTGTACGCCTGTCTCAAATAGATGATATTCAAACGGTATATGGTGCTTTTTCAGCTCCACCGCCAGCATCAGGCTGTTTTCCGGCGGGACGCTGGTGTCCTCGCCGCCATGCCACATAAATGTCGGCGGAAAGTCGGAAGTCACATGATCCGGCAGATGCATCATTTCACGCATCTGAGGATCGCTTCCGCTGACCCACATTGCCGATTCCTCATGGGCAAATTCTTTTGTGCTGATTACCGGATAGCAGAGAATCAGTGCATCCGGACGGATGTCATTGCCGGTGCCGACTGCCGGATCGTTCCAGTACGCCGCGAGTGTGGCCGCAAGATGGCCGCCGGCGGAAAATCCGAGCACGGCAATTTTTTCAGGATCAATATGCCATTCCGCACAGTTTTTCCGGATGGTCCGGATACACTGTGCC
Organism: uncultured Erysipelotrichaceae bacterium; assembly: GCA_947167125.1. Classification (GTDB taxonomy): domain Bacteria; phylum Bacillota_I; class Bacilli_A; order Erysipelotrichales; family Erysipelotrichaceae; genus Bulleidia. The sequence goes on from CAMVGT010000002.1 coordinate 86,878, forward strand.
AGTTCTCTGAACGGCCTGAAATCTGCTGCTTTTTCCCCGCATGAGTATTCCAGAATGAAGACCTGCCAGCCCTGAGCCAGGAATGCAAATGCGACGGGATCTTTTTCACGCGGAGATCTCCAGCGGTAGGCACCGCCCGGACAGATCACAAGTGCCGGACGGATCTTATGCGCCTTCAGAGTTTCATAATCCTCCTGAAGACAGCCGCGCACTTCCGCTTCATCCGCAGCGAATGAAATCAGCCTCATCCCGGCTGCTTGCCGATGTAGGCAAGAATACCGCCGTCAACGTACAGGATATGTCCGTTGACGAAGTTGGATGCGTCAGAAGCCAGGAATACTGCAGGTCCCTGCAGATCTTCCGGTGTTCCCCAGCGTGCTGCCGGTGTCTTGGCAACGATGAACTGATCAAACGGATGTCTCGATCCGTCTGGCTGTCTCTCTCTTAACGGAGCTGTCTGCGGTGTCGCAATGTAGCCCGGGCCGATGCCGTTGCACTGAATGTTGGCTTCGCCGTATTCGGAGCAGATGTTTCTTGTGAGCATCTTTAATCCGCCCTTTGCGGCTGCGTAAGCGGATACTGTCTCACGGCCCAGTTCGGACATCATGGAGCAGATGTTGATGATCTTGCCATGGCCCTTTTTGATCATTCCCGGGATAACTGCCTTGGAAACGATGAACGGAGCGTTGAGGTCAACGTCGATGACCTGACGGAATTCAGCAGCGCTCATTTCTGTCATCGGAATACGCTTGATGATTCCTGCGTTGTTGACAAGGATATCAATTGTGCCGAGTTCCTTTTCAATGTCTTCAACCATAGCTTTGACTTCATCTTCTTTTGTGCAGTCAGCCACATAGCCGCGGGCGTCAATGCCGAGCTCGCGGTAGCTCGCAAGTGCCTTCTGCCGTGATTCCTCACTGCGGCAGTTGAAGGCGATCTTTGCGCCGGCTTCTGCATATGCAGATGCGATCGCGAAACCGATTCCGTAAACTGCTCCGGTAACCAGTGCGACCTTTCCGTCAAGGCGGAATGAATTCATATCCATATATAACCTCCTTACAATGCGTATCTGCCTGATTCAGGCAGATACCGCATGTCATTGTATTTTGATGAAAGACTTATTCCAGGTCAGTAGGCATCAGATTGTCCATGTCATCAAATGCCTGGTTTTCTCCGCCCATTGCCCAGATAAATGTGTAGTTGGAAGTTCCGCAGCCGCTGTGGATTGACCAGGACGGGGAAATAACTGCATCAAAGTTCTTCATAACCAGATGTCTTGTTTCCTTCGGCTGTCCCATCAGATGGATGACTGCTTCACCTTCCGGAATTTCAAAGTATGTGTAAACTTCCATACGGCGCTCATGTGTATGACTCGGCATTGTGTTCCAGACACTGCCTTCGGCAAGCTGAGTCAGACCCATGGAGAGCTGGCATGTTTCCAGAACATCCGGATGGATGAACTGGTTGATTACACGCTTGTTTGCTGTTTTGACATCACCGGTCGGACGGTGGTTTGCATTCTCAAAGGAGAGGAATGTTGTCTTGCAGGGCTTATGAGCCGGTGTGGACGCAAGGTAGAACTTTGCAGGATTTTCCGGATCATTGCTTTCGAAATAAACTTCCTTTGTTTCCTTTGTGATATAGAGGCAGTCCTCATATCCCATCTCATAACGGACGCCATCCGCTGTGATCGCGCCGGCACCGCCGAGATTGAATACGCCTGCTTCACGGCGTTCCAGGAAGTATTCTGTTCCGAAGTTCGCCCAGATATCGATTCCCTTGTCAATGGACAGCTTTTCATGTACAGGCATAATTCCCAGGATGACCATTCTGTCGACATGGGAATAAGTAGCCTTTACAGTGTCGGGAACGTATAAATCTGTAATCAGGAACTCATTGCGGAGTTCTTCTGTTGTATATCTTTTAACGTCGTTAGGACTTGCAGAATATCGGATATCCATATTTCATCTCCTTTACATAACGCGCTTTTCTGTTTCAGCATCGAACAGATAAACGTTCTCGTAAGGGATGTAGAAATCAATGTCCGTGTCGATTTCCGGTGTGTCATGCGGATCGACTTTGAGAATTGCCTTCTCTTCGCCTGAAGTGATGTAGACGTTCGTGTTGTCACCGAGCATTTCTGTCAGTTCAACAGAAGCGGAAATCTTATAAGCTTCATCAGTCTTGTTCAGATCAATGGATTCAGGACGGAAGCCGAAGATGATTTCTTTTCCTTCATAATCAGCTGCCTTTGCGCCCATCTTTGCCTTCAGATCAATGGTGTTGGTACCGAATGCCATCTTGCCGCCCTTTACAGCGCCGCGCACGAAGTTCATCGGCGGTTCACCGATAAATCCGGCTACGAATACATTGGTCGGATTGAAGTAGAGTTCATACGGTGTACCGATCTGCTGAACATAGCCGTCCTTCATAACAACAATTCTGTCGGCCAGAGTCATCGCTTCTGTCTGGTCATGGGTAACGTAAATTGTTGTAGCGCCTGTCTCACAGTGAATTGAAGCAATTTCGGAACGCATGGTTACACGCTGCTTCGCATCAAGGTTGGAAAGAGGTTCGTCCATCAGGAAGATACCGACCTTACGGATGATCGCACGTCCGATCGCGACACGCTGGCGCTGACCGCCGGAAAGAGCTCTCGGCAGACGGTCAAGATAATCAGTCAGACCAAGAATCGCTGCGGTTTTCTTAACCTTTTCTTCAATCACTTCTTCATCAACGCCCTGCAGTGTCAGACCAAAGGCGATATTGTCAAAAACTGTCATCTGCGGATAGAGAGCATAGCTTTGGAAGACCATCGCCACCTCGCGCTCACGCGGACCAAGTTCGTTTGCACGGTTGCCGTTGATCAGGAAGTCGCCGTTGGAAATATCCTCAAGCCCGGCAATCATTCGCAGTGTTGTTGATTTACCGCATCCGGAAGGACCGACAAAGACAATGAATTCACCCTTATCGATTTCCAGGTTAAAGTCATGCACTGCATGAAAACCGTTCGGATAAATCTTATTAATGTTTTTCAAAGTAATGTATGCCATAAATATCGCCTCCTAGCGTATTAATGTATTGGCTGTTGGAAGACCGCCTACTGATAGATTTTTGTACTTTCGGAATCAGTAAGCATCGGAGTATCGCTGACATAGTTTTTCGGAGATACCCCGTATTTTCTTTTGAACATTTTGGAGAAATACAGCGGATCATTGTAGCCGCACTGTCTGGCGACCTGGGAAATATTCAGGCCGGCTTCCGCCATCCCGAGTATCTTGGCCGCATTCTCAAGACGGATTTCAGTCAGAAACTGTCTTGGCGTCATACCGACTTCCTGCTTGAATATTTTCTTCAGGTATTCGGTACTGAACGAGAATGATGTCAGATACTGATTCAGATCGAAATTCGGATCGGGATAGTTTTTCAGAACTGTATCCGAAATCTGGCGGACGATGTCAGTGAATGACATCTCCGTGCCGATCATTGTTTCCAATGTCGCAACAATCAGCTGCGCATAGATCGGAAGCAGTGTGCTGCTGGCAAGGCTGTCAACTGAATAGTAATAGAACAGTGCTGAGAAGGCATTTCTCAGATGTCCGTTTTTCAGACCGGGAATGACGAGCGGTTCTGTGATGTTCAGAGAAACATCTCTCATCACGCAATGGATATTGGTAAAACCTTCTTCTCCGTTGTTTTTATGTGCAATCATCGGCGGAATAATCGCTACGCTGTCTTCTTCATAAGCGAGCGTTTTATTGCCGAACACAAGTTCACCGCTGCCGCCGGTGCAGTAAATCAATTCACAGTCATTGTGCAGATGCTTAGCTACATGATGGGTAAGCGAGTGCTTACCAACATATACAATGTCATTCATGGGCTGCCATCATGCACTTCTGCGTTTCACTTCTGTATACGCAAGGATAAACGGTGCCACTCCTTTTGCGTCATTCTCCACAATCGGTTCAGAAATGTAGTATTCATAGGAACCATCGCGTCTTCTGTTGTTTTCAGGACCGAGTCCTGCAACCAGACAGATTCCGCCGAGGTTGATTCCCGTATCAGTGAATTTGAGGTATCTGTCCATGATACCCTGGAAGGTTTTTTCTCCGGCTTCGGCAAAGTCTTCGGAAAGAATTCCAAGACGTGCTCCCTTCAGCATTGCATATGCCATCATGGCGCTGCCGCTGGTTTCAAGGTAGTTGCCTTCTCTGCCGGGCTGATCAGGCACCTGCCAGTACATGCCGGTTTCCTCATCGGCATATCTGCGCATCGCCTTCATCAGATCCGCAAAAATCGCAGTCAGTTCATCCCTTTCGGGTCCTTCGGGAATAATTTCCGAAAGATCCGCCATGGCTACCGCGAACCATCCGAGCGATCTCAGCCAGTAGTTCTTTGAACAGCCGGTTTCAGGATCTGCCCAGAACGCAGTCTTTGAAGCATCATAGCCATGGAAATAAAGGCCTGTTTCTGCTGAGCGCATCCGCTGATTGACAGTTCTGATCTGTTTGATGATGTCACTGTAATCATGGTCGCCGAAGTATTTTTCATACAGAGCTCTGAACGGCTGTGCCATGTAGATGCCGTCCAGCCATACCTGATTGGGATAAATTGCTTTGTGCCAGAAGTTTCCTTCATATGTGCGGGGCTGTGCTTCCAGCTGGCTGTAAAGCCTTCCGGCTGCCAGTCTGTACTTTTCCTTGCCTGTCTTTTCATACAGTTCAAAGAGCACTCTGCCCTCGTTGATGTCATCAAGATTGGCTTTATCCGCCTCAAGTGTCAGGATTGTACCGTCCTGCTGAACATAATAGTCTGCGACAGTTTCAGCGAATGCTTCATAACGCGCATCGCCTGTGATGCGTGTCATTTCCATCAGGGCTGTAAGCATGCAGCCATCGATGTAATTCCATGTTCCCTTTTTGCCTTCCCGGATCTTCTCCAGGTTCCACATCGTTTTCTCCGGTGTGGATTCATTGACAAGTCTGAGAACATAGTCATCTATTCTAGAGTAATCATTCATAGATCTGACCCTTCGGTGCTGATCGATTCATAATGATCTGCGATCACTTTGTCACCGACAGCGCCTTCCACTTTTACATTCTTAAGAGAGATTTCGCGTACATTGTCAAGATACAGTCCGAGACGGCATCTCTTTTCGGCGAAATTCTGCATAGCCGGAATACCGGGCTGTGAATTCTCCGCAAATTTCACGGAGATATTTTCAAATTCAACCCGGTCGATCGGACTTTCGGGAAGTCCGTCGATGTAGCAGGCAGCCACTTCCGCGTCCACACATTCCATATTCTTGAACTCGAAGAATCCCATATGAGGTGTGCGGTCATCCACAGGAAGATGTTCCCTGCTCCAAACATATTCGGTAAAACGGTCAGGATCGACGCAGTTGTACCACATATTGATAACAATCGGCGTCAGAACCTTTTCCATACGGATATTGTCAAAAATCACATTGGTAATAATGCTTTCCTTACCTCTTCCGCGTCTGGACTTGATGCGCAGACCGCGGTCTGTTTCCCTGAACAGGCACTGGGTAACGGAAACATTGCGGATGCCGGCAGAAAGTTCGCTGCCGAGTGTCATTGCGCCGTGTCCGAATTCCATCAGACAGTTGCGGACTGTGTAATGGTCAGCCGGCACATGGTATTTCATTGCCATATCGAACTTGCCGGATTTGATTGCGATGCAGTCATCTCCTACCGAGAAGCGGCATCCGATCATATCGACATAATCGCAGCTTTCCGGATCGATCGCATCCGTATTGGGCGATACTTTCGGAGCTGTGATGAAGCAGTCCAGAATGGAAATGTTCTGTGAGAAGTACGGATGGATATGCCAGGACGGGCTGTTCGCCACGGTTACGCCATGCAGCGTAACATTCCGGCACCGGTTCAGGAATACCGCACGCGGACGCTTTGCCGGGAAACTGTTGAAATCCTTCCACCAGTCTCCGTTCATTCCGTTTCCGTCAATTCTTCCCGGACCGACAATACGGACATCTTCAACATAAGAGCCCTGAATCAGCGACTGATAGCAGTCCTGTTCAATTCCTTCGAATCCGGCAACCGGAATTTCATTGCCGTCCATATCGGTGATAACTCCGGGGAGGATCGGATACTTTTCACGTTCCGTTGAACCGAGAAGAACAGCTCCTTTTGCGAATTCGAGGGTCATATGGCTTCTTAATGAAATCGGAAGTGTCAGATATGTCCCTTCCGGGAAATACAGTCTTCCGTTTTCCGGAAGCATGTTGATTGCGGTCTGAATCGCAGCAGTATCATCATGTTCGCCGTTTCCTGCCGCGCCGAATGATCTGACATCAACACAGCAGCTTTCTGCAGAAGTTCTGAATGAAACTGTTTCGGTTCTGTCCGCAAAGCAGATTTCTGCCTCATATGCGGTATCAGGAGTCAGACCAAAAACGGAAAATACGTTTGTATTCCCTCTGTGCACTTCGTTTCCGCCGATTTTGACGGCGAATTCCTCACCTGCACTGTAGGGAACTGTATTCTGCAGTTCCAAACATGCAGAACTGCTGCCGACATAAAGTGTTTTAATCATAATAAATTCATCCGTATTCACTGTTTTTGTTTCGTAAAAACACTCACGATAAAGTGTTTGATTTCAATCAGCAGTTGATCGAATCCCATATAGAACAGACCGAACATAATCGGCTCAACGCCGAGGATGATCCGGTCAGCCTGGCCGCTGATCTTTACAAAGACCATGTTGATCAGGCTGTAAAGCGTGTAGACAAAGAAGAGTACCACGGCCGCATACAGGATATTCAGGAAGAAACTGACATATCCCCTTTTTGTAACCATGATGTATTTCTCGTTTTCACCTTTTGTCCGCTCCAGGAATCGAAGGGCATTGTTGGTAAGAATATCAGTGACGATACCCATACCGATTGAGGTTACAAGCAGTGTGTCATACACATCCGCCATGTAGATTCCGAGTCCCCAGATAAAGAAGAAACATACGGAACCGGCAAACCACCATTTGATCAGAAGCGCTTTTAACCATGCCGGCAGATGCAGACCGGTTTTGGAACGGTATTTTTTCAGTTCTTCTTCGGATACTTCCGGAGAATTGGACTCATCCGCTTCCGCAAGGGCCTGAATCGCTTCTTTTTTCAGATCATAATAATCCGCTTCTTTTTCAACTTCAGGTTTTACCTGTTTCCTCATTCTTTTTGCCATGAACTCACCTGCTGTGGATTATGTATCAGACAGCCGGCTCAGGCGGCTGTCTGATACATCGTAATATTATTCGTCACCGGAAATATCGATTGCTCCGAGAGTGCCGTTATCTTCGACATCGATCGAAGTCTTGACCTTGCGCAGTGCCTTGGAATAAACCGGCAGCAGTGCGATCAGTACAAGAGTAACAGCAAGGAGAATCAGGTGTATGCGGAGATAGTACTCAGCATACGCGATATATGCGGTATTCTGCGTTACAACGATCGGGTTGACCGGGCGCTGGATCGCAGCGTAAATCTGATTCATGTAGTAAACATCCGCAAACGCGATGATTCCGAACATGACAAGCAGGAGAACCAGCATCGGCTTGTTCACCGGCTTACGGTACTGGAATGTATTGATGAATACCATGTACGAAAGCATGGAGAACAGCATTGTGCAGAATCCTGCAAATCCCATTCCGCTGCCCTGGATCTTAGCCGTTGTGTTGGAGATTGTGGAAAGATGCAGAGCGTAATAGAGGAATGTGATCACCAGTGCAACCATCGGAATATTGAAAGGCTTGCGTTTGAGAGCTACGAGGAATTTTCTCCAGACTTCTTTCAGTCCGCCCTGTTTCTTTGTGCTCATAACTGACCTCCGCGGATTGCATTTGTTGTTTCCTTGTCAAAGAAGTGTTTTCTTGTGAATTCAAAGGATACATTGTCACTGTTCTTGTAGTCAGTCCAGCCCTTGATCTTGGCTGTGACCTTAACAGACGGATCGCCGTTGATATTGCCGTGAACCAGAGTATTCATACCGAGGTTTTCGTTCATTGTGACAACAGCAGGAACATCCTTGCCGATCACGATGTTTTCCGGACGGGTTCCGAGAACAATCTCTCTGCCCTGATAAGCAGCGAGTGTATACTTTTCTTCATCATTGAGGGATACCTGGAAGCCGTTTCCGCTCAGCTTGTCGCCGTCAACACGGACATCGAAGAAGTTCATAGGAGGTAAGCCGATGAAGCTTGCGACGAAGATGTTGTTCGGTGAATCGTAGAGTTCGAGCGGTGTGCCGACCTGCTGTACATGACCCATGGACATACATACGATTCTGTCTGCGAGAGTCAGAGCTTCTGTCTGGTCGTGGGTGACATACATCATGGTAGCCTGCAGTCTCTTGTGGAGAAGCAGGATTTCACGTCTTGTGGCACCGCGCAGCTTAGCGTCAAGGTTGGAAAGAGGTTCGTCGAAGAGGAATACCTTCGGGTTGCGGACGATGGAACGTCCCATCGCAACACGCTGTCTCTGTCCGCCTGAAAGCTGTGCAGGCTTCTTGTTCAGCTGGCTGGTCAGTCCGAGAACTTCCGCAGCAGCGAGAACTTTCTTATGGATGACATTCGGGTTCTCTTTGCGAAGTGTCAGAGAGAATGCCATGTTTTCATAAATTGTCATGTGGCCGTACAGGGCGTAGCTCTGGAAAACCATTGCCATGTCTCTGTCTTTTGCCGGCGCGTTTGTAATATCTTTTCCGTCAAGAAGAAGTTTTCCGTTGGAAATATCTTCAAGACCGGCAACCATTCTGAGGGTTGTTGATTTTCCGCATCCGGAAGGACCGACCAGGACGATCAGCTCACCGTCTTTAACATCCAGATTGAAGTCGAAGACAGCCTGTACATTGTTGTCATATATCTTATCAATATGCTGTAAGCTTAACTCTGCCATAATCTGTCTCCTATGCGACTTCGCCGATTTCTTTCAGATGTGCTGTCAGTTCGTTGGACTTCTTCAGGTTGATATATCCTGCCGCAAGAAGAGCGAGGCCGGAAATCACCAGATAGATGACGCATGTGAAGAACTGACCGTTGCCCATAACTTTCACAGTTTCGTTATTAACGATTGTGGTAGCTCCATGAGCACGCATCGGGATAATGAGGATGCGGACAAACTGCATAATTCCAAGGAAGAATAATGCATATGAATAGTTCTTGACATAGCTCTTGACACTTTCGGAAGCCAGGAAGGCAGCCAGAAGGAAGAGCAGGTTGTAAACGATTGATACGCCGATCAATACGTTGTAGTAATATGTTCCTACGTCTGATTTATAAATATTCACGAAGTAAAGAACATTGAAGAGAATTCCCAGATAGCAAAGATTAGCGGACTGAGTGTTTTTGATATATCTCATCCGGTCACGGGCAATCAGTTTTTCATCCTGTGTCGTCATTGCAGAACTCTCCTTCCTTCTTCAAGAAGCCGATCTTCTTCTTTCATCAGCTTGTACTTCCATACTGCATTGTAGACAAGCAGTCCTGCCACGATCAGCAGCAGACCGAATACAAGATAATGAATATCAAACCAGAATGTAGATTCTGTATAGAGTGTGCCCCACATTTCGGAATGTGCTTTCAAAGCCGCAAAGTCCACCTGTTTCCACTGACCCTTGAAGGCCTGGATGTAGATGTGGCAGAAAACTGTCAGGTAAACAGAAGCTGCAGCGAATACACCGATCGCAGCATAGTTGCCGATATAGTATTTTCTGCGGCTGTGCGTATTTGTGATGAAAAGGAAAACACTAATTAAAATCAGCACAATACTGTAGTTGAGGAACACCTTATTGAATGCCTGCATGTTGTAATAGACGATTGAACCTGGAACATCTGTCTGGAAGACATCAGCCGGGTTGCGCATCGTGTCATACAAAGCATCATAAAGATCGGTCATGATTCCGAGTGCGTATACGAATACGATCGCACTTACAATTACCGCGGCAAGGCATAATATGCGCTGCACAGTCAGCTGTTTCTTGTACATTATGACCCTGTATGAGCATTTTATTGTGCAATGCTCATACTCTCCTTTCTGTCCCCTTTAACATAATCAGAATAAGCCGGGGGATTCAGCCTGATTCCATGTATGGACATCTTCCCGGAGAAATGATTTCTCATTTCCCCGGAAAGACTGTTAACAGTTAATGATTCAGATTATTTGTTGCTGTTGTAGAATTCAACGTCACGCTTCCAGGCGTCTTCCTTGATGCCGAGGTAAGCTGCACCGTTCCAGGAGCTCTTGACTGTTTCAGCAGCGGAAGCTGCGTCTGTCATGGAAGCATCTGTATAACCGTTGACGATCAGGTTGACGAGGAGGTTGTCGCCGCCCTTCTGAGAGGAGAACTTCTCTGTCAGTTCTGTGTATCCGGAGATCTTGTCGTTTTCAACAGAAGTTGTCGGCAGAACTGTCGGAACAGATGTGTACCAGCTGTTGGAAGCAACTGCGAGTTCAGGATGCTTGATGACACCGAGAGCGATTGCCTTGGAGAGGTGGCCTGCGCCTTCCTGACCTGCTTCAGTTGTGCACTGATATTCAAATGCCTGGTTCTTGACGAAGGACAGAGTGGATCCGAGGTACTGTCTTGCGAAGTTTGTATAGTTGCCGCCGGAGTACTTCCAGAGGTCTTCCTTTGTAGCATCAGCGATAACAGGCATCTGCTTGCCGTTGAAGTCGAATGTTTCATAGCTGCCGTCAGCCTTTGTCTTGATGAATTCATCCGGTCCATAGCTCATGAGAACCTGTCCTCTGTCGGAGTAAGCGAAGTCGATCAGTGCGAGAGCTGCGTTCAGCTTGTTTTCATCGCTGCCGACACCTGCAACGGAGATTCCCCAACCGTCTGTCTTAACAGAACGCCAGGACTCTGTGAAGTGCATGTAGACACCGTCTTCGTTTGTGCCGTCATACCAGCGGGCAACCGGGACCATAACAGCCATGTACTTTTCGCCTTCCTGCAGCACAGCATCGTTGTTGTTGAAGATGGTCTGTGTCTGGTTGTAGTCATAGCTCATGAAGCCGAGATCCTGTTCCAGATACTTCTGGGAGTTTTCATCGCCCTGGCTTGCATAAGACTCAGAGATGAGGCCTTCCTTAAGCATTGCATTTAAGCGTTCCATAGCTTTGTATGTGTCTTCATCCTGTCTTGCGTCATGGAGAAGTCCGTCAGTACCGACATAGAGGTAGTCCTGTCTGGATTCCAGACCGCGAACACCGAAGAGGTGACCGGCGAAACGGATCAGATCAACGCGGCGGGAGTTGTTGTTTTCTTCTCTGGAGAAGATACCCTGGATTGTGTCTTTGCCGTTGAGTGTCTGAGGGTTGGAAACGACGCAGCGGAGAAGTGCTACGAGTTCGTCGACATCCCATGCAGCATTCTGGCCGATGAAGAGGTTGGAACGTTCTGTTCCATAGTATCCGCCATAAGCTTCATCAATATACTTACGGAGCATGTTGACAGCATCAACACCGTTCAGTGTTCCTGCAGCGTTCATGTTGGCAACGATGTTTCCGGCTGTGTCATAGTCCTTTGTGACCTTTTCAGCAGCTGTGCCTTCAGCATTGACAACATCAACTTCAACTTTTCCGCTTGTCGGCATATAAGGTTCATAGACTGCAGCCTTGAGGTCCTTGCTTGCGTCAGCAGAGAATTCGCCTTCGCCGTCGAGGAGCTTCTGTACCCAGTCAACACGCATCAGCGGCATACGTTCAATATCGTTTACACCGTCGAAGTACGGGCTGAAGTAGATAGCGCCTGTGCTTGTGTTACCTGTGATAGAGAGACGGACGATGGGGTTTGCATCCAGATATGCCTTGAAGTTAGGCATTCTGTCGAGATATTCAGCAATGTTGACAAAGCTTCCTGCTTCGCCGTTTGCTGTTAACAGAGCAGCAGTACCGGAAACCATGTCGACATCTGTCAGACGTTCTTTCCAGTAGTTGAATTCATCGCTTGAACCGTTGCCCTGGTATTTGTCTTCGAATTTAACACCGAGGATCTGCTCAACTGCCTGCCAGGTCGGCTTGAGGTCGCCTGTGTTGTATGTGACACCGTTGGCTGCCAGTGTGACACCGTTGCCTGCGATATCCGGGTCGTAGCTGATACCTGTCTGTTTGGAGTTATAACCTGTAGCCATGCGGAGGACTGTGCCTTCTGCATATGTCAGTTCACCGGAACCTGCGCCACCGCTTGATTCGCCGCCGCCGGAAGCACTTCCGCCGCCCTGTCCCGGATCAATGTTGATGCTGGGTCCGCAGCCTGCGAGAAGCGCAAGAGCGAGACCGGATGTGATGAAAGCCTTTGTGAACTTGTTAAAATGTTTCATTATAACATTCCCTTCCTTTTTCTAATTAGACGCAGACCGCAAGGATTATTCCTTGACACCGCCTACGTTTACACCCTTTGCAAAGTATTTCTGAATAAACGGATAAATGATGAGAATCGGCACGATCGAGCAGACGATCAGTGCGTAGATGACGGAGTCAGATGCATACGGCATGTTCCAGCCGGCCATCTGCTCAGCGTCTGTGAACTGTTCCAGCCTCAATCGGATAAATACCTGCAGAGGATGTTCGTTCTGGTTGGAGATCATCTGTCTTGCCCAGAAGTAACCGTTCCATCTGGAGATACCGAAGAACAGTGCGACTGTTGCGATTGTGGACTTTGTCATCGGCAGGTAGACCTGCTTGAGAACCTGGAGTTCAGTTGCGCCGTCGACGATCGCAGCTTCTTCAATTTCTGAAGGGACGCCTTCAAATGCGTTTCTGAGCAGGATGATGTTCATTGCTGCCATACCCATGGCGATGACAACGAGCCACTTGTCATCCATGATGCCCATCTTGTTGAAGACTTCCTTTGTAGCCAGGTAGTTCAGATACTGCGGAACGATACCGGCAGAGAACCACATTGTGAATACGAGGAAGAAATTGAAGAATTTTCTGAAGAGAAGTCTCTTCTTGGATAATGCATAAGCGCCGAGAATTGCGACGAACATTGCCCAGATTGTACCGAACAGTGTCAGGAACAGTGTGTTGGAATACGCGTTCCAGAACATGTTGTCGCCGAACATTCTCTTGAAGGCCTCGAACTGGATGTCCTTCGGGAACAGAACAACAGAGCCATACTCTACTGCTGACCTTCCGCTGATAGCTGCGCTGACAGCGAATACGAACGGATACAGGCAGCACAGAGCGAAAATGCAGAGCATTGTGTAACTCAGAATCTTAAATATCAGTTCTGACAATTCAAGTTTTCTTTTCATTGAAGCCCCCTGTAATTAGTAGAGTGATGTGTTGGATGCTTTGCGGGCAATCGTATTTGCACCGATAACCAGCAGCATACCGATAACGTTGTTCATCATTTCTGCCGCCGCCGCAATACCTGTTCCGGCGCCTGTGCCCATACCGTTGCGGTGAGCGAAGGTGGAAACTACGTCTGCAGTTACATAGGTCTTTGCGTTATACAGCAGCAATACTTTTTCGTATCCGACGTTCAGCAGTGAACCGATTCTGGTAATCAGCATGATTACGATTGTGGACAGAATACTCGGCAGGACAACGTAGCGCATCTGCGCCCATTTGTCAGCACCGTCAATCTGCGCCGCTTCATAGCTGGTCGGAGGGATTGCGATAATCGCAGCGAAGAATACGATTGAATCGTAGCCCGCGCCTTCCCAGATACCTGAGATCTGATAGATGGAGCGGAAGTAAGCCGGGTTGTTCAGAAGACCCGCGTTTGCGGTGTCGAAACTGATCAGTCCGAGATTTGACAGGAATCGGCTGACGATACCCATACCGGTTGTCAGGGAACCCTGCTTGACAAGCATCGTTACGAGCGATGCCATGACTACGGTGGACATGAACTTCGGCAGATAAGTCAATACCTGGAATACGCTTCTTGCGCCGTTGGAACGGACTTCATTGAAGAATAATGCCAGGATGATCGGAATCGGGAATCCGAAGCACAGACCGTAGAAGCTGAGCAGGAATGTGTTTCTCAGAGCTCTCCAGAAATCTGTGGAAAGTCCGTCTCCTGCAAACAGCAGTCGTTTGAAGTACGAGAATCCGGAGAACAGCTGTTGGGAAACCGGCAGAACGTTGTCGGAAACCTTGAAGCAGCCCAGCAGCTCGTACATCGGGAAGTAACGCCAAAACAGGAATACAAGCAGCATCGGAATCAGCATCAGATACAGACGCCAGTCTTTGGCGATGTTTGTCGCAACGTGTTTCCAGTAATGCTTTTCAACGTCGTCGCGCACCGCCTGTTCCGGGTCTTCTCTGTATACCCCTGTTTCTTTGTCAAAAATGAGAAAATCTGCCACCTTTGCCTTCATATTGAACCTCCTTTTTCTGCTTTCTCCTGAGCGGAAAGGCGAAGCAAATAATGCTTTTGATCTTCATATATTCCATCCAGCCTCCTCGCGACCCAGATCACAACGAATGTGAAGAGCATCGAAATACTGTCGGTTGTAAAGAAACCTGTTACACTGGCCAGAGATGCGCCCTGAATCAATGCCACGATGGCTCTGCCGCACTGCATCAGCAGAAGCACCAGCAGTGGAAAGATCATGCCGAACATCCCTGTCCTTGTTCTCTCCTTGCCGAACCTCAGCAGAATAGGCACTGCAAGGGCCGAGAACAGATTTCCGAAGCAATATATAAAGTAAGAAAAGAGTTGTGCACCATGGGAAGCGCAAAAAACCGTTCCCGCCAAAAAGGCGTGAAAACAGCCCCACCATCCCCAGCGCATGTAAACAATTGCTGTGATTGCCGCCGCAACAGAAACCGTGTAAGGCTGGCTGGGAAACCAGGTATCTGCTGCACGTACAGTCAGAAACTCGCAGACAGCCATTATGAAAGCGAAGATTGTAAGATCAATCATCCGATATTCTGTCAATGTCCGCTGTCTATTCATCGCCGTCTCCATTCTGAGGAAGAAATGTGATCCGTAACCGCTTACATAGCTGTCAATAATAACAGTTCCAACTCATCTTCGATTCATTCTGCTGTCGCGGGATTTCACTAAGTTAATTATGGGAATGACCTTTTTCAAAGTACATGGAGAAAGTAAATGAAAACATGGACAAAATCGATATAAAAAACTTTCATTAAATTTTCACATTGAAGATCATCTATACTGATTAAAACGCAGAAACGAGGTGAATAAATGATTGATTCAACAGTAGAAAATCTACAGGAATTCATAGATTCCGCAGAACCTTACAGCGAAGTGGTTCTGCCGGAAGGAGTTTTCCGCATCAAGCTGAAAATCAGCACGCCCGGACTCTCGATCCGCGGCGCCGGTATTGATAAAACCGTCATCATCTGGGACGACTACGCAAATAAAACTGCCCCGGACGGAAAGGAATTCAACACCTTCCGGACATGGACAGTTTCCGTTGTCAGCGATCATGTGAGTATGGAGAATCTGACGATTGTCAATGACGCCGGACACCCTGAAATCAAGGGCCAGGAAGTGGCGCTTACCGTATACGGCGATGACTTTCATATGAAAAACTGCCGTCTTGTCTCAACCCAGGATACCGTGTTCCTCGGACCGCTTCCCGATGACCTGATCGAACGGTATGACGGTTTCCTGACCGATGATCTGCGGCAGGACAAATACTGCCGGCAGTATTTTGAAAACTGTCTGATTGAAGGAACGGTTGATTTCATTTTCGGATGCGGGGAAACCCTGTTTGAAAACTGCGAGATCCGCTCCGTTTATGATACCCGCAATATCGGATATGCGGCAGCCCCTGCCCATCCCCTTTCCCAGACGGAAGGCTTCCGCTTTTATAAATGCCGCTTCACAAGGGAAGAAGGCGTCGGCGACAGTACCATTTATCTTGCAAGACCATGGCGCGATTACGGTTTATGCGTCTTTGAGGACTGCACCTATGAATCCCATATCAGAGCTGAGGGATTTGATAAATGGAATGATACCCACCGCGATCAGACAGCGCGCTTCTATGAAAAACCGCTGGCGGCGGGCAGAGTCGGCTGGGCAAAAAAATACTGAGCTGTTTCAGAACAGGACATTTTCCGCGCGTGAAAGTGTCTGTTTTGATTTTTGGATGTTCCTGTGCTTTTATAAGACAGCATATTTGCGATTTACTGGAGTTTGATTATGCAGAACATGACAGAAGGATCCCTGTTTTCCCACCTTTGGCGCTATGCCCTTCCGCTGATCCTGGCCAACTGGCTTCAGCTCGCCTACAACGCGGCTGATTCCATGATTGCCGGAAGGTTTATCGGCAAAGAAGCCCTGGCGGCGGAAGGCATCGCGGCTCCGATCATGAATCTTGTGATTCTGGCAGTTTCCGGCCTTTGTATCGGGGCGGGAATTTTCATGAGCGAACGCTATGGCGCCGATGATATGCACTCGCTGCGGCAGTCGCTTGCGGCTGTGCTGAAATCAGGCGTGATGATGAGTGCGGCCGTCATGATTCCGGGCATTCTGCTGACGCCGGCTATTCTGAACCTGATGGCAGTGCCGGATGAAATCTTCAATCTCACGTCCGTCTATCTTCGAATCACATTCCTCGGCGTTCCTCTTACCTTTATATATAATGCGCTTGCCGCGGCGATGAAGAGCGTCGGCGATTCCAAGCGTCCGCTGCGTTTTCTTGCGGTCTGCTCTATATTGAATATCGTTCTCGATCTGATCCTGCTCGGCATCTTCCATCTCGGCATTGTCACAAGCGCGCTGACAACGGTCTTTGCGCAGCTTGTCTCTGCACTTCTCGCAGCCCGCTGCATGATCAGGGAAATGAAGGAACTGATTCCGGAAAAAGACGAATGGAAAACAGACCGGACAATTCTGAAAAAGGTTATGAGCTATGGACTTCCTTCCGCCATGCAGCAGGCAGTCCAGCCGGTCGGCAAACTGCTGATTCAGTCCCGCGTCAATATGCTCGGCGTCAGCACAATTGCCGCATTCAATGCGGTCAGCCGGATTGACAGCTTCGCCTTTATTCCCGAGCAGAGCATTGCGGCTTCCATCGCAACCATGATTGCCCAGAACCGCGGGGCAGGAAAACCTGAGCGGATTAAAAAAGGATTTGCGATCGGCATTGCCATGGAAATTGTCTACGGCATCTTCATCGGCGTCACCGTACTGCTGACCGGCAGGCAGCTGGTTTCATTGTTTGTCAAAGGCAGCGGAACAGAAGAAGTCATCAAAGAAGGAATGGCATATCTTTCCATCATCGCACTGATCTATACAATGCCTTCACTGACCAACGGATTCCAGGGATACTGCCGCGGAGTCGGAAGAATTCCGGTTACCATTCTCTGCACATTCATTCAGATTTCCCTGCGCACCATCGGCACCTATCTTCTGGCCGGAAGAATCGGAATCAGAGGAATCGCGGCGGCAAGCGGGGTCGGATGGCTGGCAATGCTGCTGTTTGAAGTTCCCTATGTTCTCAACCATATGAAGCATCTGCAGGAACATCTGTAACGGAGAAAAGAATATGGACAGGAAAATCCGCTTCGCGCTGATCGGATCCGGATGGCGCGCGATGTATTATGTCCGGATTGCCAAAGCACTTCCTGAAATCTTTGAAATGTGCATGATGCTGTGCACTTCTGAAGAAAAGGCACAGAAGATTTCAGAGACATATCATATCCCTGCCTGCGCGGATGAAAAACATCTGGCAGATTCAAAACCGGACTTTATCGTCATTGCCGCAAAGAAAGATGTCAACGCGGATCTCAGTCTGCACTGGATGGAAAAAGGATTCTATGTTCTTTCCGAAACGCCTGCCGCCTGCGATCTGCAGACACTTTACAAACTGTATGCTTCCGAAGATGCGCATACAAAACTTGTAATTGCGGAACAGTACAGTCTTTATCCGCAGAATATCGCAAGACTGAAACTGATCGAACGCGGACTTTTCGGAAAGGCAGATTATCTTTATCTGTCCCTTGCACATGAATATCATGCGGCTTCATTGATGCGGAAATTCCTGCAGCTTCCTTGCGATGCCGGTTTTACAGTCACTGCACAGGAATGGAGCTTTGAAACAGCAAACACACTGAGCCGTACACAGCATTTCACCGACCGGAGCACATCGATGAAAAAGCGCACCGCCGCTCAGATTGTCTTTGATCAGGGTGCAGTCTGTCTCTATGATTTTGATTCTGAACAATACCGTTCCCCGATCCGCAGCAGCCACTTCCGTCTGCAGGGAGTTTACGGAGAGTTTTCGGATGATACGCCTGTCTGGCTGGATGAGAATTCTCTAATCCATACAGAACCGCTGAAAATCAAAACAAGAACAGTCACCTCCGGCAGCGGCAACCCCAATTTCAGCAGCTTTGAAGAGATTGCCGCAATTGAATGGAAAGATGAAATACTTTATGCACCGCCGTTCGGACTCTGCGGCCTTTCCCCGGATGAAACCGCAGTTGCGCAGCTCTTAAAGAAAATGGGTGACTATGTGCACGGCAACGGTGAAGTCCCCTGTTCCCTCTTTGAAGCTCTCGCAGATGCCTATACAGCAATCCTGATGCGCACTGCGATTGAAGAAGGAATCGCAGTCCATTCGGAATTTTCTGAAATAAGATGAGTACGTCAGTTTGGAATTGTCCATAAACTGATCAAGAATCTCCATATATATCTAACTTATAATGAAGACGAAAGAGGAGATAAAGATCATGAAAATTGCACTGATTAATGAAAACTCTCAGGCTGCCAAGAACAGTCTGATCGAAACATCTCTGCGCAAAGTCGCAGAGGCAAAAGGATATGAAGTCGTCAACTACGGAATGTATAAAGCAGATGATGAAGCACAGCTGACATATGTTCAGAACGGAATCCTGGCTGCTGTTCTTCTGAATTCCGGTGCCGCTGATTTTGTTGTCACAGGATGCGGTACAGGCGAAGGCGCTATGCTCGCCCTCAACTCCTTCCCGGGTGTCATCTGCGGCCATATCGAACATCCGCTGGATGCATACACATTTGCGCAGATCAACGATGGAAACGCCATCTCCATTCCGTTCGCTCTCAACTTCGGCTGGGGCGGTGAACTGAATCTCGAATACATCTTCGAAAAACTGTTCTGTGAACCGTTCGGCGGCGGCTATCCGAAAGAGCGTGTTGTTCCGGAACAGCGCAACAAGAAGATTCTTGACGGTGTCCGCGCAGCTGCGTTCCGTCCGCTTGCGGATATCCTGAACGATCTGGATCCGGAACTGGTCAAAGGCGCATTTGCCGGCGAACATTTCGATGAATACTTCTTCCGCGACTGCAAAGACGAATCCCTTGCAGAACTGGTCAAGAAGCTCAAGGGCTGATTCATACAGGACAGACAGTAAAATGCCGTATCCTTCAAGGATGCGGTTTTTTTTCATAAAAACACGGTACTTCACTGACGTACCGTGTTTCTGTTTATTGTATTTCCTGGTAGGAAAGAAGCTGTACATGATGATTTTCAAGATATTCCCGGACTGCGGGATCGCACAGCATTGCAACTTCCTTTGTCCTGTTAAGAGTTAAGGAAGAATGCTTCAGAAGATAATCATCAACATAGCCGGGATGGCAGACAAAGATATTAGGCATATCTTTTCTTGCGTTTTCCACTGCCTTTTTCAGTGTTTCAAACGGATCGTATTCCGGATCCATGCTTTCCATCACACACGAAGCGACCGGCTTTCCGCAGAAGGAACCGATTTTTGTCATCGGAGTCATGTAATTGAACAGAAGATGATGTTTTTCCGCTACAATCTCCAATGCTTTCCAGAGATTCTCACTCATAATTGCATGGGCTTCAAAATAAGCCGGTTCTTTTCCGGTGATTTCTTTAAAGCGGAAATACTGCGCTTCCGCTTCTTTTACTGCATCATTCAGATCAACAAGATCCCTTCCTTCTGCAAATGCATTCCGATAAGCACTGCTGGGAAGAAATTCGCCGTTTTCCTGAACCAGGGAAGGAATCTCTCCGGGATCGCAGCACGGTTTTCCCAGGCAGATATTTGTATGCTGGCCGATGCAGACATCCAGACCTTCAAGAAGCCTGACACCATGTTCCGCATAAGGCATATTCGGCATCAGACCCGCACTTCGGATCAGACCGTCGCGGACAGACTTTTCAATACCGTAATTCACTGCTTCGCTGTATCCGATATCATCAGCTCTGATAATCATCTGAATCATGCTTTGTCCTCCTGTTCATCAAAAATCCGTTCCGGATTGTAAATCATATTGCCTGCTTTGCCCGGGTGTTCTTTTTCTCTTCCCCATTTTCCGGGAATGCCCATCATGTTTCCGGGAACTGCTGCGTCCGTATGATTCATGATTTCATCGCACAGATCATGCATATCCTGCAGAATTCTGTGTTCACTGGCACCCGCCCCGTGGAAACGGATCAGCAGGCTGTAATCATCCTGAACTTCAAGAAGTCTTTCGATCGATCTCTGATAGGTCTGCACGGTCGTGCTTTCCCTGAAATGCATGAGTGTGTTTTCTCCCAATGCATCGCCGATGATCATGACACCGTCTTCTTTGATCAAAGGAACCAGACAGCCCTGCGTATGACCGGGTACTTCGATGAAGGAAACCGTGCAGTCCCCAAGATGAAAAGACATAGCCGGATCCAGCGGTGTATATGGCGCTGTTCTCTGCGGTACAAAGTTGGTTTCAGTGATTCCTTCGGGAACCGGGAACGGTCCGGTAAAGACATCGCTGATTCGATGCTCACGTGATGCATGCCATTTTTCCAGAGCGAAATCAGCAGGATTCAGATAAACCTCATCAAACTGCGATGCACCGCCGGCATGATCGCAATGGCCATGGGTGAGAACCACTTCATAGGGAACTGAAACAGTTTCTTCTATAAATTCTCTCAGATCTCCGATTCCCATTCCGGTATCAATCAGCAGTGCTTTTCGGTCACCCTGTACCAGAAACATACTGACACCGAACGGTGTTTTGATTCTTGTAATATGTTCCGAAACTTTTTCCTGTTTGAACAATTCCATGTGTTTTCTCCTTCTAAGGGGAAAGTGCTGCCATATGCAATGCCGGCAGCACTTTTTATGTTTCTTTCAGTCAGGCGTTAGCGGCTTCTCTTTCCTGTTCTTCGGCAAGAAGCTTCTTGTCATACATCTTGTAGAACGGCAGATACAGAACCATTGCCAGAGGGATTGCGATCAGCTGCCAGAGAGCGACCATCCAGTTGCCCTGTACAAGACCGTAGAGAACGACCGGAACCTGCATCGAAACCTGTGCGCCGGAAAGCGGTGTGACGATTCCGGAAACAAATCCGAGATAGAAGAAGAGGTTCGTGATCAGCGGAACAATGATGACGGACGGCAGGAACATGTAAGGATTCAGGACGTTCGGCACACCGAAGACAACCGGTTCACCGATATTGAAGATTGCGGCAGGCATCGCGACTGTGCCGATTTCCTTTAACTGTCTGGACTTGCAGAACAGCAGCATGACCAGGCAGACAGCGACTGTGGACTGACCGACAACTGTCATTAAGGACATGCCGATCGGGTTGGTTGTTTCCCCTGCCAGACGGGCTGCATCAATTGAGAGATAGATCGGCATGAAGATACCGGCACAGACGTTGAAACCATGAATGCCGAACCACCACAGGAACTGAATGAAGACCTGCATGAAGAGATAGCCTGGTAAGGATCCGCCGACATTTGTCAGAGGAGTCTGCAGATAAGTATAGATGAGCTGGTGAACACTGCCGAAGGATGTCTTTGCGAAGATGATTGCGATGATCATGAAAATAAACGCCATCAGGAATCCCGGGATCAGGGATGCGAATGACTTTCCGACAAAGGGAGGAACGCCGTCCGGCATTTTGATAACCCAGCCTTTTTTCTGGAAGAGAACGAATACCTTGGCTGTAATGACTGCAACGATCATTGCGACAAAGAGACCTTTGCATCCGAGCCAGTCGAAACTGTAGGAAAGCGATCCTGCTTCATCGATGATATACGGTGTCACAATCAGGAAGTTGATCAGTGAGAGAATACCGGAAGAAAGTCCGTCTTCCCCTTCGTTGTTTGCATATGCATATCCGATCGCGAATGCCGCATAGATGGCAAACAGGCTCATTGTGACGTTATAAGGAATCAGAAGGAATCTGTCGAGACCTGAAGAAGCCAGGTAGCCTGTCCACGCTGTGATCGGGAAGTTTGCGATCAGATAGAATAATGAACTGATGATTGTTACCGGCAGGATTGACATGAATCCTTTTGAAACTGCCTGCAGAGATTTGTTACTGTTCACCCATGCGGAGAACGGAAGAAGAATTTTTTCAACCAACGAATTAAGCTTGTCCATAGTTTTGTAAATATTCCGTTTTCAATATCTATATCGGAATATTTTCCCCCTCGGCTATAATATAGCCTTCCGCAAAAAGAATGTCAATAATATTTTCCGATTTATTTTGCTGTTTTGGGATATTTTCCGTTTACATCATTTTAAAACACACCGTCTCCGGTGTGCAAAAGTCTATCTGCCGCTTTTCAGCCGTGAAATGTAGTCAACCAGTATTGCGTTGAATACTGAATAAACCGGAACATTTTCCAGGAGTGATCCATGCCCGCTCGGCAATGACGGAAGAACAATGACATCATCCGCAAATGTTTCATTAACATTGGACGACGTAATCAGTATCACTTCACAGCCGGATGATTCTTTCAGCTGTACCAGCTGTTTCATGATACCCGACTTTCCGGAAACACTGTATACAATGATCAGATCCTTTTTTCCGACACACATGTCAACCGATTTGACTGCCTCCGAAGAATCCAGAACAGTAGCACGGATGCCGAACATCAGCAGAGAATAATACATCTGCAGTGCGCTGACATGGGAATTGATCATACCGGCAAGATAGATCGATTCAGCCTTGATCATCCGCGCAGCCAGTTCCATCATCTTCTTTTCATCGGCAGTATGATGAAGCAGACGGATTGTATCTGCGTAAGCATTTTCCCCGTATGTAATTCCTGCATCTTCACTGATTCCTCTGTTCTCAGAACTGTTGACATAATTGATGACTGCATATTTGAATTCCGAATAGCCGCTGTACCCGATCTTCTGTGCAAACCGCATGATTGTTGTTTTGGTTACCCCGATCATTTCGGAAAGCTCCTGAATTGAACAGGTCTGTACCAGCTTCAGGTCTTCCAGTATCCGGTCGCACGCCTTCGCTTCGTTTTTTGTAAAAGTGCTCCGTTTCAGCTGAATATTATCCATGAAGTTCATATGATCCGTCTCCTTTCGGAACATTTTCCATTTACATTATATTGTAAAAATATTTTGTTCCGCAATCAGACAGATCCGCGGAAAGAAAAAGGATGCGGTTTTTTACACCGCATCCATGCTGTTCATTATTCAATCACACTGTCGCCGCGTTTGACATCGCACGGTGCTTTGAATGTGATCTTCTGATCGTTGGCATTTGTCACAATCAGCATCACAGGCATATCGTATTTTGCCGAAAGCTTTTTGAAATCAACTTCTACGATTGCTTCTCCGGCCTTGACTGCAGCTCCCTGTTTCTTTCCGAGGAGCCTGAAACCCTCTCCTTTGGAATTGACTGTATCAATGCCGATATGAACCAGCAGTTCAACACCGTTTGCCATTGTCACGCCGAATGCATATCCGGTCGGGAACAGCGCGCTGAGCCGCAGATGATCCAGGCATTTCTCAGCATTGTCGAATATGGAAATATCACCGCTGCCGCAAACAGCCTTTATTAAACCGGCAAGAAGACCTCGTCCATAGTTTTAAAACTTGGGCGGGGAT